>VBMI01000066.1 GCA_005878955.1 Methanobacteriota archaeon
TCGCAGCCCGGGTCGACGCGGCGAGGCGTGGCGAGAAGGGCGCCACCCAGGGACAGGTCCTCGACTCCGACCTCCAATTCGAACTCTCCGCAGCGCAGCCGCGCCGACAACCCCAAGCCGACCAGGATGCGCTCGTGCGACCGGCGCTCGGGGCGGTGCAGGGCGGTCCCGGAACCCGTCCGCCGGGCCTCCTGCAGCGCTTGGCGGGCCAGACGCAGCAGGGCGTGGCCGTGGGCCGCCCGGCCGGAGGCCGCCGCCACTCCGGCCCGGTAATCGCCGCCGGTCGCCGCCAGAAGGCTACGCCGGAACCGGTCCGCGGCCCGCAGCCCTTCCCGCCCCCCCGTGCAGGGCAGAAGGATCACGATGTCCCCGGCCGGATCCTCCGCGATGACATCGATGTCGCGCGCGCTGTCCCGCAGGACGGCGATTCCCGCGCCCGTGTCGCGCGCCACCCGCCCGCCGGAATCTTCGCGAGACAGGATGGCGACGGCGAGGGGGCGACCGGAGCGCTCGGCGCGGTGGGTCTCCAGGTGGAGCACCTCCTCGAGCAGTCCGGGCGCTCCGGGACCACCGTTGCCGGGAGATTCCGCGGGCGGTCCCTCTTCGCGGAACACCGGGTCGCGAAGAGTCCGGTCCATTTCGTGCAGCAGGTCGAGGGCGGCCACCGTGAACCCGGGGTCCCGTCCCAGAAGCGCTTCGATGGCGCCGCGGTGTCGCTCGATCGCGGCCACAGTGTCGCGCGCCTCGGGTTCGGGACGGTCGAGCGGCACACTGCACCCCAGGGCGGCGCGGAACGGCTCGACGGAGTGCCTGGAACCGAGGGTGGAGAGCGCTTCGATGAGCAGGTCACCGCGCAGGTCCTTATCGCCGAGCACCTCCCGGATGTCATCCTCCACGGGGCGTCTGGGGTTCGGCGGGCCCACGGGGTCCCCCTCTGCGTTCGGGCGATGTTAATGACTCCCCCGGGCACTGTCAACAAACGCCGCGGCACGGTCCGCCCGGCGCGGATAAACGTTTTGACAATTTCGTGACTGCGCCTTATATTAACAACAGGTGATTTGAAATAGAGGAACGCATGGCCTACCAAAGAGATACGGCACATCCCCCCAGCAGAGACACGATCCCCGAACGGGAGGTGAGACCGGTGCCTACGGGTTCAGAGATCGTCCAACTGATCGGGAGGCTCCAGGACCTGCGGGGCTTCAGGGACCAGCACTGGGAGGGCAGCTTCGAGGATTACCTCCAGATCGTCCGCCACAACCCGAAGGTGACGCGCACGGCTCTTCAGCGCATCTACGACATGATCCTCTCGAAAGGCACGCGGGAATACTACGAGTACAAGAAGAAAATCATCCACTACAACTTCTTCGACGACAAGGATCACGGCGGCATCGACGCGATCTTCGGCCTCGACATCCCGCTGATGAAGCTGGTCAACGTGTTCAAGTCGGCGGCACAGCGCTACGGCACCGAGAAGCGCGTGCTCCTGCTTCACGGCCCGGTCGGCTCGTCCAAGTCGACCATCGTACGCCTGCTCAAGAAGGGGCTGGAGGACTACTCGCGGACGCCCGAGGGGGCACTGTACACCTTCGTGTGGGTCCTGGAGGGCGAGATAGGCCGCAAGAAGACCGATCAGATCGAGGTGCTCCCCTGCCCGATGCACGAAGAGCCGCTCAACCTCATTCCCGGGGAGCTGCGTCCCGAGGTCCTGCGGATGCTGAACGAGGGAAAGCCTGAGGGCGAGAAGGTGGTCCTCGAAGGCGACCTGTGCCCCTCCTGCCGGCAGACCTACCGCGAGCTGGTCCTGCGCTACGGCGGCGACTGGACCAAAATCGTGTCGCACGTGCGTGTGCGCCGGATCATCCTGTCGGAGAAGGACCGCGTCGGCATCGGCACCTTTCAACCGAAGGACGAGAAGAACCAGGACTCGACCGAGCTCACGGGGGACATCAATTACCGCAAGATCGCCGAGTTCGGCTCTGACTCTGATCCGCGGGCCTTCAATTTCGACGGTGAGTTCAACGTGGCGAACCGCGGCCTCATCGAATTCATCGAGGTCCTGAAGCTCGAGGTCGCCTTCCTCTACGACCTGCTGGGCGCCTCGCAGGAGCACAAGATCAAACCGAAGAAGTTCGCCCAGACCGACATCGACGAGGTGATCATCGGTCACACCAACGAGCCGGAGTATCGCAAGCTGCAGCACAACGAGTTCATGGAAGCGCTCCGGGACCGGACGGTGAAGATTGACATTCCGTACATCACCAAGCTGTCCGAGGAGATCAAGATTTACGAGAAGGACTACAACCCGTCGCGCATCAAGGGCAAGCACATCGCCCCGCACACGCTCGAGATGGCTGCGATGTGGGCCGTCCTGACGCGCCTGGAAGAACCCAAAAAGGCCGATCTGACGCTCTTGCAAAAGCTGCGTCTTTACAACGGCAAGACGCTGCCGGGTTTCACCGAGGATAACGTCAAGGAGCTGCGCAAGGAGGCGACGCGGGAGGGCATGGACGGCATCTCGCCACGCTATATCCAGGACAAGATCAGCAACGCCCTCGTCTCCGACAAGGGCGAGGGCTGCATCAACCCCTTCATGGTCCTGAACGAGCTGGAGTCGGGGCTGAGGCACCACTCCCTGATCACGTCGGAGGAGCTGCGCAAGCGGTATCGCGACCTGCTGGGCGTGGTGAAGCAGGAGTACGAGGACATCGCCAAGAACGAGGTGCAGCGGGCCATCTCGGCCGACGAGGAGGCCATCGCCCGGCTGTGCAGCAACTACATCGACAACGTCAAGGCGTACACGCAGCGCGAGCGCGTGCGCAACAAATACACCGGCCAGGACGAGGAGCCGGACGAGAGGCTCATGCGGTCGATCGAGGAGAAGATCGATATCCCCGACAACCGCAAGGACGACTTCCGGCGCGAGATCATGAACTACATCGGCGCCCTGGCGGTCGAGGGGAAGACCTTCAACTACAAGACCAACGAGCGGCTGCACAAGGCTTTGGAGCTGAAGCTGTTCGAGGATCAGAAGGACTCGATCAAGCTGACCTCGCTGGTCTCCTCGGTCGTGGACAAGGACACCCAGGAGAAGATCGATGTCGTGAAGAGCCGTCTGAAGAAGGATTACGGCTACTGCGACATCTGTGCCACGGACATCCTGCACTACGTGGCGAGCATCTTCGCCCGGGGCGACACGCGCGACTGAAGGCCTGGTATCGTGTCTTGACGCCCCTGCCGGGCCGCGGGCCGAGGTACCGCCGCCCCGCAGGGGCGTTGTCGTCGCAGGAGGACTCGCGATGATCCTCAGGATCGAACAGGATCACAACCGCTTCAAGCAGATCATCCGCGGGCGGATCAAGAAGGAACTGAAGAAGTACATCAGCAGCGGCGAGCTCATCGGCCGGCGCGGCAAGGACTTCATTTCCATCCCCCTGCCCCAGATACGCATTCCCCAGTTCATTTACGGCCCCAAGCAGACCGGCGGCGTGGGCCAGGGCGAGGGCGCCATCGGCACCGTCCTGGGCGCCGGCGAGGTCGAGAGCGGCAAGCAGGAGGCCGGCAACCAGCCGGGCGAGCACCTTCTCGAGGTCGACATCTCGCTCGACGAGCTGGCGGAGATGCTCGGGGAGGAGCTGGAGCTCCCCGAAATCAAGCCGAAGGGGCGCAAGAACATCCTGTCGAACAAGGATCGCTACACCGGCATTTCGCGTTACGGCCCCGAGACGCTGCGGCACTTCAAGAGGACCTACAAGGAGACGCTCAAGCGCAGCATCTCGACGGGCACGTACCGTCCCGAGTACCCGATCCTGATTCCGATCCGGGCCGACAAACGCTTCCGCTCCTGGAAGAGCGCCGCGATGCCGCAGGCCAACGCGGTCATCATCTACATGATGGACGTGTCGGGATCGATGGGCGAGGAGCAGAAGGAGATCGTCCGGATCGAATCGTTCTGGATCGATACCTGGCTGCGGCACCACTACAAGGGGGTCGAGATTCGTTACATCATCCACGATGCCGAGGCGCGCGAGGTCGACCGCGACACCTTCTATCACACCCGCGAGTCGGGCGGGACTGTGATCTCCGCCGCCTACAAGCTGTGCAATTTCTCGGACGGCGACAACTGGTCGCAGGGCGACACCGAGGAGTGCGTCACTATCCTGAAGGGGCAGGTCCTGCCTCGCGTCAACCTCTTCTGCTACGGGCAGGTGGAGAGTCCGTACGGCACCGGGCAATTCCTCGTCGACCTCAAGGAGGCGTACGGGGAGGACGAACGCGTGGCGCTCTCGAAGATCGAGAACAAGGAGGGCATTTACCAGTCGATCAAGGATTTTCTGGGACGGGGGCGCTAGGAATGTCCAGTCTGCCGAAGAATCTGGCCGAGCTGCAGGAGGAAATCGAGGCGCACGCGCGCTCCTATGGCCTCGACTTCTTCCCGGTGATCTTTGAGCTTCTGGATTACCGCGGGCTCAACCAGGTGGCCTCCTATGGCGGCTTCCCGACCCGCTACCCCCACTGGCGCTTCGGCATGGAGTACGAGTACCTGTCCAAATCCTACTCTTACGGTCTGTCCAAAATCTATGAGATGGTCATCAACAACGACCCGTGCTACGCCTACCTTCTGGAGTGCAACCAGATCGTCGACCAGAAGCTCGTGATGGCCCACGTGTACGCCCACTGCGACTTCTTCAAGAACAACCTGGCGTTCTCCAAGACCAACCGCAAGATGATGGACGTGATGGCCAACCACGCCACGCGCATTCGGCGCTACATGGACGCCCACGGCGTGGAGATGGTCGAGAACTTCATCGACGCCTGCCTGTCGCTGGAGAACCTGATCGACCCCCACTCGCCCTTTATCGTGAGGGAGCGCCCGAAGGAGCGGCAGGAAACGGAGGAATCCAGACCCCAGGTGAGGCGGATGAAGAGCAAGTCGTACATGAACGACTACGTCAATCCGCCCGAGTTCGTCGAGGCGCGGCAGAAGAAGCTCGATGAGGAGGCGAAGCGCAAGAAACGCTTCCCCGAGTCGCCCCAGCGCGACGTGTTGAAATTCCTCATCGACCACTCCCCACTCGAAAACTGGCGGCGCGACATCCTGTCCATGGTCCGTGAGGAGGCTTACTACTACGGGCCGCAGGCGCAGACCAAGATCATGAACGAGGGGTGGGCGACCTACTGGCACTCGAAGCTGATGACGGAAAAGGTGTTGACCGACGCTGAGATCATCGACTACGCCGACCATCACTCCGGCACCCTCGGGGGGCGG
>VBMI01000067.1 GCA_005878955.1 Methanobacteriota archaeon
ATTTCCCTCCTCCTCGGTACCCCAGCAGGCCCTTCGGAGAAATAGTTTTCGACGGGACGCCGGGCGCCCCCGCGGGAATCTTCATCCGAGGTCGCGGGTTGAGGGCCCGGTTCCCATGCCCGACACCGTGAAGGTCCACCTCGAAGGCCGCCTTGCGACCGTCACGATCGACCGTCCCCCGGTGAACGCCCTGAACTCGGACCTCCTCCGGGATCTCGCGCGGGTGTTCGCGGGCCTAACGTGCCACGCGGACGTCGGGGCCATCGTGCTCACGGGGGCGGGGGAGAAGGCGTTCGTTGCGGGCGCCGATATCGCGGAGATGGCGGGGAAGAGCGGGCTCGAGATGCGGCGGTTCTCCGAGGCCGGGGGCCGTCTCGCGGAGGCGATCGCGCGGGCCCCGCAGCCGGTGATCGCGGCGATCAACGGCTACGCGCTCGGCGGCGGGTGCGAGCTCGCCCTCGCGTGCGACCTCCGGATCGCGTCGGAGCGGGCGAAGATCGGCCAGCCGGAGGTGAACCTCGGCATCCCGCCAGGCTTCGGGGGGACGCAGCGGCTCACGCGCCTCGTCGGTGCGGGCTGGGCGAGCGAGATGATTTTCACCGGAGACGCGATCGACGCCGCGACCGCGGAGCGGATCGGTCTCGTGAACCGAGTCGTGCCCGCGGCGCAGCTCCTCGAGGAGGCGAAGGGTCTCGCCCGGAAGATCTTGGAGAAGGGCCCGCGGGCGGTCGCCCTCTCGAAGGCGGCGATCCACCAAGCGCTTGAGACGTCCCTCCGGGCGGGCCTCTCGTTCGAGACGGAGGCGTTCGGCCTCGCGGGTGCGACGGCGGACAAGCGGGAGGGCATGGCCGCGTTCCTCGAGAAACGGAAGCCTGCGTTCGCGAACGAGTGATCACTCGTACGACTCGGCCTCTTCCTGGAGGTCGATGACGACCTGCTCGAGGACCTCCTCGAAGGAGCTGCTGGTGTACTCCCGCATCCCCCCGATCTCGCTCTGGATCCGGGCGATGTATCGGTTCGAGCTCTTCAGGAATTCGATGTTCACCAGCGACTCTTCCATCGGGACCCGTCCCCGTCGCGCGCCGTCGGATTCGAAACGCGAAAAGGAGTGCTCTATTTAAGCGTTGCCCGGGCTTCCGCCCCCGCGTGCGGTTTCCCGCCGCCTCACTTTCATTCGACCGGATAGATGAAAGTCGACCGAGGCCGTCGACTCGATTTCCACGGATCCCTCCTCGTAACGTTGATATACGCCCTGTGTATCGGAACCGCGCCAGGACCGCAAAGGAGAACGCAGGTTGGGAAACATCCGCCCGACGTACATTAAGCGCGTCGCAATCGAGTTACTGAAGAAGTACCCGAACGAGTTCACGGCCGACTTCGAGCACAACAAGAAGAAGGTCTCCGAGCTCACGGACGTGGCGTACCACCGGATGCGGAACCGGATCGCCGGGTATGTGACCCGATACCGCCAGCTCCTGCCGACGGTCTGATCCCCCTCAAGTCTTCTGGCTTGGCGGGGCCGCACCCCGCGAGCACCTGGCGCGAGCACGGACGATGGACATCGCGATCGAAACGAAGGACCTCGTGCGGATCTTCAAGCCGCCCCGCAAGCTGATCAAGCGGAAGAAGAACGCGAACGGCGAGGCGTGGCACGAGGGCCCGGTCACCGCCCTCGAGAACGTGAACACGGAGATCCGGGAGGGCGAGCTCTTCGGGCTCCTCGGCCCGAACGGCGCGGGCAAGACGACCCTGATCAAGATCCTGTGCACGCTGCTGCTCCCGACCTCGGGCATCGCCAAGGTCGCGGGCTTTGATGTCGCGAAGGACCCGTTCCCGATCCGGACGCGGATCAACATGGTGAGCGGCGGGGAGACGAGCGGGTACGGCCTCCTGACGACCCGCGAGAACATCTGGATGTTCTCCCAGTTCTATGGCGTGCAGAGCAAGGTGGCCAAGGCGCGGATCGACGAGCTGTTCCACACGTTCGGCCTCTGGGACAAGCGGGACGCGAAGGTCCGCACGCTGTCCAGCGGCCAGCGGCAGAAGATGAACATGGTCCGGGGCTTCGTGACGGACCCGTCCATCCTGTTCCTCGACGAGCCCACGCTCGGCCTCGACGTGAACGCGAGCCGCGTCATCCGGGACTACGTCCGCTCGTGGCTCCGCGGGCAGTCCGGGAAGACCGTCCTCCTGACGACCCACTACATGATGGAGGCGGACGAGATGTGCGACCGCATCGCGATCATCGACCACGGGCGTATCCTCGCGTGCGACACTCCGGAGAACCTGAAGCGGGGGATCCGCAAGGACACGACCTTCCGCCTCGAGGTGGACAACCTCAAGTCCACGTCGATGTTCACAGGGATGCGGGGCGTGAAGAACTTCTCGGCGAAGAACGACATCGGGAAGAACACGACGAACCTCACGTTCATCCTCGAGGACGAGTCGCCGGTGTCCGATATCCTGTCCGTGATTCAGAGTCAGGGGTCCAAGATCCACTACCTCCAAAAGTCCGAGCCCACGCTCGAGGACGTTTTTGTGAGCATGGTCGGGAGGAGCCTCGAGTGACCGAGGACGGGACCGCCCTCTCGCGGCTGCCCCACCGGGTCCGGCTGAACCTCCAGGCGATCGTCGGTCGGGCGTACCCGCGGGTCGTCGGCGCGAACCGCGAGCCCTCGTGGATCTTCTTCGAGGCAATCCTCCCGCTCCTCGGGATCGCGGCGTACGTGTTCATCTACCAGGCCCTCGGCGACCGGGTGATCGCCGCGATCACGACGACCTCCCCCACGGCTCCGTGGGGGATGTGCGGGCTCGACCCGTGCACGGATGCGGCGGCACAGGCGGCCGCGATCGTGACCGCGAGGGCGAACGTGAACGCCCTCATCGGTTCCACGGTGCTCGGCGGCGCGATGGTCGCGTTCTGGCTGAACGTCCTGTGGTCGATGGCGTCCCAGCTGTACTGGGAGAAGGAGATCGGGAACCTCCAGCTCTACATGATGGCGCCGATGTCCCGCATGTCCCTCCTCGGGGGGATGGCGCTCGGAGGGATGTTCATGACCTCCGTGCGGGCGATTACGACCCTGGTCGTGGGCGTCGTGGTCTTCAGCGTCACGCTGCAGCTGGATCCCGCGAACGCGGGCTTGCTCCTGGCCGTGTTCTTCGTGACCCTCACCGCCCTGTACGGGATGGGGATGATGCTCGCGTCCCTGTACCTCCTGTGGGGCCGGGAGGCGTTCAACCTGTCCGCGCTCCTCGAGGAGCCGATCTTCTTCACGAGCGGGTTCTACTTCCCCGCGGGCGGCTTCGCGCGCGCGGGCGCCTTGGGCCGCGCGGTCCTGACCGCGGCGACCGCGATCCCGGCGACCCTCGGGCTCGACGCGATGCGCCAGCTCATCTTCCCCACCGCCTGGGGAGGCCAGTTCTGGATCTTCTCCCCGGGGCTCGAGCTTGAGATCCTTCTCATCCTGGCGGCGCTGTTCCTCGTCCTCGCCCGGTACACGCTCGCGTACCTGGAGAAGCTCGCACGCCGCGAGGGGAGGCTGACCTCACGGCATCAGTGACCGCAGGCGTCTCCGCGGCGGCCCGGATCCACTGGCGGTCGTTCAAGTATGCCGCCTGGCTCGGCTGGGAGATGGACTCGAACTGGACGGAGCCCTGGCTGTTCGTGATCTACAGCGTGATCAAGCCCGTCGCGGGCGCGTTCATCCTCGTGCTCATGTACAACATCTTCGCGCTCATCGGGCGCTTCTACGACCCCGCATACTTCGCGTTCATCTATGTGGGGAACGCGTTCTTCATCTTCGTCGCGA
>VBMI01000068.1 GCA_005878955.1 Methanobacteriota archaeon
GGTGTCGCGTCGGGGCTCATTGGCCTGTTCTTCCTCGCAGACCACCCCGCCCTCCTCGCGGGGCTCTACATCTTCTCCTCTGGAGGCCTTCTGTACCTCATGATGCACGACATCTTCCCCATCGCCCACCAGCGAAAGCACTGGTGGCCCACGATGCTCGGGGTCGTTGGGTTCCTCGCGGGAATCCTCACCGAGACGATCGGTCGCTGAGCGAGCCCGCGCGGCGCAGGGTCGGCAATCGAGCCGTGAAGCTACCCACGTTCCCTAAAAAATGAAGAAGAGGGCGTGCAGCGCACGCCCACCTTTCCGGCTAGTCGCCCTGCACGGTGAACGTGATGGTCGCGGGCACTCCCGAGGGCACCCGGACCACCGTCGTGTCCGGCGGCGTCGTGTACGAGGCCAAGAGCGATGCGCCCACCTGAGCCCCGTCCGCGAAGTCCGTGTACTGAATCGTCAGGCTGAACACGGCCTCTCCGCCGGGGGCAATCGAGACCCCGGAGAACGTCAGCGTGCAGTCGGACACCCCGGTCCCCGAGCACGCGAACGTGCCGCCACCTTGACCCGAGACGGTCACCGTCAGCGAGCCGGACACCACGCCGGTCGCCCCGCCGAAGTTGTGCAGAACCACCGTGTACACCGTCGTCCCGGACACGACCCCGCTGGTCGGTGTCCCGGTCGGCGTGTTCGTGTACCCGAACTCCGTCAGCTTCAGGATCGGCCGCTCGTCCACGAAGGCCTCCCCGACGTCGACGTGCATGGACCCACCGGTGAAGTTGATCGTCACCGTGTCGGGGTCCGCGCCGAAGCCGGGCGGGGGCACGGTCTCCCGGAGCGTGTATCTGCCCAGAGATAGCCCTCCGACCTCGAACTCGCCCGGACGCCCGTCCAGGTCGACATCACCCGCGTCGATGTCGCCGTCCACGTTGTCGACGACGGTCCGGCACTCGTCGGGGATGTCCACGAACTGGCCGTTCACAAAGCTGTGTGTGCGGCACAGCTCGAACGTCGCGCCCCCGAGGGGCTGCGCCTTGTTGTCGACCTTGTGCCACGAGATGCTGCAGAGCGGGAAGCCCACAGGCCCCGCGAAGTCCTTCAGCTCGGCGGTGAACGACTGCGAGCTCCGGGTCTTCCCCATCACGACGGAGATGCACGGGGTCTCGCCGGCGACCGCCGTCACGTCGATCCCGAACTCCGTGAAGGCGTTCTTCGGGAGCGTCGTGATCTCCATCCCGTGGCGGTCGTAGTTCGGCCAGGGGCCGCCGTCGATGTCGAAGCCGTTGTTGAACCCGCAGATCGAGTCCGGGGTGTTGCAGCCCTCGGCGCCGAGGGATCCCACGAGCGAGTACGACGAACCGGTCCACTCGCGGATCGACATGGACCCGAAGCCGCCCCCGACCAGGAAGTCCATCGACACGATGATGTCCCCCACGAGCCGGGTGCCCAGGAAGCTGCAGGGAATCATGTCCGCGCCCGGGTCGTTGCAGGGCGGGTCCTCGTCGAGGGAAACGACGTCCTGGAAGAACTCGATGTCGACGTGGCTGTCCCCGCTCGGGTCAAGCCGCTCGAACCCTGCGTAGATGATGAGATGCCCGTTCGCGGGGTTCATCTTCGCCCACGCGTACGCGTTCGAGAAGTCGTCCTTCGCCGGCACGTTCCCCGCGTCCCAGTGCCAGCACGTCTTGACGGAGAGCGTCGGACACGACACGGGGTCGTTGTTCTTGTTCGAGGTGCCCGCGCCGGAGAACGTCGTGCTGTCGAGCGAGCCCGACTGCGACGTCTGGTCCTTCAGGAAGGCGGCCGCCGATCCTCCATAGAGGTTCACGACGTTGCCGTCCGCGTCGAAGATGCAACCCCAGTCCGGCGGCGGATCGGGGGCCACGCACAGGATGTCCGCGCCCTGCACCGGCCCGAGTTCGAACAGCCCCGAATGGACGGTCGGGGAGATCCCCGGAGCCGACAGTGCTGCGACCATGGCGGTCGCGAGCAGCAAGGCCCCGAGAGCGGTCGTCTGCAAAAGTCGGCCCACACTCCTACTTCCCAGTCTACGTAGCGATGCGAGAGACATTCGTCTTCTCCTTGCCCGGAGAAAGCTTGCCGTGAGGCGAGGTCACCGGGATGCCCCGGGGAGCCAGGATGGATACTTCGGGCTTCTGGAACAGATTTTGCCTTCGAGCGCGGACCCGTTACGGATCCAGTCGCGGGCCGGCGGCGTCGCCCCCGGTCGTTCTCTTTTCCGATACCGATGCGGCAGCGATGCCCGCGAGCACCAGAATCCCGCCGAGGACGAAGAAGAGCCCGAACGGCTCGCCGAGGAAAGCGATGGACAGGGCACTCGCCACGGCGATCTCGAGGAGGAGGATGATCGCGGCAACCGTCGGGGACATCACGCGGATGCTTCGCGCCCACGCCGCGATCGGCGGGAACGTCGTGACGAGCCCGAGCCAGACGATGCCGATCCAGCCCAGACCGGAGACGGGGCGGGAGAGGTCCGCCCAGGGGAGGGCGGCCGCCGAGAACACGGCGGTCGTCGCGAGGACGGCAGCGCTCAGGGTCAGGTAGTCCCCACCCCGGTCCAACGTCGCCTTGAACTCCACGACGAACCCCGCCCAGACGATCCCTGCAAGGAGGACGAGGACGTCCCCGCGGAACTCGCCCTGCCGGAGGAACGAAGGGTCGACGCGGGTGGTGAGGACCGCGACGCCGACGAGGCCCAGCAGGATTCCCAGCGCCCTTCGCGCCCTGATCCGTTCGTGATAGATCGCGACCATGAGGAGGGCGATGAACACGACGTTCACGTCCACGAGGAGGGCCGTCTTCGACGCGGTCGTGTACACCTCCCCGACGTGCTGGAGGTCGAAGCCGATCGCGTTCAGGGCGCCCAAGAGCCAGACGCGCTTGTTCCGGAAGACGGAGAGGGTGGCCCGCCGCCGAACGACGAGGAACGCGACGGCGCTCGTCGCGGCGAGGACGAGGCGCAGGAACGTGAGAAGGAGGGGATCCACGGCGCCCTCGTCCCCGACGGTGAGCTTGATTGCGGGGAACGAAGTGCCGAACACCACGCCCGCCGCGACCACCGCGAGATAGTCCTGCCTCGATGGCGGCACGGGATGCCCGGACGAGGAGGCGGGAAATAAGCGTTCCCCGCAGGAGAAGGAGAGCCGGGGCCGATCGACCCGAGGCGTCGCGGCGGTTCCGCCGGAAACGTTATGGGAGGCGCGCGACTTGCGCGCGCCGATGCCGGTCGAGCGGCCTCGCGGCACGAACGATTATGGACCCGAGGAAATGGCCCGCCGCCGCGCGGTCGAGGGGATCCTGCGCGTGTCCGCCCATCGGTTCGGCTTCCGGGAAGTCGGCACTCCCACCTTCGAGTCGCTCGAGCTGTTCACCACCAAGTCCGGCCCGGGCATCATCGAGGAGCTGTATGCCTTCAGGGACAAGAGCGATCGGGACCTCGCGCTCCGGCCCGAGTTCACCGCGTCCATCGTCCGCTTCTACCTCTCAGAGCTCCGGAGCCTCCCCAAGCCGATCAAGGTGTACTCTGTCGGGAACGTGTTCCGGTACGAGGAGCCCCAGAAGGGCCGGTACCGGGAGTTCACACAGTTCAACGCCGAGATCATCGGCGCGCCCGCCCTCCAGGGGGACGCGGAGGTGATCGCCCTGGCGATCGAGTGCCTTCGCGCCGTGGGAGTGAAGGAGGTCCATGTCCGCATCGGACACGTCGGGATGCTCCGCTCGTTCCTCAAGCTCCCGCCCGAGGACCAAGGGAAGGTCCTCCACTGGCTCGACAAGCGGAACTTCCCCGCTCTCGCGCAGGAGCTCGCACGGCTCCGGATGGGGCCGCTCGAGACGCCGCTCCGCCAATACGTCGAACTCCGCGGCGGGCCGGACGTCCTCGACAAGGGCGCGAAGATCCTCCAGGGAGGCG
>VBMI01000081.1 GCA_005878955.1 Methanobacteriota archaeon
ACGCCGGGGTCCACGTGAAACTGGAGGCGATGATGATGTACACCCCTGCCCCCGGATTGAAGGTGAAGTCCGTGCCCGCCCACGCGGAGCCCGTCCAGAAGTACCGCACGCTCGTCTGGGTCGTCGCGTCCCACAGGCCGATCTCCGTGATCTTCGTGCTCGTGAGCTCGGTCGCGATGTCGCTTGCACGGGAGTACGTCCCGGTGTACGGCATGCTGACCCAGTTCACGTTGCCCGTGGGCGGGCCGTTGCGCGTGAACGAGAGGCCGACGGACCGGTCCGTGCCCGTCACATCCCAGGTGAACGCGGACCGCACGCCGAGATACAGGCCGTTCCCCGCACTGATGTTGAAGTCCGTCCCCCGCCAAGCGCCGCGGGAGTAGTAGTAGATCGTCGAGGACTGCCGCGCGGCGTCCCACTTCCCCACGACGTCGATCTTCGTGTTGCCGAGGGCGGTCGCGATGTCGCTCGCCCGCGCATACCCGGAGGCGTAGGGCAGGGAGAACCACGCGATGTTCGTGTTCGAGGACGAGAACCCGAAGCTCAGGTGGGCCTTCGCGCCCATCGTGGAGTTCGGGCCCTCCGCCGCGCCGCTCGTGGCCCGCACGACGTAGTAGTGCGTGAGGGTGTCCGTCCCGTGCCCGGCGGCAAGGAACGTCGTCGTCGCCGGCGTCCCGAGGACGGTCCAGCCCGAGGGGAAGCCCGCGAACCGGTTCTGCGCGGAGTACACCTTGTACCCCGTCGCGCCCAGCACGGCGTCCCAGGAGAGCACGACATCGGGCCCTGCGATCGTGAGCTGGAGGTTCGCCGGGCCCGTGAGCGGGCACGTCGCGACGAACGACCACGGGTTCGGGACCGGCCCCGGCACTAGGGCGAGGGCCTGGAGGTCGTCGCCCCCGACGGTCATCGTGTACGTCGTGCACGGCGCGAAGGGCGTCGTGTGGCTCAGGGTGAGGATCGTGTTCGAGGGGTTCCATGCGCGGGTGAAGACGATCGGCGGGTTCGAGGTCGCCGTCACGGTCGCGATGTTCATCGGTTCGCTGAATGTGACGACGACGTCCGCGGCCGCGCCGACGTTCTGCACGCCGTCCGCGGGGTTCGTCGAGACGATGAACGGGGCAACGGCCTCCGTCGTGAAGCTCCACGGGTTCGGCACGGGTCCCGCGACGAGCGGGTTCCCCGAGGTGTCATTGCCGGCGGTAACCTGCACGGTGTACGTGGTAACCTCGGCGAAGGCCACCGCGTGGCTCAGGACCAACACGTCGTTCCCGGGTTGCCAGGTGTACGTGGTGGCCACCCCGCCGCTGACCGTCCACATCACGGTGGGCGTGTCCATCGCTTCGCTGAACGTCACGATGATGTTGTTGGTGAGCGGGACCCCCGTCGTGCCGTCGGCGGGGTCCGTGGACGCGATGTACGGGTTCCCGCAGATCGTCGTGAAGGACCACGGGTTCGGCACCGGGCCGGCGACCAGCGGCAGGCCCACCTTGTCGTTGCCCGCGGTGATCTGCGCGGTGTACACCGTGCACTGGGCGAACGCGACGCCGTGGCTCAGGGTGAGGACGGACTCCGTTCCGTCCCATGCGCCCGCCAGGCTGATGCCGCCGGTGATCGTCCACGTGACCGTCGGGGTGTCCATCGGCTCGCTGAACGTGACGACGAGATTCGCGAGCTGCGCGACGTTGACCGCCGCGTCCGCGGGGTTCGTGGTCTGAATGTACGGGTTGATGCATGCCGAGGTGAAGCTCCAGGGGTTCGGGACGGGGCCCGGGATCAGGTTGAGGTTGTCGTTCTGGTCCTTCCCGCCGGTGACCTGGACGGTCTGGAGGGCGCACTCGGAGAACGGCGTCGTGTGGCTGAGGGTGAGGACCGTGCTCGTCGCGTCCCACGACCGGGTGAACGTGATCGAGGCGTCGCTGAAAGCCAGCGTCACGGTGCCTTCCTGCATCGGTTCGCTGAACGTGATCACGATGTTCGCGAGTAGCGGCACGCCGGACGCGCCGTCCGCCGGGTTCGTCGAGACAATGAACGGCGGGGCGACCCCGCAGACGTAGTTGACCTCGAAGTCCTGTAGGTCCGGGGTCACCCGGATGTCCCCGGTCGTGAGGTACGCGCGCCACCGGAAGTATTCCTGAGCGTCGTTCCCGGGGGACACCGCCGTGCCGGGCGTGTCGTAGAACGTCCCGGGCAGGCCGTCGGGTCCGACGAACGTCCACGGCCCGGTGGAGCTCGTCGATGTCGCGAGCTTGAACCGCACCGTCGTGCCGCTGGGGGTCGTCGCGTTCCACCAGACGTCCGTCCAGTCCGGGAGCGCGCATCCCGCGTCGAACGTCGGACTCTCGTACGTCCCAGAGTTGTAGTAGCCGGTCCCCCAGATCCACGTCTGGTTCGTGATCGCGCTCGAGGAGAGCTGACCGCCGAACATGACCGTCGCGTCGCGCTGGGAATCCCAGACGAGCGCGTGGTCCTTCCGGGCCGTCGGCGTCGTGCCGACGAAGGGCTGGGCCCACAGGTTCGCTGGCGAGATGTAGTACCACGTCTCCGGCTGGTATGCGGAGCTCGCGTCCGTCCCGCCAATCATCAGATTCACCGCGCCGTTCGGGCCGAACGTCATCGCGTGGTCGGTCCGCTGGTTCGGGGTCACGTTCGGGATGTGGTCGCCGTCCTTCGTCCAGTCGTTGTTCGTGGAGTTGTAATGCCACCAGTCTCCGTAGAGGTTGAGGCCCTGTGCCCCGCCGAAGAGGACGCTGTTGAGCGTGACGCGGTCGAACGTAACCGTGTGGCCCTGTCGCGGATCCGGCACGACGCCGAGCGGGTTGAGGTTCGTCCACGTGTTCGCGACCGCGTTGTAGGCCCACGTCTGGAACACCCCTCCGAGGACCTCCTCGCCCGCGAGGATGTGCCGGTGGACCACGGAATCGTAGACGAGTGGCGTAGTGTAGAACGGCCGCGGCGAGGGGGTCGGCGTGGTCTGGAGCCACGTCCCGCTGACGACACTGTATTCCCAGGTGTCGGTCCTCCCGCCGCCCCCGTCCAATCCGCCGTAGAGCACGGCGATCTTCTCCACCGAATCGTAGGAGAAACCGGCCTTCCACCGCGCGGGCGGGCTCGTGCCCGGGGTCACGTTCGTCCACGTGTTCGTCGCGGTGTTGTACGTCCAGAGATCGTTCAGGAACAGGCTCGCGGAGGTCACTCCGCCGAACATGAGGACGACGTTGTTCGTCTCATCGAACACCATCGCCGGGCCTCGGCGGGGGATCGGCCCGACGATCGGTGCCATGTTGATCCAGTTCTTCTGCGGGTTCGTCTGCAGCCGGACGAGAGCGGCCGAACCCGAGCCGGAGACCTCGGTGGAGAGGAACGATCCTCCCGCGAAGTCCGTGTCGGTGGTCCACGTGTGGGACGCCGCGGACGCGGGCCCCGACCCGAGAAGGAACAGTCCCGCCGACGAGAGCAACACGATTGCGAGTACGACCGAGAAGCGTCTCATAGTCCAAGTCCCCCTGCGAGCGAAGCTCCTCCTCCCACAGAATCCGCGCCCCGAACGGACTATACTCTAAATAAGTTTCTAGTGCGCTTCTCTTATCGAATCCTCTGGAGCAGTTTTCATATCGAGAGCGCGGGGGCCCGGGGGAGAGACGGACGAGGGCTGACCTCGGGCGGCCCCCGGAGGAGGGGCGCCCTCGCGCGAGCTCGCGACGCGGACCTCACGGTTGCGCCGGTGTCACGAGCGTCGGAGTCCACGTGAACGTCGACGCGATCACGAGGTAGACGCCCGCGCCCGGATTGAAGGTGAAGTCCGTGCCCGCCCAGGCGGAGCCCGTCCAGAAGTACCGGACCGTGCTCTGCGTGGTCGCGTCCCACAGACCAACTTCGGTGATCTTCGTGTTCGTGAGCTCGGTCGCGATGTCGCTGGCGCGGGAATACCTCCCGGTGTAGGGCACGCTGATCCAGTTCACGTTGGGCCTCGACGGGCTGAAGGTGAACGGGAGCGAGGCGGCCGAGTCCGTGCCGGTGATGTTCCACGTGAACGCCCGCCGGACCCCGAGGTACAGGCCGTCGCCAGGGTTGATCGCGAAGTCCGCGCCCCGCCACCGTCCCCGGGCGAAGTAGTACACGAGGGACGACTGCGTGGAGGGGTCCCACTTTCCGACGACGTCGATGTTCGCGCTCCCGAGCTTCGTGGCGATGTCGCTCGCGCGGCGGTAGGGCGAGACGAACGGCAGCGAGAACCAGGCGGCGTTCGTGTTCGACGTCCCGTAGCTGAAGGACAGCGAGATCTTCACGCCCATCGTGGAGTTCGCGCCGTCCTGGAACCCGTCCGTGGGCTTCACGATGTAGAAGTGGCTCTGCCCGTCCGTCAGGTGGCCCGTCGCGGTGTACTGGGTCAGGGCCGTCGTCGTGAGCAGGGTCCACCCCGAGGGCCACGCGGCGAACCGGTTCGACGCCGCGTACACCTTGTACGCCGTCGCCCCCGTCACCGCGCCCCACGTGAGAAGGATGTTGTTCGGCAGGATCTCCGTGAGCGCAAGGCCGCGCGGGGCGCCGAGCGGGCAGTTCGCGCGGAAGGACCACGGGTTCGGAACGGGACCCGGCGCGAGCGGCAGGCCGACCGTGTCCAAGCCCGCCGTGATCTCCGCGGTGTACTGCGTGCACTGCGTGAAGGGCGTGACGTGGGTCAGGGTGAGGATCGTGTTCGTCGGGGCGTTCCACGTGCCGACCACTGCGATCCCGCCGCTCAGCGTGTACGTCACGGTACCCGTGTTCATCGCTTCGCTGAACGTCACTACGATCGGCGCGGTCAACGGGACGCCGTTCGCACCGTTGGCGGGATCCGTCGTGTTGACGAAGGGGTTGATGCCGACCGTCTGGAAGCTCCAGGGGTTTGGGACCGGGCCGGGGAGCAGGAGGTTCGCGGACTTGTCCGAGCCCCCGGTGATCTGCGCCGTGTACGTCGCCAGTTCCGCGAAGGCCGTGGCGTGGCTCAGGGTGAGGACCGTGTCCGTGGGCGAGTTCCAGGACTGCGTGAAGGTGAGCCCGCCGCTCACGGTGTACGCCACGCTGCCGATGTTCATCCCGTGGCTGAACGTCACGACGATGGCGGCGTTCAGCGGGACGTTCGTCGATGCGTTGGCGGGGTTCGTGTCCACGATCACCGGGTTCGTGCAGAACGAGAAGAAGGTCCACGGGTTCGGCACCGGGCCGGGCACGAGGGGCAGGCTCTGGTCGTCCTGCCCGGACGTGATCTCGACCTGGTAGTTCGTGCACACCGCGAACGGAGCCGCGTGGTTCAGGGTCAGGACGTCGCGGTTCGCGTTCCACGACTGGGTGAGGGCGATCCCGCCCGTGATTGTGTACGTGACCGTGGCGGTGTTCATCGGTTCGTTGAACGTCACGACGATTGGCTGGGTCACGGGGACGTCGAAGGCGCGGTCCGCGGGATTCGTCGTAACGATGTACGGGTTGATGCAGATCGTCGTGAAGCTCCACGGGTTCGGCACCGGGCCGGCAGCGAGGTCGAGGTTATCGTTCACGTCCTTCCCGCCGGTGATCTGCGCGGTGTACCCCGTGCAGTCCCGGAACGGCGTCGTCGGGATGAGCTCGAGCGTCTTGTTGTTGTTCGACCAGGCGAACGTCGCGGTGATCCCGCCGCTGATCGTCCACGTGACGGTGGCGGTGTTCATCGCCTCGCTGAAGTTCACCCAGATCGGCGCGGTAATCGGGACGTTCGTCTGCCCGCTGGAGGGGTTCGTGTCCTTGATGAACGGCGCCGTGGGCGGGCACGTCCAGGTGAGCTGGAGGTCCTCCAGCTTCGGGGTGTACCGGCCGTTCGTCGTCTTCAGCTTCGCGAGGACCCGGAAGTACTCCTTGTTGTTGTTCACGCTGTCGATCTGCTGACCCCAGACGTTGTAGTGGGATCCTGGGAACCCGCCGGGTCCCGTGAACGTCCACGGGCCGTTCGGCGCGTTGGACGTCGCGATCTGGTATCGCAGGATCGTGCCCAGCGGGTTCGTCGTGGAGTTCCAGTAGATGTGCCCGTACTGGGGGTTCGTGCACCCCGTGTCCACGGGCGTGGCGCTGCTCGTCCACACCGCGTCGACGTTCACGACGTAGCCCTTCGCGAGCGCCCACGTGTCGTTTTTCGGGGTGCCCGCGTTCTCGCCTCCGAAGAGGAGGGACACGTCGTCGATCCGGTCGTGCGCGAGCTGGATGTTCGCGCGCCCGAAGGGCGTCGCGGTGATCGGCGGGAGGTACCAGTCCGAGAGGGACTCGACCCAGACCCACGTCTCCGGCGGGTACGAGATGTTGTCCTTCCCGCCGAACATCAGGGGGCCAGCATAGCTGTCCCGGTAGAACATCCCCGCGCCGACCCGGCCGTTCGGGTCCTCGTTCGGGGTGCAGTTCCGGAACTTCGACCACGTGTTCGACGAGTATGCGTAGTTCCAGAAGTCGCAGTAGATCGTGAGCTGCCAGGCCCCCGAGAAGAGGAACGTCCGGTCCGTCGCGTTGTTGTACGTCAGGGCCATGCGGTCGCGCACCTCGGGACCGCTCGTCGTGCGCAGGGTCCACGTGTTCGCGACGTAATCGAACGCCCACGTCTCCATGAGGTTCGTGACCATGTTCCCCCCCGTCATGATGAACTTCCGGTGCTGGTAGTCGTACGCGAGGGGCGTCGTCTGCAGGTTCCTCGGCGTCTGGCCGGTGGGCGTGAGCTGCGCCCACGTGTTCGCTACGGCGTCGTACTTCCACGTCTGGGTGCTCCAGACCGTTCCGTCGAAGCCGCCGTACATGATCATGACCTTGTCGTGCGGGTCGTACGCGCAGCCCGCGTTCCACCGGGCCGACGGGGAGGTGGCGGGGCTGAGCTGGGTCCACTGGTCGTTCGTGAAGTTGTACTTCCACGTGTCCCCCAGCCCGAACCCGCCGAACATCAGGAAGGAATTGTCGGTCGGCAGCCAGACGAGGCACGCGCCGTCCCGGGCCCCCGGGACCGTCGTCGGGGCCATCTTCATCCAGTCGGGGAAGTCCGCCCGCCGGAGCTCGAGCCACGCGGCCGCGCCGGAGCCCTTCAGGACGACGTTCGAGTCCATCGTCCCCGAGTTCCAGTCGATGTCCGAGGTCCACTCGACGGAGTCCGCGGACACGGGTTTCGGCAGGACAACGACGAGGACGAGGACCAAAAGCGCGACCGATATGCCGATGGCTAGAGACTTACGAAGCGCCCGCATCTGAATTCCCCTTCCCCGAAAGGCGATAAGTTAGGCTTGGAAGTAAGGGGGGCTCCAATATACTTTTTGGTGCGGAACCTCAATTCCCGACGGGGGAATCGTAATCGCCCTTCTTCGATGAATCCTTCGATGACGCAGGTCCAAACGAGACCGAAAGTCGCCGCCGTCAGGAACGGTTCGGAGACCCGCATCGGCGGGGCGAACGTTTATGAAACCCCGGGGGAATGAGTTCGCAACCAAGGGGGAGAAGGGAGTCTTGGGTTCCCGTCCTCGCCGTCCTCCCGCCGTCGGGCTCCTGGGCCTGCTTCTCGGCCTCGTCACGATCCTCAGCTCCGTGCCCGCGCACGTCGCTGGGGACTCCGGTGGCCCGGACGTCTACGGGTACACGTGGGTGGACAGCAAGTTCCCGAACCCTGGGGTCGTGTACAGCTGGGCCGACGGGGTGGCGGGCGGCACGGACCTCCTACTATTGGACGACGGATGCAGCATCAACCGGGTCTCGTTCGGGTTCCCCTTCCGGTTCTACGGAATCATCTACAGCGACGCGTACGTGTGTGCAAACGGGTTCATCGCGTTCGACACCCCAGCGGGGAGCGCCGAGTTCACGGACGCGTACGCGGTCGCCTTAGGGGCCGACCTCAATCCCGACTCGGCCTCTGCGCCGGGCACCGGGCACGTGTACGTGAAGGCGGACTCCCTCTCCACGCCGCGGCGGTTCATCGTCACCTGGAACGGCGTCTACACGTACGGCACGACGGACCCGCAGACGTTCGAGATCGTCCTCGTCGAGAACCCGACGGGGGAGGACGGGCGGGTCCTGTATCAGTACCGGCAGCTCACGAACCCACCGGTCCACCTGACGGGGATCGACTCCCTCGGAGGCACGAGCAGCCTCTACTACACGACGGCCCTCCCGAACCTCCTCGCGATCGAATTCCGACCCCCGGGGACGAACCCTCCCGGGGACGTCCTGACCGTGCGGACCTCGAACCTCTCCCCGGTCACGGTCGAGCCCGGGCAGCGGAACGTCCCGATGCTCCGCCTCAACCTCTCGACCCCGACGAACAGCGTGAACCTCCGCCGGGTCCGGGTCGATGTGACCGGACTCACGTCGATGGCGGGGGACGTGTCGAGGATCGGCCTCTGGCTGGACACGGACGCGAACGGGCAGCTGAATCCGGCGAGCGATGCACTCCTCGTCTCGGCGACGCCCGCGGGGAGCCCGGAGTCCGTCGCCCTCACCCTGCCCAGCCCGCTCGCCGTTCCCGCGGGACCGGGGACGAATCTGTTCGTCGCGTTCGACCTCCCGCTGTCGGCGGTCCCCGGCGATTGGATCGGCGCAGGCGTCCTCGGGTCCTCGTACGTCACGGTCGACCCGCCGGACACGGTCTCGTCGGCGAACTTCCCGATCAACAGCTACCAGCCGGGCGTGCGGACCCACATTGTGGAGGGGACCGACACGCTGCGGGTCGTCTCCTGGTCCGCGACGAACCCCGCGGACGTCCCACGGTGGCAGACGGACGCCCCGATGCTCTACGCTACGTTCGACGCCGACAAGGGCGCGGTGACGATCGCGCGGGTCGCGGCGTCGTTCCTCGGGACCCGCTCGGCGGACGTGTATCTGGTGAAGCTCTTCGAGGACGCGAACGCGGACCTCCTCCTCGAGCCGGGCACGGACCGCCTCCTGGACTCCGGCCGGTTCGACGGCACGGGGACCGTGGTCCTCGGCGCCTCCCTCCAGGTCGTCGCGGGGTCGCCCAGGACCCTCTGGCTTTCCCTCGACATCTCGCCCGGCGCGATCCTGACGGACACGGTCGGCGTGAGGATCGCTGGGCCCGCGCAGATCGCCGTCGTCGGGACGAAGGACCAGGTCGCGCCGGACAACTTCCCGCTGGAGACGACGACGCTCTCGACGGTCCGCGCGGGGTCGCCGCCCGCCATCCAGTCCCGGTGGGCGATCCGCTCGCCGGTCCCAGACGGGCGGCTACAGTCCGGGGAGTACGTCGTCTCGGCGAACAACACGAGGGACCTCGCCACGGTCGGCGGGAACACGTTGTCCGCACGCCTCGTCGTCGAGAACGACGCGAGCTTCCTATACGTCGCGTACGACGCGGTGGACGACGCGTCCGCGGGGGCGAACGACTCCGGCTCGCTCGGGTTCCGCACGAACCGGTCCGCGTTCCCCCTGGCCCCCGCGGACGACGAGTTCGGAATCGGAGGGCCCCTCGGGCCCTTCCACGCGGTGTGGAACGGCTCGACCTCCCTGTGGGAGATCGAGGACGACTGCAACGCAACGTTCGATGCGAACCACACGGGCCTCGGGTGCTCCGTCGGCTTCGGGCCGAGCTTGCTCAGCGCGGCCGCCCACCGGACGTATGAGTTCCGGATCCCGCTCCCCCTCCTCGAGGTCCCCCTGCCGATCCCCGCCGGGTACACGCTGGGCCTCGCGGCGAACAGCAACTACTCGGAGGGCGTGCACGACGCGGACGCCCCGGCGAACGCGTCGTGGCCGTTCGCGCGCCCGCCCATCCCTCCGACCTTCTACGGGGACCTCGTGCTCGCGGCCGCTCCGCCCGCGGACAACGCTCCGCGGCTGGACTGGACGGGGGAGCCGGGGTTCACGGCGGACGGCCTCTCCCCGGACACCGGCACGACGCGGGACACGTTCTACTTCCACATCCGGTACACGGACCCCGACGGGGACTTCCCCTCCCTGGGGGAGCCGCGACTCCACCTGCTGGCGGGGGCCACGGAGGTCCCCGGGAGCCCGTTCTCGATGGCGGGCACGGACCCGACGGACACCAGCGTCGTGGACGGCAAGATCTACTCCGTGTTCCAGGTGTTCAGCGCGTGCCCGGGGACCTTCTCGTACTTCTTCACCGCGGAGGACGACCTGGGGGCGCCCGCGGTCCCCACCCCCACCCTCTCGGGCCCGGTCGTCCGGTGCCCGCCGGTGGCACCCCAGCTGTCGAACGCGAGCGTCGCGCCCGGCCAGGGGTTCGCGAACACCGCGACCTTCACATGGACCGTCGAATACCGCGACGGCGACGGGGATGCCCCCGCGCGGATCGAGGTCACGATCTACAAGGGCGGGAGCCCGCGGCTGACCCTCCCGCTGGCGTTGCAGACGTGGCTCGGCAACCCGAACAACTACTCGTCCGGGGCGCTCTTCGGCGCGTCCCGGAACCTCTCGGCCCCGGGAAGCGACTACAGCTTCTCCTTCCTCGCGAACGACAGCCTCCTCGAGACGACGACGGAGCCTGCGGCGGGCCCGACCGTCGTCACGGAGCCGTCGGACCTGCTCCTCGTCTCCTCCTCCAACGACGCGCCTCTCCAGGAGGACCAAGGTCGCCGAAACGTGAAGATGCTCACCCTCTTCCTGGCGGCGGACGCGAACTCCGTCGCGGTCACCGGCGTGAGGATCGACCGCTACGGGTCATCTGTCGACAGCGACGTCTCCGCGATCCGTCTCCACCATGATGCCGATCGGAACGGGATACCCTCCGGGCCCGACACCCTCCTCGGGGAAGGCGCCCTGTCCGGCGGGAGCATCCACATCGGCGGGTTCTACCTGGGAGTGGGCGCCGGGGTCACGGAGCAGGTGATTGCGCTGATGGATGTGGCGCCGAATGCCGTGGCGGATGACCGCGTGGGCCTCCGGATCCTGGACGCGTCGTACATAGAGGTCGCGGCGCCGGACCTCGTCGCCCCGTTCACCGTCATCCAGTCCGACCGCGTCCTCATCAATGTGCCGCCCGTGGCCGCGGGCCTCACCGTGGACGGGTTCTCCAACGGGAGCCCGGAGGTCGCCCACCTGATGGACACGGCGCCGCGGCTCGCCTGGGCGTACACGGACGCGAACGTCAACGACGTCGTCCAGGGCGGGTACAACGTCAGCGTGCGCGAGCTCCCCGCGCTCGCCCTCCGCTGGTACGTGAATGCGACGGGGAGCGCGAGCGCCGCGACGTACGCCGGGCCCGCCCTCGTCGACGGCACGTCGTACCGTATGGAGGTCCGGCTCTTCGACACGCGGATCTGGGGCGGGCCCGCTGCCCTCGTGTTCCACATGAACACCCCGCCCCCCGCCCCCCTCCTCGCGGCCCCGCCCGACCTGGCGATCGGCCAAGACCCTGCGAACGTGACCCTGCGATGGAACCCCGTGGCGGACGCGGAGGGGGACGTCGTGAGCTACCGCTGGTTCCTCGCGACGCGCGCGGACTTCCTCGGGGCCGTGAACGGCACGACGTCCCCGGGGGTCGCCTCCGCCGTGGCGCTCACCCGGGAGGCGACGAAATACTACTGGCGGGTAGGGGCGAACGACCAATACGAATGGGGGCCGCCGAGCGCGACGTGGTCCTTCACGACCCTCGCCACCTCCGGGGGCGTATTCGGCCGCGTCGTCCACGCGGGCGGTGGCCTGCCCGCGAACGTGAGGATGTACACGCAGATCGGGGGCCTTGCGGCGGAGACGGTCACGATCTCGGACGGTGGCTTCGCAATCTCCGGGGTCCCGCTCGGCGTGTACGAGATCCGAGTCACGTCGCCCGGGTACGAAATGCGGGTCGTGAACGTGACCCTCACGCCCGTGGACCCCGTCCGGGACCTCTCGGACATCGAGCTCATCCCCCTGTCGAACCCGCCCGTTGTGGGGCTGGACTGGGCGTCCCTCCTCCCCTGGATCCTCATCATCGTCGTGGCCGCGGGCGCGATCGGCGGCGGGGCGGTGATCGCACGTCGACGTCGGCGGGTGCCGGGGCCGGCCGCGGCGGGAACCCCGGGGGGGCGCACCCCGCGGACCGTGGCCGGCGGGTCGGCCGCGGTCGCCCAGGAGCTCATGTTCGAATGCCCCGAGTGCGGCACACCGGTCTCGGGGGAAGCGAAGACCTGTCCCGGGTGCGGGGCCCTCTTCGAATAGAGGTCGGACGGGCGCGCGTGCGGAGCATCCTCCCGCGGCATGAATCTCGATGTGCGGATGGACACATTTGAAGTGCGCCCGGGCGAGAGCGGAAAACCCCCCGGACACCTCAGCTCCCGCTCCTCGAGGCATGGATTGTCGGGTCTCGCCATGCGCGAAAGAGATCAGGCGCGGACGCTCCGCTGTCCGTCAGAAATGAAAATTGAAAGGGGGAAGGGACTCGTGTCCCTTCCTTCCGGTTGGCCTAGCTCAGGTCGAGGACGATGAACTCCATGTCCGACCCGTCGTGGAAGTATTCCGACGGGTAGCCACGGGAGTTGTCGTCGTCCAGGACGATCAGGACCACCCACACGAACGTCGCGGATCCGCTGAACTGGTGCGAGACGTGGTCGCGGACCGAGAAGTTGATCGTCCCCGCGGGACTGCGCCCGGTGTTCGCCGCCCGGTTGAAGAACGGCTCGCTGAATCCGAGCATCTGCGGGTTCGCCTCGGTGCCCTGCGTCACGCTTCCGTCCAGGTTGTTGTGGATGTTCACGATGTCCGACGTCCCGTCCTGGAAGCGCCAGACGAACGCGAGGTCGTCCGAGCCGGGGTCCGACGCGCCGGCCTCGAGTTCAATCCGGGCTCCCTGTCCGGAGTCGAGCAGGTCCTGCTTCAGCGTGGGCAGATCGATCGTCGCCGCGTAGTGCGCCGTGTCGCCGACGTTGAACGAGCCGCCGTACGTGACCGTGCCGTGGCCCGGAGTCTTCGGGTCGCGCCAGGGCTGGATGATCACCCAGTACGGGTTGCTCCCGGACGTCGCGCCCGAGAGAGGCTCGAACGTCACGTCCACACGGAACGAGTGGGCGCCCTTCAGGTCGATCTTCGCGAACGCGCACTTCGTCTGGTCGTTCGGGCTCCCGGACATCCGCGTCACACGGACGCCGCCGGATTGGGCGCCGTCCATGAACACGCCGAGGCTGACCGTGTTCCACTCCTTGCCGGAGACCCGCAGGCAGATGTTCGCCGCGATGTAGGCCTGAATCGACGACGTGTCGATCGTCGGGTCCTGGTTGTAGATCTCGACGGGGACCACGTTGTGGGAAATCGTGGGTGCGAGGCCCGGAATCGCCACCGGGGCGTTCGCGCCCGAGTCCCATGAGAAGCCCATGTCGTCGTCGATCATCTGCAGGTCCACGTTGTACAGCCCGTTGTCCCCGAAGTTGTGCAGCACCGGCACGATGTCGTTCGTCGGGATCGTCGTGTGGCTGGACCACGTGAACGAGTTCCGGAGGAACGCGTAGCAGTCCTGCGCACAGTCCGTCCCGCCCTGGCCGGAGAAGCCGCCGAAGTTCACGGATCGCGCGCCGTTCGCCATCTCCTTGACGCCAATCGCGGAGTTCCCGTCGTCCCACTTCGCGAGCAACGACGCCCCCGCCGTGAGGGCGTAATTCCCGGAGTGGATGAACGGCGACGAGATCTTCGTGACCCCCGTCATGACGGGGTGGGTCGGGTCGAGGATCTGGCCGAGGGCGCCCGGAGTGAACCCGTACGTCGTCTTCTCGAACGCGCCGTAGTCCTGGTCCATGTACCGCCCGAGCATGGTGAACAGATCGCCGTAGAAGGGCGAGTTGTCGTACGCCGCCATCATCGTGACGACGCCATGTCCGGTCAGGTCCATGTAGGTCGCGAGCCGGTTGCCGATCTCCCGCCGCGTCAGGTCGAACGTCGACGAGAAGATTGCGTAGTTCGTCGCGAACAGGATCACGTCGTATCCGAGCATCTGGTTCAGCGTCGGTAGCTGCGCGGGGCTCAGGAACAGGAAGTCGACCGTGTCCAGCTGGCCCACGACGTCAACCGCCCGGAGCTTCGCGATGAAGCTGTCCCCCGTGCCGAAGGAGAGGGTGTTCAGGAAGAGTACCTTCAGCGTGGGTACCTCCAGGGATCCCTTGTAGTTCCACGCGCTCTGGACGCCGTCGTCGAAGTTCCAGCGGTACGCGAACCGCTCCGTCTGGTCGCCTCACCCGAGAGGCCGCGCTGGAAGCCGCCGTACATCGTCGGTTCGACGTTGTTCACGTTGATCGGCGTCGTTCCAGTCCCTAGGCCGACGATCGGTGTGCCCCACTCGGCGTACACCTGGACATCGTCGATGTGCCACCACCAGTCATCGTACTGGACGATGTTGAAGCGGACCTGCACGTTCGACTGGCCCTTCGCGATCGACGTGATGTCGAAGGTCCTCGTCCCCTGGTCCATCGTCGGGTTGAACTCGTGGTATTCGGCCACAAGGTACGAGGTCGCGAAGTTGTCCGTGCTGACCTCGACGGTCCCGTCCTGGAACGCCGCCGGATCGAAGGGTGAGTAGCCCGACTGCCAGCTGTGGCGGTAGGACAGCGTCACCTTCTGAATCGATGCCGTCGGGTCCATGCCGGACAGGTCGTACGAGGCGCTCCGCAGGGTGTGCAGGGTCTCGCTCCAGTCGTAGAAGTACCAGAACAGAGCCGAGTTGCTCGCGAGGTAGCCGCTGTACCCGCGGGTCCACGCGAACCCGCGCGTCTGGGCCCAACCGGTCGGCCACGGGCTGCCCGTCTCGAAGTTCGTCAGGGCGTTGAAGGTGCCGCCGCGCAGCTTGCCGTCATCGTCGTCCTTGACCTCGAGCTTCGCGTCGAACATGTCCGAGGGCGTCCCGGAGACCGGGTCGTCGTCGCGGTACGCGTGCTTCACCGTGGGCACCGGCCAAGGCATCGTGCGCGGAACCTCGGGCCCGGTGACGAGGCGAATCTCGTTCACCATGAGCTCGAGCATGTCCGGGTCGCCGTCGAAGTCCTGGTCCGCCTGGTAGTTCTGCGGCGTGAAGCCGTTCCAGATCGACCGGAGGTCGTTCCGTACGACCATCGACGCCTGGCTGTCCTGCGGGTTCGTCGTGTAGCCCATCGGCGCGAACGCGTTGCTGAGCGCCTTGATCAGCTGCCCGTCGCGGAAGTACTGGTTGTGCGTCGGGTTCATCTGCACGGGCGGCTCCAGCGGGTCATGGAACAGCGTGTTCGTCGTGTCCCACTGGTACATCGTCAACGGGCTGAACAGGTCGCTGACCCACTGCCCGCCGAAGTACTGCAGGATCGGGTGCGTCTGCCGCGAGAACGCGTACCAGTTGTTGTACATCAGCAACGCGCCGCCGTTCTTTTGGACCATCATCGCGTCCTCGATGATGGGGGCGATGTAGGCGATGTAGTAGCTCTGGTAGATGATCAGGTCCCATTGCTTCGAGTTGATCAGCGCGGGCAACGCGAAGATGCTGGTCGTGAACGTGTATGGCACGCCGTAGAAGTCCAGCGCCTGCGTCGCGTAGTGTGGCGGTACGTCGGAGTAGACGAGGATGTTCGACAGCTGGTGGAGACCGCTCCCCACCCGGATCCCGCCCCACGCGTCGCACGTCCCGTCGCCGTAGCACCAGCGGAACGTCCACTGGTCGTCCAAGCCCGGGTCCGTGAACATCGCGGAGAACTGCGCGTTCTGCCCCTCGAGCACGACGCCCGGGTTCGTCTTCAGGTCATAGACGATCGGCGCGACGTTGTTCACGGTCACCTGTCCGGTCGCCCGCACCGTCAGCGGGAAGCTCAGCGAGTAGTCGTAGTAGAACTCCGCCGCGAGGATCGGGGTGTCGAGCCAGAACGTCGCCGGGAACGCCGGGACCGGCGTGAACAGGGCGTAATACATGCCGCCCCAGGACACCTGGTCCGTGTCGGAGGGCTTGTCGATGCCGCGGCCGTAGTAGTAGTTGAAGCCGCTGGCCCCGTCGCCCAACCGCTGGGACACCATGTATTCCTTGCCCGCCGTCAGCGTGATCGCCGAAGACAGCGTGCACCGCACCCAGCCCGCGCCCGCCGGAGGTGCGCACTCCGCAAGCTTCGCCTGCGTGTTCGCGTCCCACACGGTCGCCTTGTCACCGTAGATGGTGCTCGAGCTGTACCGGTAGAAGCTGAGCTGGTTCACGGTCATCGTCTGCTTCGCTTTCACCTTGACGCCGATGGTCCAGTCGTAGAAGTACAGGAGGTACCAGCTCGGCGGCGGGGAACCCATCGACCATCCGGTGTACCGGATGGATGTCGAGGAAATCCCGTCCCACCCCTCGACGGCGACGACGCCGTAGTAGTCATCGTAGTACGTGTGGGTCGCGGTGAGCGTTGAAACCCACGGGTTTCCGACGACGCCCGAGTCCCACTTCCCGTTGTTGTCGAAGTCCCACCGGAAGAAGATCAGGCTCGGGTCCGTCACGACCGCCGTGAAGGTGATCGTGTCGCCCTCGAACGTGTTCGCGCCGCCGTACGGCCCGCCCGCGCTCAGTCCGCCCGCTGTGGGGGCGGGACCTGCGCTCTCCGTCCTCGGCTCGGCCCTCGAGACGAACGACAGGCCGCTGTCCTTCGGGACAATCGCCGCGTCCAACGTCAGAACCTGGTTGTACTGGTTCCAGGCTCGGCCGCTGACCGGATCGTACTGCAAGATGGTTGGCTCCATCTTCACATTCGGCTGCCCGACAACCTTCTCGTTCACCACAATCCCTTGAGACACATCCCTGGAGACATCCATCGCGGACGCGTCGCCCTGCCCGCCCGGACCACCGCCAGAGAGTGCGGAAGGCATCTCCCCCGACCGCAATCCCGACGGGGTCGTCGGACCGCCGCCACCATTCGCGGCGGGCGTCGCGATCGGCACGATGGACGTCCCCCACGCCCCGGCTCCCATGACGATGGCGAGCAGGACGGGGATTACCACCTTCACGATCAGCTTCCGATCTCCCCTATAGCCTATCACATTCTCATCTCCCAGACCCCGATGCTTCGGAGGCGAGTCGGAGGACGTTCTGAAGGTATCCAAATGCGTCCCCTCCGCGACCTTCGGGTCACGTTGGCTCTCCTCCTCTGCTGGGAACTGAGGCTCACCCCAAGGAAAAGAACACGCGCGTCGGAGGTCCCACCCCCGCCGCGGGTACCGCATGCCCCCTCCGCGAGAAGAGGGCGCGATGACGTTCTTCCCCTTGGGCCTCGACGGCGAATCCCGTAGGACGATATTTAAGCGTATCCCCAGTGCGGTGAGGGCTTGGTGGGTGGGTGAGGAGTTGGGGAACCTCGGTGGATCTCCCGCCATCCCGAACGCCCGAAACCCCTCCCGCCGATTCTCCAACAAATGAGTGAACCAGCTCGGGCGACGTCTCCAAACCATTATCCCGCGCGTGCCCATAACCACTCCCAGCGTGGGCCTGGGGGTCCGCCGGGGAGACGAGGGGGTCCTTATGGGGACATCTCGGATGAGAGGGCGCTCCGGCGTCCTCGCTCTCGCCGTTCTCCTTGCGGCCGTCCTGCTCGCGATGCCGCCGATGGACCCGGCCCATGCGGGCTCCTCAGGTGGGCGGGAGAAGCCGGCGCTCTCGTTCTCGCCCAACGTCCTCGTCGACGACGGAACGGGCAACGCGTGGTCCCCGTCGATCGCTGTCGACGGCGGGTCGAAGCTCCACCTCGCGTGGAGCGACGATCGCGGGGGCTTCCGGAAGATCTACTACTCGAACTCCACCGACGCCGGCACGACGTGGGCCCCCGATCGGCTGATCGACGGGGCGCCCGCCACGACGAACGCGTACGACCCCGCGATCACCGTGGACGCGACGGGCGGGACGTACAACGGGTCCGTGTACGTCGTCTGGCGGGAGGTCACGGGAGGCGACGCGGACATCTACCTCCGGCGCTCGCCGGACCGGGGGGCCTCGTGGCTCCCCCGAGTCCGCGTGGACGGGGCCCCCGTGGGGGTCCCGAGCACCGCCCCCGCGATCGCGGTGAGCTCGACCGGGATCGTGTTCGTCGTGTACGCGGACACGCGGAACAACACCCGCCTCCAGGTGTTCGTCCGGAGATCGTTCGATGGTGCCGCGACGTGGTCCGGGGAGTTCCAGCTCTCCCAGACGGACGCGAACAACGCGCTGCCGACGATCGCCGCGCGCGGACCCCGCGTGTACGTGGCCTGGAGGGAGCTCGACATGAACCTGCTGTTCGTGACCCTGTGGGCCTCGCACACCTCGGACATGGGGGGCTCGTGGACGAGCACGGTCGTGGACACCGGGCCCTCCCCGACGGACCGGCGGTCGCCCCAGGTGTTCGCGGCGCCGGACGGAACCGTGCACCTGATCTGGATCGGGGCGGACTCCTCGGGGGTGGACTCGATCCGCGCGTCCCGCTCCACGGACAACGGGACCTCATGGTCCCCTCCGCAGCGCGTTGACGATGCGATCCTGGGGCCGCTCACGTACTGGACCCCGAGGCTCGGGTCCGCGGGCGGGGATCTCTACGCGGTCTGGGCGGACGAGCGGAACGGGGACGCGGACATCTTCTACACGACGTCCTCCGACAACGGCGTCACGTGGGGCGACCGACAGGCGGGGACGGACGCGCGGGTGGACGACACGGACGCGAACGGGAACTCCCTCGACGACGCGACGAACCAGACGTCCCCCGCGGTCGCGACGGACGGGTTCGGCGTGTACGTCGCGTGGAGCGACTCGCGCGCGGGTGGGAGCCCGTCGAAGTACGACCTGTACTTCTCCCGCTTCCTGTTGCAGCGGGTCCTGATCACCGAGTTCTCCGACGGCCCGCAGGGCGCGGAGGCGGTCGAGCTCGCGGCGTACGGCGCGTCCCCGATCTCCCTCTCGGGCTACCGCCTCCAGATCGACGCGACCTCGTGGGACCTCACGCCCCTCGGGAGCCTCGCCCCGGGACAGCACCGGGTCGTCGGCGACCCGGGCTGGGCGGACCTTGTCGTGGACATCACGGTGCCGGACGAGGGCGGCACGATCGCGTTGATCGACTCGGGCGGCGGGATCGTGGACTACGTTCCGTACGGCCAGCGCGGGTCCGTGCCGGACCCGATCGCGGGCGAGTCCGTCTCCCGGCACTGGTCCGGGACGAAGTACACGGACGACTGGGTCCGGACCCCCGCGCCCACGTGGCGCGGGCTGAACTCCGCTCCGGGGGCGAACCGCCTCCCGCCGGTCGTCCTCAACGAGATCCTGTTCAACCCCGCGACTCCGTCGGACGCGTTCATCGAGCTGTTCTACGCCGGGATCCCGACCCTCGACCTCTCCGGCTACACGATCGCGGGGGACGCGGCGGTCCCGATCCCCTCGGGGACCGTCAGCGCGGGCGATCCGTACTTCGTGCTCAAGGCCGCGGACGCGCCCGCGCTGTTCAACTCGTTCACGCTCAGCGGGGACAACGTGTACCTGTACGACGGCACGGGGACGCTCCTCGACATGGCGGGCTGGAGCTCGCCCCACAGCGTCGGGGGATCGATGGCGCGGGTCCCGGAGGGGCTCGGCGGCCACGCCGGGTTCGACGACGGGACCTCGGCGGTGAACGGCTGGCGGTTCGACCGCGCCCCGACAGTGCCCCTCGTCGTCCTCCGGCAGGACCAGCAGGCGTACGGGGACCTCGGGGACAGCGTCGTGTTCCGGCTCACCGCCGCGCACAAGGAGACGGCGCCGGACTACATCGACCTCAGCGCGGCCCGGGGGCCCTCGGGCTGGAACGTCGCCCTCACGGACATCGCCACGGGTGCGCCGCTTCAGGACCACGACGGGGACTCCGTGCCGGACACGGACCGGATCTCGCCGGGGACCGTGTTCGAGTTCAACGTGCGGGTCGACATCCCCTCCGCGCCGCCCGTCGCGAACAACGAGACCGTCGTCGTGACGGCGAGCGCGAGCCTCACGCCCCTCGCCCGCGCGACCGCGACGCTCCAGGTGGGCACGTACCCGAGGATCGAGCCGTCCGGCTCGGTGGACCGGAATCCGATCTACGTCCTCGGCACGCCGCCCCCGCTGCCGATCGAGACGAACCTCACCCTCTCTATTAATGGCCGCGGGAGCGCGCGGATTCGGCGGGCCCCGCAGGACACCGTCCTCCTGCTCGACCGGTCCGGGAGCCTGGGGGACGCGTTCTGCCCCGGGTGCTTCCCGCTCCTGAAGGACGCCGCGAAGTCGTACGTCGACAACCTGACGATCCCGGACACGGGGACCGTGATCTACTTCACGGACGCGCCGATCTACAAGGGCCCGCTCACGACGAACTACGCACTCATCAAGTCGTGGATCGACAGCGAGACGACGCCGGGCGGCGGGACGCAGATCGGCGAGGCGATCCAGGCGGCGAACAACGAGATCGCGGCCCGCGGGATCCCGTTCCACTTCTGGGCGATCATCCTCCTCACGGACGGGCAGGACAACCCGGGCGGGCTCGACCCGCTGAACGAGGCGCGGGCCTCCGCCGCGCTCGGGATCCGGGTCTTCACGATCGGCCTCGGGCCCTCCGCGGACGAGACCCTGCTCCGGAACATCGCGGGGCTGACGGGCGGCGAGTACCTCCACGCGGACAGCGCGTCGGACCTCTACGGGATCTACGAGAGGATCGGCACGCTCGTGGACAGCCTCGCGGGGTACGACAGCGACCTGACGGACGACGTCCCGATGGTGTCCGTGACCCTCCCGCCGTACATCGTGCTCCCGTCCGCCCCGATGGTCGACCCTGTGACCGGGTCGCCCCGCCCGGCGGACTTCCGCGCGACCACGCCGCAGGGCACGGTCCTCCAGTGGAACGTGAGCGCCCTCCGCGTGAACGACACGTGGTCCGTCCGGTTCCCGGTCCGGTCGTCGCGGATCGGGATCGTCGACGCCCTCTCCGTCCCCGCCTCGCGGGCGGTGTACCAGCGCTGGGACGGGACGCAGGTCACGGTGCCGTTCCCGAGGGTCCCGGTCACGGTCCTCCAGGCCTCCCAGCCCACCGTCCGGTACACGATCACGCGGTCGCCCGCGGCGGGCCTCGTGTGGGTCGACAACGGATGGTTCGGCGTCCCCGCGGCCTTCGACTGGTACCCGGGGACGCTGCACACGCTCCAGGCGCTGTCGACGGACCCGTTCGGGCCCGACTCCCGGTACCTCTTGCGCGCATGGGACGACGGCGGGGCCGTCCAGCACGACTTCACGGTCGGGACCGCGGACGCGACGATCACCGCGGTGTACACCGTGCAGCACCGGCCCACCCTGCGGTTCATGGGGACGAGCGCGGTCCACGACGTCGGGCTCCGGTTCGTCCAGGCCGGGGTCGCGTCCACCGCCCGGTGCTCCGGGACCTGGGCGGACTGGGTAGACGAGGGGACGCGCCTCGAGGCGGACGCCTTCGCGGCGGGCAGCGGCGCGGACGAACGGTGGGCGACGGAGGAGGACTTCTCCGCGCCGCCGTGGGCCGCGGTCGCGGCGCCGTTCTCCCGGACGGTGCTGTATTTCCACCAGTACGCGCTGCGCCTCGTCGCGAGCGGGCTCACGCCGGCCTGGCCCGCCACGCTCTCGGCGACCGCGTTCGGGCGGGCGGGGACGACGCCGGTCGTCACCGCGTGGACCCAGTGGATCGACGAGGCGACGGACGCGTCCATCGTCCCCTCGATCTCCGTGTCGGTCGTCGAGCGGTACGCGACTTCGGACGCTACCCGGTGGACCGGGGACCGCGCGCAATCCGCCACGGTGCGGTACTACCACCAGTGGCTGTGGCGGCTGACGATCCTCGGGCTACCGGACGTCGGCCTCGTGGACGTCTCTCGCACGGAATTCGGCGCCCCGTCGAGAGACCCGGCGACGGCGCCGTGGGCAGAGTGGCTGGACGACGGGGGCCCGCTCACCGTGGACGACCGGTACAACGTGGGCCCGCGGGAGCGCTACCGCACGGAGGACGCGGCGGCGTGGACCGTGGACCGCGCGGCGGACGTGACGCTCGGCTATCTCCACGAGGTGCGCCCGTCCGTGAACCTCGTGGGGACGGACCCGGGCCACACGGTCGGGCTGACGATGCGCGTGCACGGGTCGGACCGGCCCGTGCGGGGGCTCAGCGGGCGGTGGATGGACTGGGTGGAGGTGGGCGGGATCCTCGTCTTCGATTCCCAGACCAGCGGCCTGGTCCCGCTCAAGACGAGCGACCCCACGTCGTTCACTGTCGAGTCGCCCTTCGACGCGACGATCGCGTACACGACCCCGCTCGACGTGAACTTCAAGCCGTTCTTCTCCGCGGTGTTCGTCGCGATCCTGGCGGGGATCGGGGCGGTGGTCGCCTATCGCAGGCCGGTCGCGTGGAAGGGGAGCCGGAGGCCCACGGAGTCCGGTCCGGCGGCGATCGTGAACCGGGTGAAGCGGGACCGGACGAAGACCGGGCTCGCGATCGTGCTGCCGGTCGCGTCCGTCGAGGGGGCGATCGGGATCGTCTCGTTCTTCACCGGCCTCCTCCGGATCCCTGAGGGCGGCTCGTGGCTCAGCCTCGGGCTCGTGATCAACTCGGGGATCCTCCTGGGCGGCATCGTCGGGCAGATCCTCGCCCGCCACCGGGGGTACCTCGCCCGGCCCGACCTCGAGCGCGCCGCGAGGATGGCCGCCCTACGCGCGCCGCCCCCGCCGCCGGACCAGGACGATTAGGAAGAGCGAGAGGCCCGCGACCGCGATCGCGTCGGAGAATTCCGGGATCAGGGTTGCGACGACCACGCGCCCGGCGTCCGTTTCGCCGGTGTCGTCCCAGTATGGCCCTCCGACCACAAGGACGAAGCGGGTGTCGCTCGCCTTCTTCCCGCCCGCGAGCACGTGCCCGAACTGCTCGGGCGTGGCCCCCGACCCCTGCCCCGTGAGGGTCTCGTCGACGGTCTGGTCGGAGAGCGGGTTGTTGAACACGTACACGCGCCCCTGGTTCGAGTTGTACGCCTCCGCGCCCGCTACGGCGTCGCCCGTGCCGTCGCCGAAATAGTCCAGGATCAAGGAGGAGCTCCCGAACTTCTCCCCGCTCGCCTGGTTCGACAGGGTCACGGTCGCGGTCTGGTTCGGGTTCAGGCCCGTGCCGTCCGCCTTCGCGAGGAAGAGGTAGGCGGCGCCGTTGCTCCCCGAGAGGGCGGGGGCCCCGACCATGACGTCGGCGTACGCGTCGCCGTTGAGCTTCCCCACGGCGACGGAGGACCCGAACTGGGACCCCACGGTGGTGTGGAAGATCACCGTGTCCGGAGTCTTCGTCCCGGAGCCGGTGAGGCTGGACCCCTTGAACAGGCTGATGCGACCGAACGTGTTCGCCCCGGAGGTCACGGTGATCTCGCCGACGATGAGATCGTCCTTCGTGTCGCTGTCGATCTTCCCCGTGGCCATCGACCAGCCGAATCGCCCCTTCGTGTCGTTGAACGGAGCGAGGAGCAGGTCCGCCGTGGGCTCATAGGAGGAGAAGGGGGAGAAGAACAGGTAGCCGCGGCCGTTCGGGGTCGTCGCGCTCGGGAAGAAGGGGCGGCCGATGACGAGGTCGGCGCCCGAGGACCCGTCGAAGTTGCCGACCGCGAAGACCCGGCCGAAGCTCTCCGCACTCACCGGGGACGGGACGGGGAACGTCACGTTCGCGGTGGAGACCGTCCCCGGCCACGCGGAACGTCCGTAGAAGACAAGGGCGGGCCCGCCGTTCTGCTGTCCCACGACGGCGTCGTCGTACCCGTCGTTGTTGAAGTCGCCCGCGGCGACCCCGTATCCGGCCCGATACAGGGTCGTGCCGTTCCCCTTCAGGTTCACGCTCGGGCTCGAGGTGTTCGCAGTGAACGGCCCGAGGTAGATGTACGCGATCCCCGCGTCGCTCGCATCCTTGTCGTTCAGGGGCGCGCCGGTGAGCACGTCGAGGTAGCCGTCCCCGTTGAAGTCCCCCGCCGCGACGGACCAGCCCATCGTTTCCCCGGCCTGGCCGTTCGGTCCGTTGTTCGAGAGCGTGAACGTCGTCGAGGGGTCGATCGAGACCGGATACCTCGCGGCGAGCAGCGCGGACGTCGGGCAGACCACGTCGAGGATCGCAGGCCCCGGCGTCTCGAACGCGCACGCCGTCGACACCCCGGCCGCGTCGGTGAGGAACGGGGCGGTGAAGCGCGCGGCCACCTCCCCGTCAACGATGATCGCGTAATCGGCCCCGCCGCCGAGGTCCCGGGTCACCGGCGATCCGGAGAGCGGGAGGAGGACCGCCCCGGAGAGGGTGAGCGAGAACCGCACCCGGACAGCGTCAGCCCCCCCGATGCCCACGAGGGGCGAGCTCAGGACCAGGTCCTCGTGCACCGCGCCGGGGCCGAAGGCGTACCGCATCGACGCCGGGACCCCGCCGACGTCGAGGGCGTACGCGGCGAACGTCTCCGAGGCTTCGAGCCCATGCGAGCCCACGGCAAGGGAGGTGCCGCCGCTCGCCCCCGCAAGGAGGACCCCGGCCAGCGACCACCGCGCAGAGAAACGGTCCGTCGAGACGAGGACGCCGTCCGCGGCCGTGAGGTCCGCGGCGAGGAGGGCGGTGTAGGCCCCCGCGTCGATCGAGGTGGAGTCCCCGGAGCGAGTCGAGCCCCGGGTCGCGACCCCCGCCACGTCGGTCCCGCCCCGCCAGTCGAGGAGGTCCACGACGACCTGCGTCCCCGGGACCGGGGCCGCCGTGAGCGTCGCACGAAGTTCGAGCTGCCGGGTGCCCGCCGCGAACTCGAGCGTGCCCGCGGGCGCCCACGACCACACGCCCGGCGTCGGGCCCGTGAAGCGGGAGAGGGTCTGGGTCCGCGGCACGCCGTGGCGGCCGACGACCTCCACCATCCAGTCCGCCCCGACGGTCGTGGCGTATCCGGTCGCGGGGTTCGCGTCGCTGTCGATGAACACCCGCAGCGTGTCCTCGCCGCGCGTGACCGCAGGCCGCTGGACCGGGCCGATGTACACGGAGACGAAGCGGCCCGCGTAGGGGGGCGGGTACGATCCGGGGATCGTCGTGTTCAGGTACTCGTCCGTGCCCCCGGTGCAGCCGAAGTCCGGGACCGAGTCCCCGTCCACATCGCAGGGCGTGCTCGCATCCGGCGTGCCATCGTTGTTGAAATCGTTCGGGTAAGGGTCGACCGCGTCGGGCACGCCGTCGCGGTCCGCGTCGGCGGGCGGGGCCCTCGGGACCTCGGGGTTCCGCGCGGGGACGAGGGAGCCGTGGAGGATGCGGCCGACGACGCCCGCGTACACGGCGACCGTGCTGCCGGCGCGGACGGAGTCGTACGCGGAGAGGTCGATGTCCCGGTTGCCCTGGGTCGAGGCCTCGCCGACCCCGTCCGCGGCGGGCGCCGGCCAGTCCCCGAAGGCGCCGTCGATCGCGACGCCGGGCGGGGCGCCGCCCGCGTAGGAGAGGTCGCGGTCCGCGGGGAGGGTCGCGAGGGACACGATCGCGTTCATCGCGTGCACGTCCGCGTCGCTCGCAATCTCGAGGCCGACGGTGTCGCCCTGGGACGCGACGTCGACGACGGCGGCGACCGTCAGCGTGACCCCGGACTGGGGCACGGCGAGCGGGGGAGAGAGGACGAAGTTGAACCCGTTCTGGTTCCGGCTCGCGCTCGCGAGGGTGGCCCCCGCCGCGTCGAGGAGCGTGGCGCTCAGCAGGGCGGTGACGGGCAGCGAGCCGGTCGCGGTGACTCCCAAGGACGCCAGCGCGGGAGCGCCCGAGGGAACCGCCACCGGCGCGCGGACGTTCACCTCTAGGAACGAAGAGGAGCCGTTGGCGATCGCGAGCGGGGCGAGGCTCCGCTGCTCGACGACGAGGGTGCCGGTGTCCGGCACGGGGCCGAGCGCGAAGCCGCTCGTGTCCTCCGCGCCGCCGGAGGAGAGGGTCTCGAACGAGGCGCGCAGGGTGGACCCGTTCCGGCCTGGGAAGTGCGGGAACGCGAACTCGACCCGGTTCGACTCCGCGCCCCGCCCGACGGCGACGAGCGCGGTGTCGACCGCGACCCACCCGCCCCAGTCCGAGGGGTCGGCCGCGGGGTCGAAGGTGGACACGCTGGCCCCCGCGACGCTTCCGCGGGCTCCCGTGACCTGCACGAGCAGGTCCGCCCCCAGACCGTCCGCCGCGTAGCCCGTGGCCGCGGCGCCGTCAGAGTCGACGAACATGCGGACCGCGTCCGTCTGGACGCCGTCCGGGCTCCCGGCGAACAGGGCCTCGCGGGTCTCCACGAACCCGTACAAGCGATCCGGGTCCATCCGCACCGCGGCGCCGGTGAGGTCCACGGACCCGGGGAGCGCGGGGTCCGGCGCGAGGGACGCCCGCGTCGGCCAGTCGCCGAACGAGCCGTCGATCCCGAAGCGGTTCTCATTCACGAGCTCCACGGAGAACAGGAGGGGGACGGAGAGGAGGGCCGCCGCGAGGACCGGGATCACCCACACCCGCCACGCGCGCTGCCGGCTCTCCGCGGCGAACCGCCGGGCGCCCAAGCCGTTCGTGAACCCGTTGCCGTTCGTGAGCCCGTTCGTCATCCCGCGGCGGGTGGACGCAATCGAGGACGTGAGGCCGTTCGTGCGGCCCTGGCCGTTCACCCGCCCCTTTGGCGCGGCCGGGGACGCGACCTTGCGGCGCTGCGCGAGCCCGTTCGTCAGGCCCCGCCGCGGGGGCTCGGGGCGGGCGGGCGCGGCCTCCTTACCCAGGGGTGGAGGCATCGGAGGCGGGGGCGGGGGCGGCGGGAGCGCCTCCGGGGGAGCCGCCTCGCGCGGACCGACCCGCTGCCCGAGGGCCTCGATGTAGTCGAGCACCTCCGGCTCCCCGGGCCGCCGGACGGGGCGGGGGCTCTTGCACACCGGACACTCCGCCAATCCCGCGGGGATCGTGGACTTGCACACGGGACACTCGATCGACGTCATCAGCGCGGCGACGGGCTTCCTCGCGGCCGCCAGGACGAGCCGCCCCTCGACGGACTCGACGACCGCGGGGGAGCGTGGGAGCGGAGTCCCGCCGATCGCGATCACCGCGAGCCCGAACCCGGTCGGCTTCAGGGGCCGGAGGTCGAGGACGAGCTCGAACGCCTCGACGAGCGGCGGCGTCGCCCCTTGCGCCCGCGGGGCGAGCGCGAGGGAGAGGGCCCCGAGGCCCTTCGAGAACTCCCCGATCGCCGCCGTGAGCTCCTGGGCATTGGAGGACGCGAGGGATTCCGGGAGCGCGCCGGCGAGGTCGACGAGGACGCGGAGCCCGGGGAACTTCTTCGCGGCGAGCGCCGCTTGCGCGAGCGCGGCCTGCACCGCCAGGAGGCCCGCCGGCGCGCCTTGGCGGGCGGCGGCCGCCGTCGCCCACTCGAGCGGGGAGAACTTTCCCTGGGAGGTCGCCGCGTTCACGTCGAGGCCCAGGTTGCCGAGGCGGCGGGCGAGGTCGCGGATTCCGACCTCGGACTCCAGGACGATCGCCGCGTCCCCGTTCCGCAGGCCCTCCAGGACGAACTGTGCGGCGACCTGATCCTTCTCCTCCGCCGGGGGCACGAGGATCAGGACCGCGGCGGCCTTAGGGAGGCCCTCGGGGACGAGATGCTCGAAGCCCTCGATGCCGAGCCGGCTCATCACGCGCCCCCACGGGGGGCTCGCCCACCTCGCGCTCCTCTCTCCATCCCCGTTCCCCCGCTGCCGGCCCGGAACCGGTCGAGTGTCGCCGGCACTGGGGCGGCCGCCCCCGCGGGCCCGTCGGTCCGCCCTCCCGTGGAACGGGACCGGGCGGATCGCTTGCGATTGGAACGCATAGAAGTGTGGAACCCCTAAGAACTTTTCCCAGTGTGCTCGCGCACGGTGGAGAATCGCCGCGCGTCGTCGGGAGGGGAAAGGGTTCATTACTCGCGCCGCAGGTCCGACGGCGATGCGGGTCCCGCTCGGATGCAAACCGGTCGACGACCTCCTGGGGGGAGGGTTCGAAGGCGGGTGCATCACGCTGATCTTCGGGGAGGCGGGGAGCGGGAAGACGAACGTGTGCCTCCAGCTCGCGCGGAACGTCGTGCGCGCGGGGAAGAAGGTGATCTACATCGACACGGAGGGCGTGTCGATGGAGCGGCTCGAGCAGATCTGCGGGGAGGACTTCGAGGTCGTCGCGAAGAACATCCTGTTCTCGGAGCCGTACTCCTTCGACGAGCAGGAGCAGCTGATCGAGAAGGCGGTGAAGATCACGGAGGGGAACCCGGAGGTCGGGCTGATCGTGATCGACAGCGCGACGATGCACTACCGGCTCACGCTGCGCGACGAGGCGCGGCGGGACGACCTGCACATGCTCACCCGCCAGATCGCGAAGCTCGTGAAGGTCTCCCGCAAGGTCGGGATCCCGGTGATCGCGACGTCCCAGGTGTACACGGACATCGAGACGGGCAAGTTCCTCCCGATCACCGGCGAGGGCGTGGAGGCCTAGGCGACGCGGGAGGTCTGCGCCCGGGCGAGGAGCGCGAGGAGGTCCGCGGCCCTCGCGTCCCGGAACGGAATGTGGTCGAGCGCCTTCAGCGCGGAGGCGACGTTCGCCGCGATCCGCGCCTCCATCGCCTCGAGGACGTGCTCCCGGAGCAGGCGGCGGACGAGGGTGACGTCCCTTGCAGTCGTCCGGGGGCCGCGCCCGTAGGACGCCAGGAAGGCGCGTCGCTCGCGGGCGGGGAGGTGCTCGGCGGCCATCGCGAACAGACGCGTCCGTTTGCCGTTCCGGATGTCCCCCGTCGTCGACCCGCCGATGCGCGAGCTCACGACGCCCGCGCCGAGGAGGTCGTCCCGGTCCTGGAACGCGATCGAGAAGTGGCGCGCGTACGCCTCCAGGGCGGCCCGCGGCTCCGGGTCCGCGCCCGCGAGGATCGCCGCGGTGACGGCGGCCCCGCCGTACAGCCGACCGGTCTTCCGGTCGCTCATCGCCTCGTACTCCGTCTCCCGGACGCGGGCCGCGATCTCGAAGTCGACGTCGAGTCCCTGTCCGTCGCTGAGCACGAGGTCCACCCCCGTGAGCTCCTCGAGCAGCCTCTCGCGGACCGCGACGTCCAGCGCGGTCGCGCCCTCGATCGCCCGCTCGGCGAGGGACCGGAGGCGGAGCGCGTCGAGGATCGCGAGGCTCACCCCGTAGCGGGCCCTCCGGGTGCGGAACGCGACGCCGAGCTTC
>VBMI01000082.1 GCA_005878955.1 Methanobacteriota archaeon
ACCTGCGTCGCGAACGGCTCGTACTCCTGCATCCAGTAGTGCTCCTTCGCTCCGCCCTTCGGACCGTACTGCGGCCCGAACGGGTTCGTGAGGTCGCAGAGGCGGTGGAGGGACTCGTGGAACAGGGTGTCGTACGCCTCCAGCACCCCGTGCTCCGCCGCGGCCTCCTTCCCCTCCCACCAGTGGTCGAGCAGGGCGAGGGTCGTGTCCGAGCCGATCGCGGCGATGTCGAGGCAGTAGTCCGCGTGGGCGTTCGCCCGCTGGTTCTCCAGGTGCCTCCACGCGATCGCGGGGCCGAAGAGGGCGTGCATCCGGAGGCTCTCCGCCGTGCGGCTCGTCCCCAGGATGACGATCGGCGGGACGAAGTCGACCCGAGGGAACGGTCGTGGCGAGAACGCGGGATCGTGTGCGCGGAGCGTCCGCAGGTATCGCTCGCTCGCCTCGCGGCCTACGGGGCTCGCGAACCGGTCCGGGTCGAACTCGGGCAGCGGGTAATTCAGGAGGTGTTGGAGCGCGAGGGGTTTGAGCTTTTGGAACAAGGACGCGGTGACCTCCCGGGTCAGCCGGACGGCCTCCGAGGTCAGTCGGTTCCTCGTGGCGGGCGGCACTTCCTTCCCGATCGCGCGGAGCCGGAGGCCGACGGGGGGCGACCGGAGCTTCTCGTTGAGGTCCAAGATCCCGGAACGGGTGTACCAGTGCGCGTGGATCGGCGGCGCGACCTTCCGGTCGCCGTCCATGAAGTACAGATGGCCACGCGCCCTCGCGGCGGACATCGCGCGCCGCACCCAAGGGCGACGTATCAGGGTTTCGGTTCCGCGTCCATCGAGGGCGGCGGGGATCGGCGCATCCGTCGGGAGCGTTTTCTCAGGACGTGGCCTCTAAGATTTTATATCGGGGGCCGCAATGGTCGCGGCGCGCGTGGGTTGCCAAGCATGGTCAACGGCGCAGCGTTGAGGTCGCTGTCCTGTAGAGGTTCGCAGGTTCAAATCCTGCCCCACGCATCCTTCTTTTTCCCCCGTGGGCTGGAATAGAATTGGGGTCGCTCGCGCCTCTGTGCATCTGAACCGATCCATCGCGGCCCCGAGGGAGAGATGCCGTCGCGGCCGCGCCTTTCGTGGGCCTCAGATATCCACGCGGCAAACCTTATTACCCGCCCGCCACTACGACGGGGTCGGAATGCCCTTCAAGTTTTGGAAGAAGGAGGAGAAGAAGCCCGCGCCCCCTCCGCCCGCCAAACGAGGAGGGCCCCCCGCCGCAAAACCACCGGCGAGGGCCGTTGAGAAGCCCGCCCCGGCCCCACCCGCCCGCCGGACGCCGGAGGACATCGCGATCGAGATCCACAAGGGGCTCGTCGAGGGGGGTCTGACGATCGAGGGGACCCGAGAGGTCTTCAAGAAACGGGTGACCGAGAAGTTCGGCTCCCTCACGGACTTCGAGCGGGAGATGAAGGAGGACCCCCAGGCGACGGTGACGGGGTTCGTGACGTCGTGGCTGGGGTTCACCGTCCCCGCAAAGTTCTCGCTCAAGGACCTCCTGTACAGCGCGAACCAACGCCTCTCCAGCTTCGGGATCCAAGTGAGCGCGGGGGACGAGGTGTCCGTCGACCAGGGCGCGGGGCTGCGGGAGGCGACCCTGACCCTGGGGGACGAGTCCTCGGTGGTCGAGTTCCAGACCCCGCGGACCGTGTTCAACCAGATCAACGCGATGATCCGGGACCGCGGCGTCCAGTTAATCGAGCTCGAGACCTGGTCGGACGGGTACGCGTTCATGCTGGTGCGGTCGCCGAACTGGCCGGCGCTCGCCCGCGAGGAGCTCGTTGTCGTGAAGTCCGAGGAGACCGCGACCTCGCGGGAGTGCCGGGAGTGCGGGTCGCGCGTCGGCGAGCGGTGGGCGACGTGCATCGCCTGCAACGCGCGCCTGGAGGCCTAGGCGGGCGGCTTCGCGTCCGCGGGCTTCTGTGTCTCCACCTGGGGCCAGCCGCGCCGGACGACCTTCATCCCGCAGTGGGGGCAGTTCTTCTCGTCGAGGTGTTCCTCGTTCCGGGTGAACAGGACCTTCCCGTCGCAGTACGGGCAGTGGAGGGTGCGCGGCTTCCGCATCATCGTCGGCGCCTTCGGGGAGAGCGGAGCCTCCCGGAGCCCTGGGGCCATCGGCCGAGCCATCGCCCCCGGCGCCATTAATCTTGCGCGGCGGAACCGCTGCACAACCCTGATATCGGCGGCCCCGCTAACCTCGACGTGATGCGACAGCTCCCGCTGCGGGCCCGGCACGAGCTGGGCGGTGCGCTCTTCGTCGACCGCTCGGGCTGGGAGGTCCCCGCGAGCTACTCCGGACTGGACACCGAGGTCTTCGGCGTCCGCGCATCGGCGGGGATCATCGACCACTCGGACCGGGTGAAGGTCCGGCTCTCGGGCGCGGACCGCGTCTCCTTCCTGAACGGCCTCGTCACGAAGGACGTGGCGGCGATGAAGGCGGGACAGTGGACGTACGCGCTCGTCCTGAACCCGAAGGGCAAGGTCGTCGGGGACACGTGGGTGTACGCGATGGAGGACGCGTTCCTCCTCGACCTCCTCCGCGATGAGTCCTCGTGGGTCCTCGACCACATCCGCCGCCACCTCGTGAGCGACGACGTCACGATCGAGGAGCTGCCGGCGGTCGCGCACCTCGCGGTCCATGGCCCGCTCGCTCCGAACCTCGTCCGGCGGGTCCTCGGTTCAACGAAGGCTCCGGGACCTGGCGAGTTCCTCACGCTCCCCGTCGACAGGAAGCGGTCGGTCCTCGTCTCGAGCTCGGACTACCTGCGGCTCCCGGGGTTCCGGTTCCTCTCGTGGACCGACTCCCTCGACGACGTGTGGCGGTCGCTGACCGCCAGCGGACCCACGGTAGGCTCCGGGGCGATCCCCATCGGCCGGGAAGCGTGGAACATCCTGCGGATCGAGGCGGGCCGGCCCCGCGCGGGCGTGGACATGGACGAGAACACGATCGCCCTCGAGGCCCGCATGGAGCCCGCGATCAGCTTCACGAAAGGGTGCTACGAGGGCCAGGAGGTGATCGCCCGCGCGACGTACCAGGGGCACATGAACCGCCTCCTCGTCGGCTTCCGCGCGGAGGGCGATGCGATACCCGCCCGCGGCGATCCCGTCCTCGTCGGCGGGCAGCACCTGGGGAACGTCACGAGCGCCGCGTACTCGCCAACCCTGCGCAGCGTCATTGCACTCGGATACGTGCGGCGGCCAAATGACGCCCCCGGCACCCGGGTCGTGATTGAGTCCGACGGATGGCAACTCCGGGCGGCCGTGGCGCAACTGCCGTTCGTCTCCGCTCGATGATTCCTCCTCCGGTGGCAAGGCTCCATCTACCCGCCTCGCCATCGCCCCTCTGTGGACCTGAGGATCGGCTGCGTGGGGTACTCCTACCCGGAATGGGTCGGCCCCTTCTACCCGCGGCACGCCTCCCAGGAAGAGTTCCTCGAGATGTACGGGAAGGTCTTCGACCTTCTTGAGATCGACTCGAGCTTCTACCGCATCCCAACGCCCGACATGACCCGCGAATGGAAGGGACTCGTTCCGGACGGGTTCACATTCACCGCAAAGTTCCCGAAAATCGTCACGCACGAACGGGAGTTCCGCCAGGCGAAGGAACCCCTCGACCGTTTTCTTCGCTCGATGGCGGAGCTGCGGCCGAAGGCGAAGGTCCTCCTCGTGCAGCTCGCCCCCTCCTACACCCTAATTCGGGGTGAGGAGGAGCTGTTCGAATTCCTCAGGAGCCTTCCGACGGACTTCCGGTACGCGGTGGAGTTCCGCCACGGTTCCTGGTTCAACGAGACCGTGTTCTCGGAGCTCCGGAAGCTGAACGTCGCGATGGCATGGTCCGAGGTGATGTACACGGAACCCCCTCCCGTGGTGACGGCGGACTTCATCTATCTCCGGTTCATCGGGGACCGCTCCCTGAAGAAGCTCGGTTGGATCCAGATCGACCGCGCGCCCGAGATGAAGAAATGGCTCGCACACCTGCGGGCCGCCGAGGACGCGGTGAAGCAGGCGTACGTGTTCTTCAATAACCACTTTGCCGGGTTCGGGCCCGCGTGCGTGGACACGTTCCGTGGGCTCGTCGGGTTGCCCCCCGTGGACTTCAAGGCGATCCATGCGCCCTCCGCGGGGCAGAAGCGGATCGTGGACTTCTAGGCGAGTTCAGATTTCGAATTGTCAAGTCTTCGCACCAACAACTACTTGCGACCCGACCCCATCCGCCCGCCGTCCCAGTTTCCTATTTCCGACACGGGGAGGGGATTTGATGCGGGCGATACGCGGAGTCGCGGTGGTCGGCCTTGCGGTTGCGCTCTTGGGGCTCGTCGTGATCGTGACGGTCCCGCAGGAGACCTCCGCCGACACGAACACGTGGACGACGGACTCGGACTGGCTCTCCGGCACGATGGATTCCAACGTAGTCCTCCAGGGGACGGGCCCGGCAGCGTACCTCGAACTCCGCAAGGCCGACTTCCCGGACTGGATGAAGATGGCCCCGTCGACGGTCCCGCCACGGAGGGACGCGGCATGTCTTGCCTGGATCGATGTCGACAACACGTTCCTGATGTTCGGCGGGTCGGGGTCCTCCGGCAACCTGGGGGACACGTGGAAGTACAGCTTCTCGGCCGACCAGTGGACGGAGCTCAGCCTCGCCACCCACCCCTCGAACCGATCGACCGCGGGGTGCGCGTACGATCCGGTCGGACAGGACGTCGTCCTGTTCGGAGGGAACGACGGCACGGCGTGGTCGACGGAGACCTGGAAGTTCGATGCCGTCACGAGCACGTGGAGCCAAGTCTTCCCGTCCGGGTCCACACCGAGGAACTTCTGGTCCACGCCGATGACGTACGACTCGGCGCAGAGGAAAATGGTCATTCTGTTCCGCAACAGCGTCACCGTCCAGATGGAGACGTGGGCGTACGATCCGGCCGCGAACTCGTGGGCGAACCGGAATCCCTCGACGTCCCCGAACGCGCGCGATGGGCATGCGATGGTGTATGTGGCGGCCCCCGACCGCACGCTCGTGTTTTCCGGGGCCGAGGGCCTGACGGTCTACTGCGACTTCTGGCTCTACGCGTACACCCCGAACTCGTGGACGAAGGTGCGGGACTGCGTCCCGAACCAGGATCCCAACGGGCGCGTCGGCGCCGGCATCACCTCCCGGACGGACTGTCCCGTCTTCATGTACGGCGGTTTCGATGGGGTCGCGTATCCCCCGGAGACCTGGTGCTACGAGTTCGGGTTCGGGGACTGGTTCAACCCGGCGGCGAGTGGGAGCCCCGGCGCACGCCGGAACTTCCAACTCGCGACGGAGAATGGCAACATCTCAGTATTCTTCGGGGGGTCGAACACTGCGGACGGTCTGAAGAACGACACGTGGGCCTTCGCGAAGGGGTACGTCCCCAGCACCGATGCCGTCTGGACGAGCAGCACGACGCCGGTCGACACCGGGTGCACGAACCCGACGTACGGCCACGTCTACTGGAATTCGACCACGAACCCCACGGGTGCCATCCTCCGGTTCCAGATTGCCACCTCCGTCTCGCCGAACGGACCGTGGACCTTCACGGGGCCCGGCGGCCTGCCGGGGGCCCACTACACGACCTGGGGCCAGCAGATCGACCCGGTGAACAACAACCGCGAGTACTTCCGCGCCCTCGCGAAGCTGCGCACGGCGAACGGCCGGGTCACCCCGCACCTGGAGGACCTCGAGATGACGTGGATCTGCCCGCCAACCGCGCCCCGCATCACGGACACGAACCCCGCGAGCGGGCAGACGAACGTGCCACTGAACGCGCACATCTGGGTGAACTTCAGCGAGCCGATGAACATCACGACGGTCACGTGGACGATCAGCGGCGGGATCACCGCCGGGTCTTCGTGGTCGAACGGCGACCGGACCCTCGAGCTGACGCCGTCGGCCCTGTTCCGCGACTGCACGGGGTACACCGCTCAGATCACCGGAGGCAAGGACCAGAACGACGGCCTCGACCTCGTCCCGGGCAGCGCGCCGAACCCGTGGACCTTCACGACGATTTGCGTCAACCCGTATGTCGTCACCACGGACCCGGTGGACGGCGCGGTGAATGTCCCCGTCACGAAAGCCCTCGTGGTGACGTTCAGCGAGCCGATGAACACCGGCACCGTGGCGTGGACGATTTCGGGTGGAATCACGCTCGCGGGCACCTGGAACGGCAACCGTGATGTCCTGACGCTGAGCCACGGAACGAGCTTCGCGACGTGCACGGTGTACACCGCCGAGATCACGGCGGGGAACGACGACCAGGGCCTGCCCCTGACCGCGGGTCCCGTGCCGAACCCGTGGAGCTTCTTCACGGTCTGCGCGAACCCGTACATCGTCTCGACGAGTCCCGCCGACGGCGCGACCAACGTGGCCCTGAACGCTCCAATCGTCGTGACGTTCAGCCGCGCGATGAATCCCGCATCGGTCAATTGGTCCTTCAGCGACCCCGGGATCACGTTCAGCCCGCCGGCCTGGTCCGGTGGCGACACGGTCCTCACCCTCGGCCACTCGTCGTTCGCCCAGGCCACGCTGTACACGACACAGATTACAGCGGGGACGGACACCGGCGGCAGTCCGCTCGTCCCTGGGCCCGCGCCCAACCCGTGGTCCTTCACCACGGTCGACCTGGCTCCCTACATCACATGTGAGAGCCCGGCGGATGGCGCCGTCGACGTTCCTCTGGACGCGCGGATCCTCGTCTGCTTCAGCGAGGCCGTGGATCCCGTCGCGATCTCGTTCACGATCACGCCCCCGATCGCGATGACTCTCACCTGGAATCCGACGATGACGAACGTCACGATCGACCACGCGACCCCACTCACTCCGTGCACTCTCTACACCGTCCAAGTGGGTGGTGTCGGCCCCGGTCCGCTCCCGAACCCCTGGAGGTTCACGACCGTTTGCGCGCTCGGCTCGCCCGGCGGCCTGGCGGTCTCGGAGTCCCCGCCGAATTCCGTCCTCTTGACATGGCGGGCCGTAACGGGGGCGACAGGGTACAAGGTCTACACGGCCCCGAACCGCTTCGCGGCGTTCCCCTCCGGCTGGACGCTGCTCACGACCGTGGCCACGACCCAGTACTCGGCCTCGGGACACCTCACGGACGGCCTGATCCACTACTACCTCGTGCGCGCGACGAGCGGGGCGAGCGACGGGCCGAACTCGACGATGGGCGTGAAGCACGTGCTCTCCTTCGTTCACAGCCCCACGAACACGAACGTCGCGTGGTTCTCCCTCCCCGACATGACGACGTACCGCAGGGCGAGCGACATCGCGTCGAAGCTGACGTTCGCGAACATCGACGTCGTCGGGAAGTGGGACGTCGGGAGCCAATCGACCCTCGTGTACTACTACGCCCGCGGCAACTGGCGGGGGACGGACTTCCTCGTCAACCCGGGAGATGGCCTCTTCCTCGGCGTCCGGCAGCCGTTCACGTGGGCGGTCGTCGGCACGGATCAGGACGCCACGCTGACCTTCAGCGTCCACCCTCCGCCCTCCACGAATACGAACTGGATCGGACTGCCATACACGTCGCGCTACCAGAGGGCGAGCGATGTCACGAACGAGCTCACGTTCGCGAAGATCACGGAGTTCGGGATGTGGGACGCGGCCACGCAGACGACCGTGCGATGGTACTGGGCGGGGTCGGCGTGGGCCGGGTCCGATTTCGTCATCCCGCAGGGCGCGGGTCTGTACATCATCGTCGCTTCGGGCTTCGCCTGGACGCCGGGCCTCCTCACCCCGTATCGACCCTAGGCGGGCCTGCCGCTCCGCACGTTGAAATATCGCGGCCCGCCATCTCGGAGCGGATGTGCAGACTGTTTGGAGCGGTCAGCCTCGGCCCCGTGTACTACGAGCTCTTCGAGGAGTTCGCGGATCTGGCGGTCATGGGGAACACACCGCGCGGCGGGCCGGACGAGCGGGGCCACAGGGACGGATGGGGCCTGGCGTTCTACCGCAACGGATCCCTCGTCGATCACGTGCGCGGCGTGGGCTCCGCCGAAGGCGACCCGCAGTACTTCAAAGCCGCCTGGAAGGTCGCGAAGACGAACATCGACCGCAAGGCGGGCGAACGACTCGTGCTCCTGGCGCACATCCGGCGGGCGTCCGCCGGTGCGCCGGTCGGCCCGGAGTGGTCCCATCCCTTCGTCGAGTCCAGGGCCGGGCGGACCTGGGCGTTCGCGCACAATGGCGGGCTGAACGATTGCCCGTGGCGGGAGGACGACGGACGCATCGATTCCCAGGTCGCGTTCCGGGTGCTCCTCTCGAACCTCGACGGCGGCGGGCCGGAGGATGTCGTTGCGGCGACGAGGACGACTGTCGAGACCGCGCGACGGGAGTACGGTGGTTACTCGGCCCTGAACTTCCTCCTGACGGACGGGGAACACCTCTACGCGTTCCGCGATTACGAGAAGGACTCGGACTATTACACGCTATACTACGACGACTTCGGCGAGGCGGTCCTCGTCTGCTCCCAGACGATCCTCGGGATGCGGGACGATCCGGTCGTCAAGGGTTTCCTCGTGTCGGTAGGTCCCGACCTGAAGATCCGGCGCACCAAAGTGCTCTGAGCGCCGAGAGGGGCGACGATGGACCTCGAGACCTGGGCCTGTCCAACGTGCCTCTCCGGCCTCGAGGAGACCGCCGAAGGTCTTCAGTGCCGGTCCGAGGGCCGCGTCTTCCCCCGCCGCGACGGCCTGCCGGTCCTCGTGCGACCCGAGGAAGAAGGTCTCCTGGCCGACGCCGAGTCGTACGCGACCGCGTGGAGGCGAGACCCGCTCGCGCCACGGAGGGGGTCGCAGCTCGATCTTCCCCATGTCCCGAGCCGGTACTGGCGGCCGAAGGCGCGGAGCCTCGCGGACCTGCTGAATATCCTGGGCCCGGGCAACCATCGAAGCGTCGCGGACATCGGTGCGGGGACGGGATGGCTCTCGTACCGCCTCGCGGAGGCGGGGTTTCGCTGCTTCGCAACGGACATCTCGTCGGACCATGAAGTCGGTCTGGGCGCCGCGGCCGTGTACGACTCCACGGGCCATGGGTTCGAGCGCGCGGTGGCGAGCCTTACGCGGTGGCCGTTCCGCTCCGGGGCTCTGGACGTCGCGATCTGCAACGCGTCCCTCCATTATCTCCCCGATATCCGGCCCGCGGTGGTCGAGGCCGCTCGCGCCCTGAAGCCCGGCGGCGTGTTCGTGGTGATGAACGATCCCGTCAACCGCGACCGGAGAAGCGCGGAGCATGCGTCGAGGGACTTTCGGGAGCGCCTCGGTAGAGCGGGCGCCCGCGGCAGCCTCGTGGAGGGTCACCATCATCTCGTCGCGGGCGACCTCGAGGCGGATCTGCGGGGTTCGTTCCCCCGGATTCGACGCCACGATCCCGACTACGGATTCGCATTCCGGGCCACGAGGGCCCTGAAGGCGGGCCTCCTCCGGATGGAGCTCGCCTCGTTCCCGATCTACGTCGCCGAGCGATAGCCCTGCAGGGGAGACCCGTTGGCGGCGTCTCGATGGCGGAGGTCCGCGAGGAAGTGATCCCCGAGGAAGCGGAAGGGGAACCGCGTCCGGAGCTTCTCGTCCGCCCGCTCGAGGGCGTCCGCGAGCCCGTCGAATCGGGCGAACACTCGGTTCATGTATGGGGGCGGCACCACGACGGGCAGCGCCTCGACGCGTTCCATCGAGAAGTGTGGGGACATCGCCCGCGAGAATGCGCCGGGGGTGTACGTCCGGATCGGAACGAGGTACGGACCCACCTTGTGCCCATGGATCGGGGATAGACGACGGCCCGCGACGGCGGGGTGTCCGGAGCCAAGGGCCACGAGGAACTCGACCAAGCATAGCCGGGACGGCAGGGAGGCGAGGAACCGGGCGCCCGGCCGTAGGAGGCTGTGCAGCCCGAGCGCGACGGGGGTAAGGTCCGGCTCGTAGGCGAGGGAGAACGATGCGTAGCCCCCGTCGAACGGGGCGCCAAGGGAATCGCGCAGGGAAGGGAGATCGCGTGCATGGCCCTCGCGGAACTCCACGTGGCCATCCATGCCTCGCCGGTCTGCTTTGGCGCGCGCGACACGGATCATCTCCCGCGAGGCGTCGATCGCCACGACCTGCACTCCTCGCGCCGCAAGGGCGAGCGCCTCGTCACCGGTGCCGCATCCGACCTCGAGTATCCGGGAGCCCGGCGGAAACGTCGAGACGATGCGGGCAAGGGAAGCCCGCCGCATGAGGCGGTTGATCCGGTTCTCGACGGGTATGCGGTCGTATCGGTCCGCGAGCTCGTCGTAGGCCGTTGCGCCGAGGTCCGCCGGCGCCGACGGCACGGTCATCATGGCCCGGTCCTCCCGAGCTCCGCGAGGAAGACGCTGCCCCAGGAGTTGAAGGGGGCCCGGTCCGCGATGCGGTTCTCGACGGACTCCACCGCGCGCGCGAGCGGGTCGAGCCGGTCGATCCAGTCCGAGAGGTTCCACGGGGGGAGGAGGATCTGCAGGCCCTCGAGCCGCTGGAGGGTGAACGCGCCGTCGAACACCCGGAGGAACCGCCGAGGGCTGTAGAACCGGGTCGGCACGACGTACTTCCGGAACGCTTCGTGGCGGGTGATCGGGATCGGGACGTCCCGCCCGAGCCTGCGGTACCCCTTGCGAGGACGGAGGACGAGCGGGTAGAACAGGGACTCGAACAGGGACGTCTGGTTCACGACGGTCGCGAGGAACCGCCCGCCCGGGCGCACGAGGCATGCGAGGGCGCTCGCGACGTCCTCGATCCGCGGGTCCATGTTCAGCACGCCGCCGTGGGAGTACGCGCCGTCGAACGCCCCATCCCCGTAGACCGGGAGGAGCTTGCCGATGTCCCCTGCGGCCATGGCGTGGGTGGAGACCCGGTCCGTCCCCTGTGCGGCCGCTTTCCTCCGGACGAGTGCGACCATGTCCTCCGAGAGGTCCGTCGCGACCACGCGGACGCCCCGCTCCGCGAGCGCGAGGGCCTCGATGCCCGTCCCGCACCCGATCTCGAGGACGCGGTCCCCCGCCCGGAACGTGCGGAACAGGGCGTGCTGCATCCGAGCCCGCAGTCGACGCCCGACCCAGTTCGCGGCCTCCACCCCGTCGTACGTGTCCGTGATCCGGTCGTACCCGTGCGCGACGTGGCCGTAGTACTCCGACGTCGCCTCGAAGGCGGGGAGGGAGGGCGTCATGGTCCCGGTCCTCCGGACGGCAGGGGGACCACCTCGTAGACGAGCACCCGGTGGGCCCCCAGGTCGTACTCCGGGCCGCTCGCGTCGTACAAGAGACGGAAGTCGGCGGTCGACACGCCGTCGGCGAGGTTGGGGTAGAGGGTCCGGAGCTTGTACCATGGGACCGTCACGAGGACCATGTATGCGACGGTCTCCCGTAGATACGCGGTCGCGTTCGTGACGTTGTCCGAGAGGGAGCTGGAGCCGATCATCCGGCCCGGGGCGTAGCCGCTGAGGTACGCCGCGATCGGGGACTCGGAGAGGAGGAGCTTCCCGTCCGGGAGGGGTCGGTCCCTGAGGAAGTCCCCCGCCCGGACCATCGCCTCCATGAAGAGCCCGGGGTCATCGGACGGGTAAGCGATCGCGCGCGCGTCGAGTGCGGTCGCCCCCACGACGAGGACGAGCAAGCCCACCGCGAGCGCGGCGGTGGCTCGCGGGGCGGAGGGCCCGGTCCGGGTGCGGACGGCCGATTTCCGGAGGACCGAGGCGATGTCCGAGACCGCCATCCCCGCGAGGACTGTGAGTCCCGGGACGGTTACGTACAGGTAGCGCGCACTCGGGTTGCCGAACCCCAGGGCGATCCACGCGACCTCGGCGACGTAGAACGCGAGGAGGGCGAACGCGAGGAACTCCTTCCGGAGGACCTTCACCGCGTACACGCTACCCAGGACGACGACGGCCAGGGAGAGGGACAGGTACCCGCCCCAGAAGTCCGTGAGCACGCTCGAGAGGGGCTCCAGCGCGCCGATCCCCGCCTTGTACCGCGGGTCGATGGAGGTCTGCGCGATGATCGTGTCCGGGAGGAACCCCCACTGGGACGTGAAGACCAGCCAGACGCCCATGAAGAGGAGCGCCGGGGTCGCGACGAGCAGCAGGTCCCCCCGGCTCACTCGCCCCCGGCGTGTGACGAAGAAGTACGCGAGCATCAGCACGACGAAGAGCCACGCCTCGTACCGGAGGGCGACCGCCGCGGCCATCGCCGCGGCCGCCAGCGGGTGTCTCCAGCGTACGGCCATCGGGCTCCGGAAGAGCAGGTAGTACGCCGCGGCGAGGGCGAAGCCCGTGGGCGCCTCCGGGAGCGCCATCGTGCCCGCGAGGACTGCGGAAGGGGTGAACGCGAACAAGAGCGCGGCGGCCCACGCGGCACCGAGGCTGTGCGACCGTCCGATGCGGTACACGAGCGCCATCGTCCCGAGGGAAAACAAGAGGCTCACGAACTTCAGCGCCCCCATGTTGTGGATCCCGGTGAGGGGGAAGAGGGCCGCGATCCCGAAGTCGTAGAGGGGCAGCCAGTTCCCGTGGGTCATCGCGGAGAACGAGTCGTAGTACCTTCCGGTCTCCATCGTGTACCCGGCGATCCACCAGTGCTGGTACGGGTCCTCGAAGGGATCGAGGAGCCCCCCTCGGACCCACCGGAGGTACCCCGCGACGACAGCGAGGAGGGCGAACGCCGCGAGCCCGGCGACCCGCGGGGCCGTGGCCCATGAAGCGATCCGGTCCACGAGCCGCCTCCGCCGCGTGCCCCGGGCGGGCGCCTCGGCGATCCGCCGGGTCTTGAACCACTTCGGGTCGTCCCCGCCGATCACCCGCAGCGCGGCGACGTACAGGCAGGGGAGCCAGTGGTACGTGTACACGGTGAAGAGCAGGAGGTCGAGGACCATGCGCGGGCGCCGGTACTCCTTTTGGTCCCACATTCCCCAGGTGACGATCGGGAAGAACCCGAAGGAGATCGCCAGCGTCACGAGGAAGGGGAGCTGGTTCACCGCGTCGATGACCCGGATCAGGTCGAGGAACGTGAGGAGCCATACGACCATGACGAGCGGGGACATGAGGAAGAGGGAGAGGCTCATGACGAGGTCGAGCCGCTTCTTGAACGGGACGTTCCGCATGCGGACGACCTTGAGCTTCAGGATGTACTCGACGAACACCTGGAGGGAGCCCCAGGCCCAGCGGGTCCTCTGTCGGAAGAGGTCGGAGAGGCGCTCGACCCCCTCCTGGTGCACGTAGCTCGTCGCGAGGTGCTTGATCCTCCAGGACCGGAGGACGAGGCGGGCGGACAGCTCGAGGTCCTCGGTCATGGCTCCGGGCCGCCAGAAGCGATGGGGCTTCCGGGAGATTGCCGCGTCGTACAGCGCCCGCGCCCGCACGAACTGTCCGTTCCCCCCGAGGGAGGCGGAGTCGAGGAGCTCCGCCCGCACCATCTGCGTCACGCGGGAGAACGCGGCGAACTCGAGGTCCTGCATCCGCGCGAGCCAGGACCGGGCGCGGTTCGCGATCCTCACGGACGCCTGGACCGCCCCGATCTTCGGGTTGCGGAACTGGAACGCGGCCTTCTGGAGGAGGTCTGGGTCCGGGACGCCGTCCGCATCGAAGACCCCGATGACCCAGTCGCGGAAGCCGTTGAAGCGGGACGTCCGCAACAGGTGGCGGAACCCGAAGTTCAGCGTCTCGGGCTTCCCCCGACCCGAGATTGCATCGGGAATCCGAACGACGGCCACCTGGCCGCGATGGGCGGCCTCGAATCGCGCGGCGACCTCGCCCGTACGGTCGGTGGAACCGTCGTCGATGACGAGGACCTCGAACTTCGTGGCCGGATATTCCATGGCGAGGATCCCCTCGAGGGTGCGGAGGAGGACGGTCTCCTCATTCCGGGCGGGCACCATCAGGCTGAACCGTGCGTCCGTCGACACGCCCTCCGGGGACGTACGTCGGTGGCGGGCGTACAGGACCGCAGCAAGGAGGACGGAGTAGAACGCGCCGAAGACCGCGAACAGGAACGAGAGCAGGGTCGTGTCGATCTCGATCATCGCGTCAGTCCTGGAACACGTCGTAGGGGAACTTCACCCGACGCAGGAAGGCCTGACGGGCGAGCGCCTCCGGGTCGCGACCCCGGGAGAGCCGGATGATGGCGTGGAGGGCGGAAGCGATGGCGCGGGCGCCGGCTTCGAGGGCGCCTGTGGGAAGTGAAGTCGGAGCCACGGGTTCGCCCGGACGATGGCCGCGAAGTGCTCGGTGCCGGCGATCGGCACGGACCGGAGCAGCTCGAATGCGAGGAACGGGTCCTGGCGGGCGAAGGGACGGCAGTCCGATTCCCTCCAGACGACGTTCACGCAGGTGACCTTGCGGAGGATTCCGAGGAAGGACGCGCCTCCGGAGAACCGTCGGCCGTGCCGCAGCGAGTACTTCACCCCGAGGAGCAGGGCCGTGACGTACACGATGTACTTCGCCCCGTCCTCCGCGAACAGGTTGAAGTCAATGTCGTCGCCCTCCTCGAGGCCACCCGAGGCCGCGGAGCCGCACACCGCGACGGAGCGGACGAAGGGGCTGAGTCGCAACAGGTCCTTCGCGAACTCCTCCGCGATTTCGAAATAGGTCGTTGCGAGCTTCCCGTTCGATGAGCGGCGCGCCACGCACTTATCGATGAGCTCGTCTCGTCCCTTCATCGTCGCGAAGCCGTCGCGGAACGTGACCGCGGAGGAGGACGCCAGCGCGTTCACGACCGCCGCGTCGTCCTCGGGGCCGCCGTAGAGGAGCCCCGAGATCTCACGTTCCGCGAGCCCGTATCCCCACCGGTTCGCGATCTCGAGCGTCGTGACGATCCGGCTTTCGAGAGATGCAGGTGCGGTCCATGACTCCAGGGACTCCACGTCCGTCCCCCAAGCGATGGCTGTCGCTAGGGGCTCGCGGGTCTTAAGCATTACTATGGTGGTAGTAACGCATATCGGTCCTCCCCGGTGGATCGACGGGACGTTCGAACGCTAAGGGGACCGGTGGAGGAGCTCGGAGAGCACGATCAGCCGGCTGATGCGTTCCTTCACCGGTGGGAAGCGGGAGAAGATGCCGCCCTCGCGGCCCACGATGCTGAGTCCCGCGAGCGAGGACGGTCCCCCGTTCGCCCGCTCGTGGATCTTGAGGAGGGCGGAGGCGAGGGACCCGGGCTTGCCGGTCGTCCGGCCGCTCATCTCGTCCGCGAGGTACTCGCGCTCCCGATGGACCGCGGGATCGAAGAACTTGCTAAACGGGTCGAAGAAGAGGAACCGCGACGCGACGGTGGAGAAGACCTTGAACCGGGAGTCGTGGTTCTTGATATGCATCAGCTCGTGCGTGACGACGCCCTCTGCCTCGTCGCGGTCGAGGTGGGCGAGCAGGCCCGTGGAGACGATGACGACGTGCCGACGCCCGCTCACCGCCATCGCGAGGGGCTTCTCGTCCTCCGTCACGCGGAGGTCGACAGGCGGGATACCCTCGAACTCCGAGACGAGCGCGACATAGTCGGTCAACCAGCGCTCTTCGCCTTCCGGGGCGCGGGTGGGGATGTCGCGGAGGACTCGATCGGCCCCCCGCCTCCATGCGACGACGGAGACGACCCCGCTGAGGGCGAAGCTCACGAGGACGGCGCAGCCAACCGCGGCGGGGACGCCCCAGGCCCGCTTGTAGGCGACCGTCGACGCGAAGGAAAGGCATAGGGTCAGGCTGGCCGCGATGAACAGCCAGAGGAAGGTCGAGACGGAGTACAGGCCCGTCAGGAGGCTCACCCGCAGCTTGGCATTCCTGGCATTCGACAGGAACACGTAGACGAGGGTCCCAATCACCGCAAGGCACGCGAACAGGACGACCAGCGAGAGCGGGTTCGTCCAGTACTCCTCGAGCGCTTCGCCAATGACCTCAAGGGGACCTTTCGCCATCGGGGGCTTCCTTCACCTTCGTCTGCGCAATCATCCGCCGGAGCTCTGCGATCTCTTGTGGGGAGAGGCTCCCGGGGTTCTCGAGGACGTACGAGATCGCCGCGGCGCCGAAGGAGTCCACCATCCGCCGCATCATCATCGACATCACCCGCTCGTACGCCTTGCCGTCCTTGACGGAGTAGAACACCTTCTTCTCGCTCTCCCGCCGCATCTGCACGAGGTCCTTGTCCACGAGCCGATACAGGGTCGTCGTGACGGAAGTGTACGCGACGTCCCGCTTCTTCCGCACCTCCCGGTGGAGGTCTCCCGTCGTCGCCTCGCCAAGGGTGCGCAGGGCCGTGAGGACGGCCAGTTCGAGCTCGCCGAGCTCCATGGGATTACGCTAAGGATAGTAATCCTATATCAAACTTCCGCGTGTGGTCTCCAGCAGGTCCGACGCCTAGAGTTGCTCCGCCTTCCCGCCGATGTCCGCGAACCGCTTCTCGAGGATGTCGAGGGCCGCGACGAGGGTGTCCCGGGCGGTCATGCTCCCGTCCGTCTCGAACTGCAGTTCGATTTTCGTCGGGTCGTTCAGGACCTTCACGCTCTTGACGTCGTACGCGTCGGCGAACTTCTTGCACTGCCGGCAATCCGGATGGAGCTCGACGGTCATCTCCTCCACCCCGGGCCTGAGGATGTGGTCCGGGCACGGCGGGGCCTTGGCCTCGGAGGAGGCGAACGACTTCCCGCCCGCCTTCAGGAGCGTGACGAACCGGTATCCGACTCCGTGCGCGACCTGCCATTTCGCGTGGTCCCGCCCCGTGCCCAGGGTCGCGGTCGCGTAGATCAGCAGGGCTTGGCCGTCGCCGAGCTTGACGATCGGGATCGCTGCGTCCCGGGGCTTCAGTTTCGGGTCCCCGATTGGTTCGAGGTCCCCCGAGGTCACGACGCCGGGCCCCCGCTTGTTCAGGGAGTAGATGATCGTGCACGAGGGGCAGCCCTCCCCGTGGCAGGTCGGGCACGTGGCCTTCGGGACGAACATCTGCAGGTCCGTCGGGATCGGGACGAGGCCCAGCCGGTGGGAGATGATCTCGTCGAAGAGCGGCGCGACGCTCTCGTACTCCTTCCCGTCCTCCGCGCGGATCGGGCCGAGGTGGAACTCGACGTCCTCGATCGCCATCTTCGGGACGTCCGCGAGCAGCGTGCGGCGGATCGCGTTCACGAACGCGGGGTCCGTGTCGTCGAACCGGACGGTGATTGAGGTGTCGGCGGATTCGAGCACTTTCAGGTCCATCTACACCCGCCTCCCCCGTCGCCCGCCTTTCGGCTTCGTCCCGTCGTGGGGCACCGGGGTCACGTCCTCGATCCGGCCGATCCGCAGGCCCGCCCGCGCGAGCCCGCGGATCGCGGCCTGTGCGCCGGGTCCCGGCGACTGGGAACGGTTCCCTCCCGGGGCCCGCACTCGGACGTGGAGGGAGTCGATCCCCTTCTCCTTCGCCGCGTCCGCGACTTTCTCCGCGGCCTTCATCGCGGCGTAGGGGGACGCCTCGTCCTTCGCGGCCTTCACGACCATGCCTCCCGTCGCCTTCGCGATCGTCTCTGCGCCGGTCAGGTCCGTCAGCGTGATGATGATGTTGTTGTACGACGCGTAGATGTGCGCGATCCCCCACTTCGTCATGGGGACTCACCTCCCGGGCCGGGCGGGGCCGCGGGTGCCTCCGGGGGCTCGCCCTCCGTGGGGGGCGGCGGTTGCGCTCCGGGTCTCGCGGGGTGGAGGTCGTGGCTGATCGGCGAGCGCGGGTCGTACGCAATCCCGGTCTCCTCCATGCGGGTGACGAGGTATCCGGGGACCGTGACGCGGCGGGGCCCGATCGCGACGTGCCCATGCGTGATGAACTGGCGGGCCTGGTGGGGCGTGAACGCGAGGCCCTTCACGAACGCGAGGGTCTGGAGCCGGCGGGACAGGACCGCCTCGACGTCGAGCCCGAGGACGTCGTCGAGGCTCGCGCCCTCCGTCGGGAGGAGCCCGAGGCGGCCGAGCCTTCCGATCAGCTGGTCCTTCTCCTTCCCGGCCTGCTTGTCCCCGTACCGGACGAGGGCCTGGAGCTGGCGCGCCCGGTGGCGGAACCGGCGGAGCACGGACTGCGCCCGCCAGAGTTCCTTCTTGTTCTTCAACCCGTATTTCTTCAACAGCTCGTTCTCCGCCTTGATCCGCTCCCCCTCCCACGGATGGGAGGGCCGTTCGTACCGGCGGCGGGAAAACTTCGGGTCTCCCAACCCCTCACTCCTTCTTCTCCTTCTTGCCGCCCTCTTCCTTCTCCGCGGCCTTCGCCGCGGCGATGGCGGTCTTCTTGATCACACCCACGGTGAGGCCGGTGCGACCGTTGCTCCGCGTCCGCTGGCCGCGGACCTTCTGGCCCTGCTCGTGGCGGATTCCGCGGTAGGATCGGATCATCTTCATCCGGTTGATGTCGTCCCGCAGCCGCAGCTCGACGTCGGAACCGAACAGGTGGAGGTCCGTGCCCGTCTCCGGGTCGTCCGGCCGGTTCACCATCCAGGCGGGCAGAAGCTCGCCGAGCTTGGAGAGGACCGATTCGAGCTTCTCGGTCTCCTGCTCCGTGAGGTTGCCGATCCGCTCCGAGCGAGACACGCCGGCGAGATCGGCGACCGTCTCGGCGATCCGCGTCCCGACCCCGCTGACCGACGTGAGCGCGTACACGACGGAGCGCGCCCCGGTGAGGTCCGTGTTCGAGAGGCGGACGATGTACCGGAAGTTCTCCTTCGCATCCGGAGGCCGCACGAGGGCCTTCGGTGCCGGTGCGGCGCCCTCTGCGGGTGCGGTTGCTTTCGGAGCTTCGTCGGGCATCGAACGTTCACCGTAGGGTGGAACATCGTCTCAAGCGGGGCGCTCTATTTAAGGATTACCGGCGCGGCGGGACCGGAGGACGCGGAACCCCCCGCCGCGTGCGACGATCTCCGCGTTTCCGAAGACCTCGCACATCTTCTCCTGGAGGGAGGGCGCCCCTTGCTTTGTGCGGGCGACGAGCCACAAGGATCCGCCTTCCCGGAGGTGGTCCGGGGCGCCCTCGACGATGCCGTGGACGACGCTCTTCCCCGCGCGGATGGGCGGGTTCGCCGCGATATGGTCGAAGACGAGCGCCGCCAGCGGCTCGTACAGGGGCCCTTCCCGCACGTCGGCTCGCAGGCCGTTCGCGGTCGCGTTCCGGCGGGCGAGGGCGACCGCGCGATGGTTCACGTCGGTCATCACGATGGTCGCTCCGTCAACCGCAGCGGCGACCGCGAGCCCGATCGCGCCGTACCCGCAGCCGAGGTCGAGCAAGGACGTGTGCGGGCCGATCTCGACGGCCTCGATCAGGAGCCGGGTCCCGGCGTCGACGGTGGCCCTGGAGAACACGGCGCTGTCCGTGTGAAACGAGAGGCTCCGGCCGCGGAGCACGGCGGTGAACTCGAGCGGGCGGCGCCGCGCGGTGGGCTTCCGCGTGAAGTAGTGCTCCCCCAAGGAGGGAAATGAACGCGCGCTCGCTATTTAGGGGTTCCCGCGTCTACGCGACCCGGGCCTTCCCCGATGGGTTTCGATCCCCCGGCGGGCCTATCAGGAGGGTCGCGATCTTCAGGTCCTCCGAGCTCGTCGCGAAGTCCCCGTTCTCGAATTCCCGCTCCGCGCGCAAGACCATCTCCTCGACATCGTTCGCGTAGTCCGTCCCGATCGCACGGAGCTGCTCCACCTTCCGCTTCGTCTCTTCGATCGTGCGGGCGAGCCGGTCGCGGAGCTCCAGACGTTTCCCCAGGGCTCGCCGGGCGTCCGCCACGAGCTCCTCCGCGCGTTCGTATCGGTTCTCTGCGAGGGCGCGCCTCGCATCCCGAAGGGATTGTTGGGCCTCCTCCGGAAGGAACCCGGACCGCGCGACCGTGGAGAGGCTCTCCTCCGCCTCCTTGACGGAGAGTGCCGCCCGGCGTGCGTCCGCAGCGATTCTCATGGCTTCGCGGGCCGCCTGCTCGAGGGCGTCTTTCGCCTCCGCGATCTTCGCGCGGCGGAGCAGGAGCGTGCCCTGCTCGAGGAGGCGCTCGGCCCCCGGGGCCGAGGTTCCCTGCGCCCGGAGCTCCGCGATCGAGCGCTCCGCGTCCGCGAGGGCGCGAATCGCGTCCTGGTACGCGAGCTTCGTGCGCCGCGCGCCCGCCTCCGCCTTCCGCGCGATCCCCCCGGCGGTCTCGAAATCGCCCCGAGCGAGGTCCTGCCTCGCCCGTTCGATCAGGGAACGGCCCCCCGCCAGGACCCGCTCGAACTCCACGTGATCCATGTGCCCGTTCGCGTCTTTCAGCGCATCGAGGGCGAGCTCCGCGGTGTAGATGTCGTTAGCGATGGCCTCGGCCCGCTGGAGAAGGTCCCGGCCCTTGGTGAGGGCGGCCTCGAGGATCGTGCGGGCCTGGAGGTAGTTGGCGATTGAGATCCCGTCCTCCACGGTCCCCTCGCGCGCGACCCGTCGAGCGTCCGCAATCGCGGTCAAGAATGGGGACGGGTCGAGGCCGACGGCCCGGGCTCGATTCTCGATCTCGCGGATCGCGGCGAGGGCTTTCTGCGCGCCTCGGTATCGTTCCTCGAGCGTCGCCGCGAGCCGTTCCGACCGCGCCGCGAACGCAAGGGCGGAGTCAGAATCCTTCCGGTCCAGGGCCTCGCGCGCCTGGGTGACGAGCCGGACCGCCGGAGAAACGTCGACCTTCGAGAGACGAAACACATCGAGGAGCGCCACCGCGCGGTCGATTGCCGCGGCAGCTTCCTCCGCGCGTCGTCCGAACAGCCTGCTCCTCTCGGCCATGGGTCCCGGGCGTCCCGCTCCGAGGTTCCGAGGCGGAGCCTCGGGTCTGGGCGCGCACCTCCGAGAGGGGTCGGGAGGGCCGAAGGTGCCCCAGGGCCCAGGCGTTCGAGGCTCCGAGTCGTACCCTAGAGCTGTGGACGCGAATAGGGAGTTCGTGGGATATAAAGCGCACCGGGAGCAGGTATGGTACACGTTTTGCCTCTCACGGCCGAAAACGCCGCTGTGTGCTACGCGGTGCTACGCCCGGGCCTCGCCGCGTACACGGGGCCGAACGTCCCGACCCCGCCCTGCCCGCGGAGGCTCCGGGACCTCCCGTCGCGGAACTTCGCGAGCGTGATCAACCCCACGCCCGGGGTGAAGGCGTTGATCCGGAACGGGACCGAGGGCGGTCATCGCGGGCCGCAATCCCGCGCGGTACTTAGTGAATCGGGTTGACACGTAAACCTGCCGCGCGCCGTGGAACAGTTATTATCCCGAGGAGGATACGTCGCGGCATGCGGGGCTACCTCCGCCTCTCGCGCCCCGGGAACGCCGTGATGTCCGCGGCGGGCGTGGCGGTCGCCGCCCTCGTGTCCGTAGGGCCCGCGCTCTTCGCCGCGCGCGGGGTCGCCGTGGCCTTCGCCGGTGTGGCCGCTTTGTTGTTCACGGCCGCCGGGAACGCGCTCAACGACTACTTCGATCGGGACACGGACAGGGTCAACCATCCCGAGCGTCCGATTCCGCGCCAGGAGGTCTCCGCGGAGTCTGCCGCGCGGTTCGCCTCGCTGATGTTCGCGCTGAGCCTCGTCGCCGCGTACTATGTCAACCTCGAGGCGGTCGTGATCGTCGCGATCAACTTCGCGGTAATCGTCGGATATGAGAAGCTGTTCAAGGCCCGCGGTGCGAGCGGGAACTTCCTCATCGCGTATCTCGTGGGCTCGCTGTTCGTCTTTGGCGGGATCGCCGTGTACGCGGGGGCGATCGGGGCGATGCAACGGGCGTGGGTTCTCGCGCTGCTCGCGTTCATGGCCACGGCGGGGCGCGAGATCTCCAAGGACATCGAGGACGTCGAAGGGGACGTGGATCGGGTGACCCTTCCGCGTCGGGTCGGGGTCCCCAAGGCGGGGCGCGCCGCGGCGGCGTTGTTCCTTGCGGGCGTCGTACTGAGCCTTGTGCCGATCGTCCTCGGCCTCTTCGGGTGGCCGTACCTGGTCATCGTCCTCGTCGCGGACGGAATCTTTATTTACAGCGGGCTCTACTCGACGCGAAATCCGGGGCGCGCGCAACGCACGGCGAAGTACGGGATGATCGTGGCGCTCGTCGCGTTCCTCGCGGGAGGCCTCCTCGCGTGAAGGTCCTCGACTACATTCTCGATCGGGTCTCCAGGGGCAAGGTCCACATGACCCTCATCGACCCGGACAAGCAGTCCGCGACGGAGGCGGGGGGCCTAGGGGCGATCGCGTGCGACG
>VBMI01000083.1 GCA_005878955.1 Methanobacteriota archaeon
GGACATCTGCGACATCCTCTTCCGATTCCGGGTTGACACGGACGGAGCCGATCCCTTCGAACCCACCTGCGTCGCGAATTCGACGGTGTACACGGACGTCGAGTTCGGCCTCACGGAACCCGGTGCGTCAATAACCTGCGACGTGGATGAGCGGGCGACAGTCGTGCTCGCGGAGATCATTGTGGAGGAAGACAACGGCACGATCTTCGACTATGCTCCGAACGCCGGCGCGACGTCTCTGGTCGATCGATTCGACCTTCCGCCCTCGGGCTACCACAGCGCCCAAGCGTATTTCCCGTACGACGGCCCCGCCGTACGTCTCGACACCCGGGCCGAGATGGTGGGGCTGTAGGGACCGGATGGCCAAGAGCCGCCGGAGAGAGAAAACAAGCCCGGGGTCGAAAGAGTTCCCTCGCCCGACCCCACATCTATTCCACGGTGATGACGACCTTTCCCCGTGCATGGAGGGTCCCGAGATACCGCATCGCCTCAGGGACCTCGCGCAGCGGGTAGGTCCGGTCGATGACGGGCGTGATTTTCCTGGTCTCGAGGAATTCCTTCAGGGTGTTCAGGTCTTCCTTCTTCCGCTTCGCAATGAACGAGCGCAGACGGTAACGAACAAACGGCGCCAACAGACCGACCTTGAAGAACGGAAGGATAGAGTGCTCTTTGCGGCCGGTTTGCCCCACCAGGACGAGGGTTCCCCTCGGCTTCAGCGCGCGCTTGTACGCGGAGAGGGAGTGGTTACCCGCCACGTCGAAGATCAGGTCGTACCGTCGCCCGGTCTTCGTGAAGTCCTCGCGCGTGTAATCGATGACCCGATCCGCGCCGATGGAGAGGACCAGGCCCAGGTTCCTCGTGCTGCACACACCGGTCACGGTCGCTCCGAGCACCTTGGCGATCTGCACGGCGAACGTCCCCACGCCGCCGGACGCCCCGTTGATCAGGACCTCCTGCCCAGGTTGGATCCCTCCGATGTCCCGGAGACCCTGCAACGCGGTGTTCGCCGCCACCCCGACCGCCGCCGCTTGCTCGAACGTCACGTTCGGTGGCTTTCGGACGAGTCCGATGTCTCGGACCGCGACGTACTCCGCCAAGGTCCTGATGCTCATGCCGAAGACCTCATCGCCCGGCTGGAACTCCTTCACGCTCGCGCCGACCGCTTCGACGCGTCCCGCGAGGTCCCAACCGAGGATGCGGTCCTTGCGCGCGCGCTGGCGGAGCCCGATCAAGCGGATGATGTATGGCCGGCCCCTCGTGGTGTGCCAGTCCCCCAGGTTGAGGGAAGCCGCGTGCACGCGGACCAGCACCTGGTTGTCCTCGAGGACCGGTTTCTCAATCTCCTGGAGCTCGAGAACGTCGGGCGAGCCGAACCGGGTTCGGACGATCGCCTTCATCGTGTCCCCCTTCGCCCGCACGCCCGCCCGGTACTTATTGGTTCGGGACTCGGGCAGGCGAAGGATTGCCGCAGCCACGAGATGGCGGCGCCCCGAGGGGGTTACTTCCGTCTGGAAAGCGGTTATATCTCAGCCACGTTTCGTCTTCTGATGGCGGCCTTAACCTTCCGGGAACTGACGCCCGAGACGTGGCCCGACTTTGAACGCTTGTTCCGCGGCCCCGGCGGAAACGATCAATGCTGGTGCATGTACTACCGTCGCGAGCAGAGCGCGGAGAAGGAGATCGCTGCGTTTGACATCAAGAAAGGCGGCTTCCACGAGCACAACCGCCGCAGGATCGAGGCGCTCGTCCATGAGGGGCGCGCCCACGGAATCCTGGCCTACTCCGGCAACGAGCCCGTCGGCTGGTGCGCCTATGGCCGGAAGGAGGAGTTCCCCCGGGTCGACCGCGGGCGCGCCTACAGGAAGCTGTCGCCGCCGCCCGAGGTGGTATGGAGGATCGTCTGTTTCGTGGTGGCGGTAGGCCACCGCCGTAAGGGGGTGGCGGCCGCGGCCCTTCGAGTGGCCCTCGAGTCGATTCGCTCCCAAGGCGGAGGACCCGTGGAGGCATACCCGGTCACGGGACCGAGGTGGGGCGCCGGCAGCCTCTGGTTTGGCACGGTCGCCATGTTCGAGCGCGAAGGCTTCCAGAAGGTCACAGAGCTCGGAACTTCCGTGCTCGTGCGCAAGCTGGTTCGCCCTTCGAGGGCTCGCTCCGCCCGCAGGGCGACTCGGAACCGCGGCGGCGGGGCGCACGACTAGGCGAACAAGCAGCCGGCTCGGTCGGCGCCCAGCAGACCCTTCCGTTCCGCGAGTTGCGTTGTCCTACATGGACGAATTCGGGGGAACGAATTCGGGCCGCCAAGTCTATGAGTCCAAGGGCTGCTCCGGGGTCGTCTCGGCAAGATGTCGAGAGGCTAGTGCGGAAGCAGGAACGTCGAGGTCGGCTCGGTGGCCTTGAAAGTGAGAAGCCGCAGGGTCGGAAGGGAATGGGGCGTGCGATCGCTCGGGATCGCCCTCGCCCTGTGCATGTCCATTACCTTCGGCGGGGACTTGACGGTCCGCGCCGCCGGGGAGCCGTGGTCGGGGATCCTCGACGCCTCCCGTGCGATCGACTGGAGCCACGCTGGCATTCCCGGCGGCATCCCGAACCGCACGACGATTTGCGCGTCCCTCGACCCCGGCAGCACTGCCGCGGAGATCGAGGCGGCGATCGCGGCGTGTCCCCCGAATGAGGTCGTGTTCCTCACCGCCGGAACGTTCACCCTCTCCGCGGGGATCAACATGAAGAGTCAGGTGACCCTCCGAGGCGCCGGAGCGAACCGGACGAAGCTGGTGTTCACCGGCACCACGCAGTGTGACCGCGGACCCCCTCCGTACCCGGTCATCTGCATCAAGGGCAGCTTCAACTGGGCCGGGGGCGTCGAGAACTCCGCGGACTGGACCGCCGGCTACGCGAAGGGCACCACGGTCATCACGCTGAGCAACACGGCGAACCTGCGGGCAGGGGAGAACTTCCTGATCCTCGATCAAGTCGATGACAGCACGGATGGCGGGGACATCTACAATTGCGGGGTCGCGAACGGATGCGTGTCGCAAGGCAGCGACGGCATGCGGACGGGGCCGGGTGGCTACCGCAACCAGCGGCAGGTCGTCAAGGTCACGGGGATCAACGGCAACCAGGTGACGATCACGCCCGGGATTTACATGCCGAACTGGCGCGCGTCCCAAGCGCCGCAGGCCTGGTGGCCGACGACCGTGATGGTGCGGGCAGGCATCGAGAACATGACGATCCAGCCCGTCGATGGCGCGAGCGGCATCGACATCATGAACGCGATGGAGTGTTGGATTACTGGCGTGCGCTCCGTCAAGGTTGCGCCTCCGGGTGGCCCAGGAGGGGGACGCAACCACGTGTGGCTGACGATGACGCGCGGCAACGAGATCCGGAACAACTACTTCTACGGATCCGGCGGCCAGTCGCAGAGCTACGGGATCGAATGGTACCCGGGCTCGGACAACCTTGTCGAGAACAATATCTTCCAGCACGTGACGTCGCCGATGTTGGTCGGCACAGGGAGCGGTGACGTGCTCGCATACAACTTCTCAATCGACAACCTCTACGACCCGGGTGGCGGCGGGTGGATGCAGCCGACGCACGCGTCCCACAACGGCGGTGACGCCATGCTGCTGATCGAAGGCAACGACGGACTCGGAGCGGGGACGGACAACATCCACGGCACGCATCACTTCCTGACCTTCTTCCGAAATCACTACCACGGTGACCCGAACAAGACCGCGAACACCGCGACGATGCACCTCTGGCGGTACTCCCGGTTCTTCAACATCGTCGGCAACGTGCTCGGGCGGTCCGGATATTACACGACCTACGAGACCGATCTCGCCACGGACGACGTCGACATCTATTCGTTCGGACAGCCAGATTCGGGCGCGGTCGGCGATCCGCGGACAAAGGAAACCGCCATGCGGTGGGGGAACTACGACTCGGTGGGTGCGAGGTCCCGCTTCGATGCCGCCGAGGTTCCGTCGGGGCTAGCGAACTTCGCGAATCCCCTCCCGGCGAGCCAGGCGTTGCCGCCATCGCTCTATCTGTCGGTCCGGCCGAGTTGGTGGGGCTCGATGCCCTGGCCCGCTATCGGCCCTGACGTCACCGGCGGCGACATTCCCGGGTACGCCGGGCACGCCTACAAGATTCCGGCTCGTCTCTGCTATGAGGGCGCGGAAATCGATCCCGCGTATGGCGGGAGCAACGTGCGCTTCTTCGATCCTGAAGCGTGTTACGCGACTGCTAGCCCACCACCCGGGACCACGCCGGGCGGGTGGCCCGCCCTGTTCGGTATCGACACAAGGATCCTCCTCGTTGGCGTCGTGGCAGCGGTTGCGTTCATCCTCTTCCTCGCGGCCTGGCGGTCCCGGCGCCGCCGGTCCGACCAGGAGCGCGAAGGTGGAGAGGCGCCCCGGTTGCCTCCGCCCTGACGCACGGCCGCCCCACACGGAGAAGATATTACAGAAGAAGGTTTCGCGCCCACTTGGACTTGCTCCAGCGGGGAGTCGCCGTCTCACCAGATCCCGCGTCAACGTCATCGCCGGGCGAATCATCCTAGCGACGCGGGCTGTGTCGTTTCTGCGCCCTTGCCGTCCCTCTCGGGACCCCCGCTTGCACGGGGCCGCCTTTCGTTCGGAGGGGGGACTTTCCTCAGCGCCCTCGCGGGCACCGTCGGCCGTCCACGGCCTCCTGGCTTCGCCGCACGCATCCGAAGGGGCTACAATAACCTTTCCCACCCGCTCCCGGCGGAACTTCTTATCTCCCGGTCGGTTCCCGCCGAGGGTGGCGCCGGACCGGAGGATCCTGTTCGCGAACAGCATCTACCATCTGACGAACGATGCAGCGGTGACGGTCATGGCGGGCCAGATCACCGTCCTCCGCGCCGACCTCGGCTTCGGCAACACCGAGACCGGCCTCCTCGTCGCCACGGCCCTCCTCGTCACGCTCGTTGCGCAGATTGCCTTCGGACGGGTCGCGGACCGGCGGGACCCCTCGCGGTTCCTTCCGATCGGAATCGCGTACCTCGGTGCCGCGTCGTTCCTGGTCACCGGCGCGACGTCCTTCCCGGTGTTCGTCGCCCTGGTCGCGGTCTCGCGGATCGGTGCAGGCTTCTACCATCCCGTGGGGATCAGCTGGATTGGCCGTGCGTACGCGGGCCGGGACCTGGACCATGCGATGGGCTTCCAGAGTTCCTTCGGGGACATGGGCGTGATCCTGGGCATGGGGAGCGGGGCGATCCTCGGTTCCGCCGTCGGATGGCAGGCGCCGTTCCTCTTGTGGGGTGCCCTCAACCTCGCCGCGGTCGCGCTCGGCCTCCTCCTCGTACGCGGTCGGAAAAGTCCCCCGCCACCGCGGTCCCCGTCGAGGGTGGCGTACGGGCCTCTGCTCCGGGATGTGCGCTACTGGATCCTGCCGATCGCCCTCGGGGGGGCGGTCTTCAACGTGGTCTCGAACTTCGGGCCCGTCCTCGTGCGGGACAAGTTCGGCGAGCCCGATGCGACCGCCGGCGTCTCAATCGCCCTCTGGCTCCTCGCGGGGAGCATCGCCGCGTTCTACTTCGGCCGGCTCAGCGCACGGTTCGGAAGGTACCGGACCCTGCTCGTTGCATACTTCCTGCTCACGCTTGCCGGCCTCGCGGCGGCAATCCTCCCGCTACCGTTCGCCCTCGCCGCCCTGTGGACCGCGGGGTCCGCGCTCTTCGTGACGTATCCGGCGACCTTCTCGTACGTGTCCGAGGCGAGCCATATCCGTCTCCAGGGGGCGGCGTTCGGTGTGATCTTCGGCTTCCAGCTCCTGGGAGGCGCTGCGGCGGCGTATGCCGCGGGAGTTCTCGCACAGGCGTTCGGCGCGAACCCGTCCGCCCCGTTCTACCTCGTGGCGGCGCTCTGTGGCGCGGGGTTCGTCTATCTCCTCGCGGTCCGGTCGCGGGTGGAGACCCATGGGGAGGCGATCTCGACGGCCACTCCCCAGCTCTAGGGAAGCATTGGCGCACCCGATGTCACTTGAGCGGCTTCGCCTTCAGGCGGGCCGCGAGGCTCAGCACGACGCCGACCAGGACCGGGATCGCGCCCTCGTGCGCAAGTATCCCGCCCGACCGGCGCACGAGCAGCACGAGGAACATCACGAGGGAGACGATCCCGGCGCCGGTGCCGAGGAGGACGAGGATCTTCCCGCCTCGGACCCGATTGTACCCGATCAACAGGGCCCCGAGAATGACGGCGGCCCCTCCCAGGGAGGCGATCGAGATTAGGATGATCGCAAGGACCCGGAACGCCGGGTTCGGGCCGAACAGGTCCAACAGGAGCTCGAAGAACGCTTCCACGATCCTTGCGCCGTTCCAGTCGACGACGAGAAAGAGGATCCCGGCGGCGAACGCGAGCACCGCCGCGACTTGGTTGTTCGTCAGCCCACGTTTCGCCATGGCGGCTCACGCCGCCAGGATGCCCTTCAGCGCGTCGAGGTTCTCGGGCTTTCGCTCGAAGTAGTCCCGGACGGGCGCGAGGCGGTCCGCGAGGGCGCGGCTGACCGCCGCCTTCAGGTCCTTCGGGTGGAGGTCACCCGCGCGGTACGCCTTCGAGAGCTCCTCGAATCCGTGGAAGACGACGTCCCCGCCGTACTTTGCCGGGCGCTCCACCGTCAGCGGGCCCTTGGGCAGTAGGATCAGGCGGGCCACCTCCGTCACGAAGTTATCTTCGGTGTCCTTCGCCGGGCAGAAAGCCTTCTCCACCTTCCTACCGATTTCCTCGGGCGGATCGTGCACGAGGATCGCGGTCTCCGGCTTCGACTTGCTCATCTTCGCCTCGATCGCGTCCATGCGCCCGCTCCCCTTGAGCCCCACGAGGAGGGGCGTGTGGAGGGCGACGACCTGCTTCCACCCGAGCCGGGGCGCGAGGTCGCGGTACAGCATGTGCGCGTGACGCTGGTCCATCCCTCCGAGGGCGAGGTCGAGGTCGAGAAAATGGATGTCGGCGACTTGCATTGCCGGGTAGATCAGCATGGAGGCGTCGAGGTCCGCATCCTCCTCCTTGCGTCCCATGATCGTCAGTGCCCGCTTGATGCGTGCCACGCTCGCGTTCTTCGCGACCCGGACGACGTTCGCCCAGTAGTCCGAGCCCGACACGAGGTCGTCCGCGAACGCGAACCCCACGGAGTCCGGGACGCCGAGCGCCCGGAACGCGTCCTCGAAGTACTTCCCGCAGGTCCGGATCGCCTCGAGGTCCCCGCCGAGCTTGTTGTTGATCATCGCGTGCCAGTCCGCGAGCAGGAACGTGAACTCGAAGCCCGCGGCGACGAGGTCCTTGATCTTCTCCGCCATGATCACGCCGCTTCCGATATGGACGTACCCGCTCGGTTCGTACCCCACGTAGGCTTTCGGCTTCGGCTCCCGTTCAAGGAGGGACCGGAGGTCCTCGCCGGTCACGACCTCCTGGGCGCCCCGCTGGACGAGCTCGAGGGGGGACTCCGTGGGCATCGGGCCGGGCGTAGCGGGAGGCTCGATAAAAGCCTTCCCGGTTAGCGGCCCTTCCCGCGCACCTTCTTCGCGGTTCGCTCCGCGACCTCGGCGGTCTTTTCGACCACCTTCTTTCCCGCCTTCACGGTTTCGTCGACCGCGTGAGCGGTCGCGTCGGCTGCCTTCTTCACGACGGGCTTGGCCTTCTCAACGACGGGCTTCGCGGCGTCGGCCACGGTCTTCACGGCTTTGTCGACCGCAGGCTCGATCGCCTTCGCAGCCCGGTCCATCGCCCGAAAGCCGGAATCGAGGACTTCCTTCCCCACCCGCGCGACGTTGTGGGCCGCCCGATCGATTGGGTCCCCGGCGACCTTCCACCCGCATGTGGGGCAGAACGTGGCTTCGGCGGGGAGGACCGCGCTGCAGCTTGGGCATTCCATGGATATCTCCGGGTTCCACTACATCAGCGGCTACAAATGTCTTTCGTTTCGGCCCACACGAAGGTGGCGTCCGCGACGACGTGGCGCACGTGCGGACGATAGGACTTGACGATACGAACCTGCGCGTCGCTCAGCGAGAAGCCCGCTCGTTGACCCTCGCGCCGGAGGAGGTCCGACACGGTCCCCGTGCCCTGATCCGGGCCTCGTAGGAGCGCGTGAAAGTGGATGGTGACCCGGTGGCGCGCGGCACGGAACGCCACGTCCAGGTACCGGTCCGCATCGAAGTGGCCCATGACTACGCGATCGGCGACCCCGTCCGGGGCGACGGCCCGGCAGTCCCCGAATCGCGCCTCGACCGCGCCCGCACGGTTCCCGGCGATGTTGTCCTCCAGATAGTGGAACGCGACCGGGTTCGCCTCGCAGGCGACGACCCGTTCGGGTTTCGAGTGGAGGGCGATCGGGAGGCTGAAGTATCCAATCCCCGCGAAGAGATCGACAACGGTCTCCCCGGGACGCGAAATGCGTCCCATTCGGATACGCTCGCTGACATTCCCCGCGGAAAACATCACCTGACGCACGTCGAGCCTGAACCGCACACCGTCCTCGCGAAGGACGGTCTCCGTCCCGCCGCCCCACAGCCAGCGGACCTCCGGCACCCGCCAGGCCCCGTGGACCCACGCGAGGTCCTCGACGACCGTCCTGGCTCCAAGGACCTCTGCATAGATCGGGGCGAGGGCATCCTTCCATGGGGACAGGTCAGCTGGGAAGACGAGGATCAGGACATCGCCGATCCTACGCCATCGACGAGGTAGGCGGCGGAGATCCAGACCCGCGATTCGACCCGCCCGTTTTCGAATCACGTCAATCGGATGTCGTGCCGTAGCGTGTCCGAGGCGTTCGTGCACGGATCGGGGACGGAAGCCGTCCGATAAAGTCCCGCGCACAAATTATAAGTGGAGTCGGGGGCTACGCGCGAACAATGCGGCGGGTCCTCGCCCTCACGCTCGGGATTCTCCTGGTCTTGCTCCCGGTCGCGCGTGCGGATCCGAACGACCCGAGGGACCTCCTGAGCGTGAGTCATCTCATCAAGGTGGTCTCCTCGCCGCAGCTCGCCCCCGGGAACTCCGGCGCTTTCGTCTTCAACTTCACAAACCCGTACGACTTCCCGATGCAAAACGTCACCCTGAACGTGTCCATCTACCGCTATGCGACGATCGAAGAGACCGCGCCCGTGGACGCCTCATGGCGGTGGGCGTACCCACGGCTCGAGGCGCCCGCCCCGGCGATGTGCACGGCCCGGGAGTGCCGGCTCCACGTGGGCTCTCCAATCGACCGTCTGAACGTCAACGAGACCCTGCGCGAACAGGTCACCGTCCTCACCTCGGCGGACATGCCCCACGGCACCGTCTTCGCACAGTCGTCGTACTTCTTGCGCCTGTGGCTCGAGTTCGACTTCAACAACGGCACCGCTCAGGGCCGGGTCACCTTCGCCTCCCGTGGCTACTTCACAGACCAGCAGTGGCAGGAGGCGCGGACCAACCGCGGACCCGGCTGCGGACCCTTCAATTCGACGAACCGCTGCCTCGGGAGTCTGAACCTCACGGTCCTGGGGGTGGACGGACTTGTGCCGGACGCCTCGTTTGGCGTCAAGGAGCCGTTCCCTGTGTGGCCCTTCTACGGTCTGCTCGTCCTCGTGGTCGTGTTCCTCATCCTCGCGTTTCTGTTCTGGGTTGAAGAGAACCCCGGTCGGTACCCGCGGATCGAGCGGGCGTGGCTCGGCTTGAAGGGTAAGATTCGAAGGATCGTCCGACTTCCGAGGATCCGAAAGGCGTGAGACATTGTTGAAGGTGCAGATTGGGACAACCCTCTAACGCAACCCTTTTTACCGTGCCCGCCCCTCGGCACGGCGATGGCGGAGACGTCCGCGTTCCCCCGGCGCGTCGCGTTCGGGTTCTACACCCTCCTGCTGTTGCTCGGCGTCGCCTTCTATGCGGTGTGGGGCGCGATCTACAGCAGCTGGAACATCTTCGACCGCTCGAACGCGGGGGTGTACGCGGTGTTCGTGATCATGGTGGGCTTCGGAATCGTAGGCATGATCCTGTACCGGAAGCCGATCCCGCCGCCGCCTCAGTAGGCCTTGGCCGCATACAGGACGTCGATCGCGGCCTCCCCGCAGACCGCGCACTTCCCCGACGCCGACTCCTTGTAGTACGGGGTCCCGAGCACGTTCATCCCGGTCTTCTCGGTGACCGCGATGCCGCATTCCTTCCTCCCGCACCAGCCCATCCGGTTGATCCCGTCGCGGGCGTCCTCGAGGCGAAGAATCGTGAACGTGTTCTCCTTGAGGACCTTCTCCGCGCGGGCGAACATCTCCACTTGGATCAGCTCGAGCATGGACCTGAGACGCGCCGCGAGGGCGAGGATCGCGAGGGACTTCTTTTCCCCCGTCGTCCGCTGGACGACCACGACCGACTGCTTCTCCAGGTCCTTCGGGCCAAGCTCGACGCGAAGCGGGACGCCCTTCGCCTCCCAGTGGTAGAATTTCTCGCCCGGCCTTAGGTCCCGCTCATCGATGTGGACCCGGAGCTGGGGCTGGAGGGCCGCGTACAGCTCTCGTGCGGCGCGGCCGATCTCTTCCTGGCGGCCCTTTTCGAGGATCGGGACGATGACGACCTGAATCGGCGCCACCTCCGGCGGGAGGACGAGCCCCTTCTCGTCCCCGTGGACGGCGATGATCGCCCCCACGATCCGCTCGCTCATCCCGTCCGTCGTCTGGTGGACGTACTTGTGCGTGCCGTCGGGGGCCTCGTACTTCACCTCGTAGACCTTCGAGAAGTTGTCGCGGTACTGGTGGAACGTCGCGAGCTGGAGTGTCCGCCCGCTCGGGAGGAGCGTGTCCGCCCCGAGGCTGTAGAAGGCGCCCGGGAACTTGTCCCACTCCGGCCGTTTCGAGACGAGGTACGGGAGGCAGAACCGCCGCATGAGCCGCTCGTTGATCTGCAGGTCTTCCTGGATCTGCTGCTCCGCATCCTCGAACGTCGCGTGCGCGGTGTGGCTTTCGAAGAAGTGGATCTCCCGCACCCGGAGGAACGTCCGGGTCATCTTCGTCTCGTACCGGAACGTGGAGACGATCTGGTACGTCTTCAGCGGGAGGTCCGCGTGGCTCCGGATCCAGAGGGCGAACATCGGATACATCGCGGTCTCGCTCGTCGGACGGAGCACGAGCCGTACGTCGAGCGGGTTCTTCCCGCCCTGGGTGACCCAGTACACGTCCTCCTCGAAACCCTTGACATGGTCGGCCTCCTTCTGGAACTCCGTCTCCGGGATGAGGAGGGGGAAGCTCACCTCCTTGTGCCCCGTCCCGTCGAACTCCTCCCGCCACCCCTGGTCGATCCGCTTCATAATCGCCCAGCCGTACGGGAGCCAGACGTCCATGCCCTTCACGGGGTACCGCTTGTCCCGGAGCTCCGCCTTCTCGATCGCGGTGCTGAACCACTCGCTGAAGTCCTCTTCCTTCCGCATGGCGCGACCCTCGACCCGCCGGACGACTTAATAGGATTGCGGTGCGGGCGCGCGGGCCCGCGGCCCGAATGGGCCTAGAACTTGTGGCCGCACATGAAGCACTCGGGATCTTTCGCGTCCACGATCGTCCCGCAGCTCGGACATTCTCGGGTCGCGCCCGACGGAGCGGTGGCTGGCGGCGGAGGAGCCGAGGGGGCTCTCGCAGCAGGGGCCCTTGGCGGGGCGGTCCTCGCGGGCGCCACCGGCGGGGCAGCCTCCTCCTTCTTCCGGCGCTTGGCGAAGACCAGGAAGTACAACAACGCCGCGACGACGATGATCAGGATGAGGGCGAGGGCCCCGCCAACCACGACGAGGTCCAGCCCGCTGCCGGGTTTGATCGAGAACGGCTGGCTTACCTTCCTGTCTGACTGACCCAGCTCGTCGATCACGGTGAGGACGACCTGGACATTCGACGAGTCAATTCCCGGGGCCGTCCAGGAGTACGACCCGGACCCGCTCGTGAATGCGCTCAGGGGTCCAGCGATTGCAATCTCCCCGGCTCCGGTCGTGTAGTTAAGGTAGACGACGAGGTTTTGCGGCAGAGTGTCCGCGTCACTCATGGTCCACGTGATGGAGATCGACTGCCCTCCCGTGAACTGGGCCCCCGCCGTGGGGGCCGTGATTGCCGCGATGGGCGGCGCAGCGGTCGTAAAGGTGAAGCTCGTCGTACCTGTTAGGGCGAATCCCGGGTCGCAGTCATCGTGGACGTTGTTCAGTGTGACCGTGTAAACGGTTGCGGCGGCGAACGGGTCATGGGTGATCGTCACCGTGTTTCCGCTCCAGCTGAACACCGGGTTCGCCACGGCCGGGAGGAACGCGACCCCGTTCCGCACGGAGGCCTGATCCATCCCTTCACTGAACTGGATGATGACCGCCTGGCTCCGGAGGACCCGGGTGGCGGCGTTGAGCGGGGTGGTCGTGAGAATCGTGGGCGCGGTGGAGTCGACCTGGAACTGCAGGGTCTGGTCCGTCGAGCTGGCGCCGCCGCCGTCAATCACGGTGACTTGGATCCGCACGTCCAGGGCGTTCAGGCCCGAGGGTGTCCAGTCGAAGCTCGTTGCCCCGGTCAGCGGGCCCGCGATCGCCCCACTCGAAGGCGTGCTCGTGTAGTTGACGTAGGCGATGAGTTGGGCTGGCGGGGTCTCCACGTCGTTCATCAGCCACGAAACTCGGTGAGGGAAGCCCCCGCTCCAGCAGAGGTTCGTCCCGGTGGGCGCGGTGATCGTCACCGTCGGGGCGTTGTTCTGGAAGGCGGTGAAGGACCACGTCACGGACGGAATCAGATTGAGCGCGGGATTGCTCGTGTCCCTGGCGCCAGTGCCGATCGTGACACTGTACGTCTGGCCCTGCTGGAACGGCGCCGAGTGGGTCACGGTCACCTGCGTGCTCGACCACGTGTATCCGAGGATGCCGGCGCCGGGGCTCAGGCTGAACGCGGACGCGACGGAGGGCTGGTCCATCAGCTCTGAGAACGTGACGAGGATGTTCTGGTTCACCGGAACCCCCGTGGCGCCTGGGCCGGGGTTGCGTGCGGTGACCGTCGGGTTCGTGCTGTCGATCGTGAAGTCGTTGTCCGAGGCGTCGCAACCCAAGAGGTTCGTCGTGTCCCGGGCGCAGACGAGGACCCTCGCCGTGGTCGTGTCGATCGTCGGGATCGGGTTCCAATTGTATGAGGCCGACGCTGGGAAACCCGTGGTCGGACCCAGGATTAGGTTGCCATAACTCGTCCCACTGTTCGTGGAGTACGTGATGTTGACGGAGAGGACGATGGCCGCGTCCTGCGCATCAAACAAGGTGAACGTGATGGCGTGCGGAGTTCCTCCCGTCCATCGCTGCCCGCCGTTCGGAGAAGTCACGACGACGCTCGGCGCGGTCGGTCGTCCCGTCTCCGTCCCGACCGTGAAGTCGGAGCCCTGGTTCGTATCTGTGCAGGAGGCGGTCCGGTGGATTTCCTGCCCGAGTCCGGGGGCCGCGGCGTCCGACATGATCGTGTTGCCGGGCTCCCACGTCAGCGCCCCACTCACGGAAGCGTTGAACTCCACTCGGTCGACCACAATGTCGCCACCGCCATTCGGCGATCCGACGCCCGGCGTGTTGTCGTATACGAGCTTGAGGACATCCCCATTGTTCGTCAGGTAGCTTGTCGACCGCATGTCCCCGAAGATCTTCTGGTTCGCACCGACTGTGCCGGCCAGGGCGACCTGGGGCCCCGCGAAGGACCCCGGGACGTCCTTCTGAAAGTAGTACTTCGAGAGGTCCACGGGAGCAGCGGTCGGGTTGCAGATGTACGCGTACTGCGACAACGTGTCCGCGGGCCTCGTGGTCACGGTCTGGATTTTCAGCAGGGCGGGTTGGTTCGCCGACACGCCCTCCGTCAGGTCGAGGTTTTGGAATCCCGCGGTCACCCAGGCCGCGGTCTCCTGGAACACGATCCCCGTCGTGGTCATGTCTGCATGGGCGAACATCACGGGATCGTTCGGGTCGCCGCCCTCCTTAAGCATCGGAGTCTCCGAGGAGGGTCCGATGTACCAGTTCCCCGCGATCTGCGTCTGGTACGACCCGTCCGCGCGGTACGTTGACGTGAGGTTTGAGTAGTCCACTCCGTCGATGAACGTCCGGATCGGCTGGTTGACCCCGAGAGATGCACCGGCCGAGTTCTTCGCGAGCCCCCAGGCCTCGTAGGGGACCAACGGCGGGGCCCGCGCCGCAGGCAGGAGGGTCGCGAGAAGAATCCCCGCAACCGCGATGGCGAGCGCTAGGCGCATGACCCCTGAAGAACTCATCGAAACCGTGCCTCCTCCCTTTCAAGCGAAAGGTACGGGCCGCCCGATTAGGCCCGCTTTATTTATACGTTTCCGACGCGGTTTTCTAATCGTCCGGAGGGCGGTGAAACCTTCTTAGTCGGGCCCCCATTCCGCGCCGTCCGAGGAAGGGAATGGCCCGCGAGATTGTCGAGTGCATCCCGAACTTCAGCGAGGGCCGGCGGAAGGACGTCGTCGATGGGATTGCGGGAGCGATCCGCTCGGTGTCCGGCGTGAGAGTGCTCGACGTTGAGACGGACGCGAACCACAACCGGGCGGTGATCACGTTCATCGGGGACCGCACGGCAGTCGCGGAGGCGGCGTTCCGGGGTGCCCGCGTGGCCGTTGAGCGTATCGACCTGACTGTGCACCGCGGTGAACACCCGCGGATCGGCGCCCTGGACGTCTGCCCGTTCGTTCCAATCTCAGGAGTCACGATGGAGGACTGCGTGGCCCTCGCGAGATCGGTCGGCGAGCGTATCGCGCGGGAGCTGAGCGTGCCCGTTTATCTCTATGAGGAGGCGGCGACGCGGCCCGATAGGCGGGCGTTGCCGGACATCCGCAAGGGGGAATTCGAGGGCCTGCGCGAGGAGATCAAGACGAACCCCGACCGGGCCCCAGATTTCGGGCGCCCCGAGGTCCACCCCACGGCGGGGGCCACCGTCGTCGGCGCCCGAGCCCACCTCATCGCGTTCAACGTGAACCTCGGAACGAGGGACGTGCGAATCGCGAAGAGCATCGCGAAGGCGGTCCGGGAGTCCGACGGCGGCCTGAAGTTCGTTCGGGCGAAGGGGTTCGACCTGAAGGACCGCGGGATCGTCCAGGTGTCCATGAACATGACGAACTACGCCGCCACGCCACTCTTCCGCGCGTACGAGATGATCAAGTCCGAGGCCGCGCGATGGGGGGCGCCCATCGTCGGCACCGAGATCGTGGGCCTCGTTCCCCTCGCGGCCCTCGTGGACGTCGCAGACTTCTATCTCAAGCTCGAGAACTTCAAGACGTCGCAGATCCTGGAGACGAGACTGTGGGAGTAGGTGATAACACGCTGGAACAATTCCTCGAGTCCCTCGCTGCCGCGACCCCGACCCCCGGCGGCGGGAGCGTCGCCGCCTTCTGCGGGGCCCTGTCTGCCGCCCTGAGCCGGATGGTGTCCAACCTCGCGATCGGGAAGGAGGGCTACGAGCCGGTCCAGGCCGAGCTCGCGGAGCTCGATCGAAGGGGGAGGGATCTGCAGCGGAAGCTGCTCATCCTCATGGATGACGATGCGAAAGCCTACGACGAGGTGATCGCTTCGATGCGCCTTCCGAAGGGGACCGGCGAGGAGAGGGCGTCCCGGGTCCGGGCGATGCAAGAGGCCTACGAGCGAGCGACGACCGTGCCCCTCGACACCATGCAATCCTGCTCGGAGGCGCTCGCGCTCGCGCTGGTCGCCGCGCAGAAGGGGAACCGGAACGCGATTACGGATGCGGGCGTCGCCGCGCTGGTGGCGGAGGCGGGTCTGAGATCCGCGGCGCTCAACGTCCGGATCAATCTCGCGGCGCTCAAGGACAACGCCCTCCGGGCGCGGGTCGAGGAACGGCTCGAGGCGATCCTCAAGGAAGCGGACACCGTGGGCCACGAGGTCATCGCACTGGTCGAGAACCGCCTCTGATTGACAAAGCCTTTACCCTCTCCGGTCCTTCCATCGCCAAGGATGGAACGCATCAAGGCCGCTCGCGGCTCGACCCTCCGGTGCAAGGGGTGGCGCCAGGAGGCGATCCTGCGCATGCTCGAGAACAATCTCGAGAACGCGGAGAAGCCGGAGGACCTCATCGTCTACGGCGGGACGGGGAAGGCCGCGAGGAACTGGGACGCGTTCCATCGAATCGTCGAGACCCTGAAGTCCCTCGCGAGCGACGAGACCCTCCTCATCCAGTCCGGCAAGCCCGTCGCCGTGTTCAAGACCCACGCGGACGCCCCGCGGGTCCTGATCGCGAACGCGAACCTCGTTCCCCACTGGTCCACATGGGAGAAATTCTACGAGCTCGAGAAACTCGGCCTGACGATGTACGGCCAGATGACCGCGGGGGGTTGGTCGTACATCGGGTCCCAGGGAATCATCCAGGGCACGTACGAGACCCTCGCCGAGTGCGCGCGCCAGCACTTCGGCGGTAGTCTGCAGGGGCGATTCGTCCTCACGGGCGGGATGGGCGGCATGGGGGGCGCCCAGCCGCTCGCGGCGAAAATGAACGGGGCCGTGTGCCTCGACGTCGAGGTCGACGAGCGCCGGATCATGAAGCGGGTCGAGCGGGGGTACTGCGACCTCCTGATCCGAGACCTGGACGAAGCGCTGGGCCTCGTGCGCGACGCACGCGGGGATAACCTCGCCTGCAGCGTCGGCCTCGTGGGGAACTGCGCCGAAGTCCACCCAGAGATCGTCAGTCGCGGCATCGTGCCGGACATCGTCACGGATCAAACCTCGGCCCACGACCCGCTCGGTGGCTACATCCCGAAGGGGGTCTCCGTCAAGGACGCGATCTCGCTCCGAGCCGCTGACCCGAAAGGGTACCTGCGTCGCAGCTACGAGTCAATCGCAATCCACGTGCGGGCGATGCTGGAGTTCCAGCGCCGGGGCTCCGTCGTCTTCGAGTACGGGAACAACATCCGCGGCCATGCGGTCGAGGCGGGCGTGGGGAACGCCTTCGACTTCAAGGGCTTCGTCCCCCTCTTCATTCGCCCGATGTTCTGCGAGGGACGCGGCCCGTTCCGCTGGGTCGCAACGACCGGGAACCCGGAGGACATCCTCCGCACGGACCGCGTCGTGATCCGGGACTTCAAGGACAACCAGGGCCTCGTGCGCTGGGTGAAACTGGCGGAGGAGTTCGTCCCTTGGGAAGGACTGCCCGCGCGGGTGTGCTGGCTCGGCTACGGTGAACGCGCGAAGTTCGGCATGACGATCAACCGGATGGTGCGGGACGGCGAGCTCAGCGGGCCGATCGTGATCACGCGGGACCACCTCGACGCGGGCTCCGTCGCGTCCCCATACCGGGAGACGGAAGGGATGAAGGACGGCTCCGACGCAATCGCGGACTGGCCGATCCTGAATGCCCTTCTGAATACAGCGGCGGGCGCGGACCTCGTCGCCGTTCACAACGGGGGCGGCGTGGGCATCGGATACTCGACCCATGCGGGAGCCCTCCTCGTGTGCGACGGGACTCCAGAGGCGGAGCGGAGGATCCAGCGGGTGCTGACGACAGACCCCGGGCTCGGAGTTGTTCGGCACGCGGACGCCGGATACGAGGCCGCGGTGAAATTCGCAGAGGACCGCGGCGTCCGGATGCCGATGCGGGAGTGAACCGGCGTGGGCCACCCGCGGCTGGCCGTCGACGGCGTGATCGAGATCGACGGGCGGGTCCTCACCGTGATCCGGGGGCAGCCTCCTTTCCTGGGAATGCACGCCCTTCCGGGCGGCGGGGTGGAACTCGGGGAGACGTGCGAGGCGGCGATCCTGCGCGAGGTCCTCGAAGAGACCGGCCTCCAGGCGAAGGTCGACCAACTCGTCGGGGTGTACTCTGACCCCGCGCGGGACCCGAGAGGTCACACCGTCAGCATTGCTTACGCCCTGCGGGTGGAGAGCGGCGTCCTCCATGCGGGGTCGGACGCGGCGGGCGCGGAATTCGTCGACCCGAGGCGATTGCCGTCGATGGCGTTCGACCACGCAAAGATCGTCGAGGACTTCCTCGCCGGAGGCCAACGGGCGCCCTAGAGGTCCATGCTCGGTCGGCGCCACGTCTGCCGGGCCTTCCCGGGAATCCAGCCCACGAGGACAAGGAGCAGCGACACCAAGACGAACAGCGCGAGTCCCTCCGCGGTGACGAAGGATGAATCCGGGTTGACGGCGACGGCGCCGGCGAGCCCGCCGACACGACCCACGAGCGCCGCGCCCCCCGCCATCAGACCCACTTGGTTCCCGGCGCGCACGCTCACCCAGATCAAGAACACGAACGCCAAGGCGAGGAACGCAGCGGAGAAGAAGAGCGGGAAGATTCCCTCGTTCCCCGCGACCAGGGCCGGGACCGTGAAGTACCCGAGGATTCCCGCCAGGATCGCGAACAGCGCCC
>VBMI01000048.1 GCA_005878955.1 Methanobacteriota archaeon
CTTCGAACACTTTGCGCCCTCCGCAGTGCTCGTCACCGAACCGTTCCTCCCCGCGGACTTGGCGACCTGGGGGCGGGTGGATCTGAACACGTCCGGCCCGCAGGGCACGCACGTGTTCGTGGCGTTCTCCCAGGACGGCGGTGCCTCGTGGGCGGCGACGACCCCCGGAGCGGACCTCGCGGGCGTCCCCCCGCGGGCGGTCTCGTTGCGGATCACCCTCGCCACCGACGACACGACCCTCACGCCGGTCGTTCGCTGGATCTCCCTCGGGTATGCGCTATCTGGGGACGGGGGCCTCACGATCTTGTACCTGCCCGTCGTCGGTCCGTACTGGCTTCTCCTGATCCCTTTCCTCATCCTTGCAGCGTACACGCTGACCCGGACCCTTCTTCGGGGATCGTTCCTTGCAACGGACCTGTTCCTGATCCACTCCGACGGCCGCCTCGTCCTGCGGGTGGGCGGGAAGGAGAGCCCCCTCCGCGACGAGCACGCGGTGTCGGGCATGTTCACCCTGGTGGCGCAGTTCGTGAAGGATTCCTTCCGGACCGCCGAAGGCGAGGGTGGCGAGCTGAAGAACTTCCAGGTCGACGATCAGGAGGTCACGATCGCTCGAGGCGAGTTCCTCTTCCTTGCGCTCGTCGGGAAAGGCGTCCCGCCGCGGGAAGTCGCGGGGAACCTGGCCGCGTTCGTCCGGACCTTGGAACGCGATGAGTGGGCGACCCTGTTCGCGTGGGACGGGTTCCGCGAGGGCCTCCACGGGATCGACCGGGGCCTCGTCCGGTTCCTCCGGAAGGGATACCGGGATCGGCCCTTCTTCGCTCGTTCCAGCGTCGGATAACGACGCGGAAATCCTTATCCCCGGGCGGCCCGCTCGACGCTCGCATGGCCCGCCATGCGGAGCCCTCGCAAGAGGTCCAGCTCACCCTGAAGCTGTGCCTGGCGGGGGACTTCCAGGTCGGCAAGACATCCCTGCTGCGCCGCTTCGTGTCGAACACGTTCGACGAGCGGTATGTCACCACCCTCGGGGCGAAGGTCGACTCGAGGAGGTACACCGTGCCCGACCCCGCGGATCCGCGGTCCCAGATCGGAGTCACTGCAACGATATGGGACATCATGGGCAACCCGGGCTTCCGGGAGCTGCTGAAGGACGCGTACTTCTTCAACGCGAAGGGCGTCCTCCTCGTCGCCGACGCGACGCGGCGGGAGACCTTGGAGGGCCTGCGACGGTGGCACCAGTCCGTCTCGTCCGTCGCCGGCGACATCCCGGTCGTCGTCCTGTTGAACAAGACGGACCTGGAGGAGCAGGTGAAGGTGACCCCGGCAGACATGGACCACGCGTGCCTCACGGACGGATGGACCTGGATGCCGACGAGCGCCATGACCGGGAAGAACGTGGAGGCGGCGTTCACCAAGGTGACGGAGTTGTACGTGACCGCCCTGCGCGAGGCCCGGCTGTCCAAAGAGGAATGAGCCGCTCCCGCCATCATTGCCACGGAGCCCTCAAGGGCGCCTATCCGTAACACGGCCGCCTGTGAACCTGTTGGCGGGGATCTCGATCGACCGCCCACCGGAAGACACTTGAACCGCCCCCTTGTATGACTCGATTGGGTTGACCGAGAATCGTCTCGCCCGCGAAGCCTCCGCATACCTCAAGGGGGCCGCGCGTCAACCCGTGGAATGGTATCCATGGGGCGAGGACGCGTTCGCGAAGGCGAAGACGGAGGACAAGCCGATCCTCCTCGACATCGGCGCCGTGTGGTGCCACTGGTGCCACGTGATCGACCACGAGTCGTACGAGGATCCGGAGATTGCGCGGATCATCAACGAGCGGTTCGTGCCCGTGAAGGTGGACCGGGACGAGCGGCCGGACGTGGACGCCCGCTACCAGTCGGCGGTGCAGGCCCTCAGCGGCCAGGGCGGGTGGCCGCTCACCGCGTTCCTCACGCCGGACGGGAAGGTGTTCTACGGCGGGACGTACTTCCCGCCTCGGGACACGTTCGGCCGCCCGAGCTTCCGGAGGATCCTGATGGCGGTCTCCGACCACTACCGGAAGGAGCGGGCGGACGCGATCAACACCGCGGAGAGCCTTTACCAGGCGCTCGCGGAGCGGCGCGGGCTCCACTTGCACGAGGCGGACGTCAACGAGGTGCTGCTGAAGGGGGGGATCGACGGGCTCAAGGGGGAGTTCGACCCCGTGAACGGCGGGTTCGGCGGTGCGCCGAAGTTCCCCCACCCGGGCACGATGGAGTTCCTCCTCGCCCGCTACCACCGGACCAAGGAGGACGGCCTCCGGAACGTGATCAACCGCACGCTCACCGGGATGGCGAAGGGCGGGGTGTACGACCAGGTCGGCGGCGGGTTCCACCGGTACTCCACGGACGCGATGTGGATCGTGCCGCATTTCGAGAAGATGGCGTACGACAACGCCGCGCTCCTGTCGAACTATTCGAAGGCGTGGGCGCTGTTCCACGATCCGCTGTTCAAGGAGACGGCGGAGGGGATCGTCCGGTGGACGGACGAGGTCCTCCGCGATCCCGCCGGCGGCGGGTTCTCCGCGAGCCAGGACGCGGACGTCGGGCCCGAGGACGACGGGGACTACTTCACGTGGACGCTGAAGGACGTTCGGGAGGTCTGCACGACGGAGGAGACGACAGCCCTCGCGTGGCGGTACGACATCGGCGAGCGCGGCGAGATGCACCACAACCCCGCGAAGAACGTGCTCTACGTGGACAAGGACCTCCCGGAAATCGCGAAGGAGACGGGCTGGGGGACGGAGAAGGTAGACGCCCTCCTGCGGAGCGGGCTCGAGAAGCTCCTCGCGACCCGCCGCGGGCTCAAGGCCCCCTACGTGGACACGACGGTGTACACGAACTGGAACGCGATGTACGCGACCGCATATCTCGACGTGTACCGACACCTCGGGCGGGAAGACTGCCGCGATGTCGCCCTGCAGACGCTGGACCTCCTGTGGACGAAGCTATGGGACCCGAAGCAGGGGATGCACCACCAGTGGGCCGGCAGGGCTCGACGGATCACGGGGCTCCTCGACGACCACGTCCAGGTCGCCGCCGCGATGCTGGACGCCCAGGAGGCGACCGGGGATCCGAGGTGGCTGGAGCGGGCGGAGGAGGTGACGCGGTTCGCCCTCGCGCACTTCTGGGACGAGCGGGGCGGCGGGTTCTTCGATCTCATGGACACGCGGGACGCGGGAGCGATACCCGCCCCCCTCTCCCTCCGGCGGAAGCCCGTCGAGGACTCCCCGAGCCCGTCGAGCAACGGGGTCGCAGGCATGGTCCTACAGAGGCTCCACCACCTCACGGGGAACGACGAGTACCGGCTCCGTGCGGATCATCTGATCCGCGCGTTCGCCGGCGAGGCCTCCCGCATGGGGGCGATCTTCGGCGGCGCGTTCTTCCTCGCCGCGGAGCTCTGGCTCCACCCG
>VBMI01000072.1 GCA_005878955.1 Methanobacteriota archaeon
ACGAGGCGCTTCAGGGCCCGCTGCGACGTGACCTCGTGGCGGGTCTGGAACACGCGACCCAATGCCGCCCGGACCACCTCGTCGGACGGGATCCGGTATTCCGGCATTCCGCGGTCAATGGTAGGGCGAGATAAAAGGGTTGCATGGAGCGTACATGCACGCGACACTCCTATCCGAAACACGAGCCATCTCCCGGACGGTGTGGATCCCACGAGCCCCTTTGACGACGAGGAGTGGGAATCGTTAAGTACGGCCTACAACGGTTGGTTGGACGATGTCGGAGACATCCTCGGGGGCCTCGCGGACGCGGCTCAAGACGCTGAAAGAAGTCTTGAAGACCAAGCTCTCGCCCGAAGAGTGGTCTTCGATCTTCGAGAGAGAATTCGAGCCGCGGCCCGCGAAATCGCGGACCGGACGAACGATCTAACGATCCGCATCGCCCATTTCCAGCAGGAGTAATCGGACGGTTCTGGGCGGGCACCGCGACTCTGGTGAGATTCGGATTCACCCTCACGGGAAAGGCCATAAGGCCCCTCGGGTTCGGAGGCCTCGTGGCCGATCTGAGGAACGTCCTGATCATGGGCGCCGCGGGGCGGGACTTCTTCAACTTCCTCGTCCGGTTTAAGGACGATCCCGCCGTCCGGGTCCAGGCTTTCACCGCCACGCAGATTCCGGGAATCGAAAGTCGCAAGTTCCCCGCCTCCCTCGCGGGGCCCTCATACCCCGACGGGATCCCCATTTTCCCGGAGGAGGACCTCCCCGCCTTGATCAAGCGGCTGGACATCGACGAGATCGTCTTCTCGTACTCCGATGTGGACTACAGCTACATCATGCACCGCGCGTCCCTCGCGAACGCCCTCGGCGCGGACTTCGTCCTCCTCGGCACGCGGGACACGATGCTGAAAGCGAACGTCCCCGTGATCGCGGTCACGGCCGTGCGCACCGGGAGCGGGAAGAGCCAAACGACCCGCCGCCTCGCGCAGATCCTCCTGGCCCACGGCAAGAAGGTCGTCGTCGTCCGGCACCCGATGCCCTACGGCGAGCTCGCCGAGCAGGCCCTCGAACGGTTCGCGACGTACGAAGACCTCGACAAGTACAAGACGACGATCGAGGAGCGGGAGGAGTACGAGCCCCACATCGAGAAGGGGATCGTCGTGTTCGCCGGGATCGACTACCTGCGGATCCTCCGGGAGGCGGAGAAGGAGTGCGAGGTGCTGATCTGGGACGGCGGGAACAACGACACGCCGTTCTACAAGCCCGACCTGCACATCGTCGTCGCGGACCCGCTGCGCCCCGGCCACGAGCTCTCGTACTACCCGGGCGAGACGAACCTCCGGATGGCGGACGTCATCGTGGTCAACAAGGTGGACAGCGCGAAGCCGGAGGACGTCGAGGTCGTGAAGCGGAATGCGCAGTCCGTGAACCCGGACGCGGTCGTCGTGGAGGCGGGCTCGCCGATCAGCCTAGCCGACCAAGAGCCGATCCGGAACAAGAGGGCCCTCGTGATCGAGGACGGCCCTTCAATCACCCACGGCGGGATGCTCACGGGTGCCGCGACGATCGCGGCGCAGCGGTTCGGCGCCTCCGAGATCGTGGACCCGCACCCGTACGCGGTCGGCTCGATCAAGACGACGTTCAAGAAGTACCCGCACATCGGAAAGATGCTCCCCGCGATGGGATACGGCCCGAAGCAGATCAAGGAGCTCGAGGAGACAATCAACGCGGTCCCGTGCGACGTCGTCGTCAGCGGGACGCCCGTGGATCTCGGGCGGGTGCTGAAGGTGAACAAGCCCGTCGCCCACGTCCGCTACGAGCTCGACGAGATTGGACACCCGAACCTCGAGGACGTGCTCCGGGAGTGGAAGCTCGTCTGAGGCGGATCGCGCGTCGGGGAATCACGATTCGATGGCTGCAAGCGTAATTTTGATATAACGACCCCCTTGTATCCGTGACGGCGAGGGCGGAAGCGATGGGGCCGAGGGCGGGTATCTCCGCGAACGCTCACACGCGCCTCCGCGCGCTCCTCGTGCTCGGCCTCCTGATTGTGGGTGGGGTCGGCCTGTCGATGGCGGCTCCCGCTCGCGCCGAAAACACAGTTCCGAGTGCCGCGGTCCCCCCCGCCGGCGTCCCCGGTGGAATCTTCAGTGATTCAAACGGAGTCGGAATCGACTCCCTCACGGAATATTTCGTAAGCCCGGTCTCGGGTTCCTCGTACGTCATTCACAAGGACGTGCTTCGAGGGACGTACCGGTACTGCTCCGCCGCGGGCACGTGCTACGATTCCCCCGTCGAAATCATGGACGGCGAGGCCGCGGGCCTTCCCCCATGGGCCCGCGTCGTGGAACCCGCCCTCAGGGATCACATCGCCCGGTCCACCCCCGGCGAAGAGGTGACGATCATCATCGAGATGCGGGACGACTCGTTCACCCGGGCCTCCGCGGAGACCTGGCGGCGGGTCGGCGGGAACCTCCGCGCATTGGAGGCCCTCGCCCTTCGCCTCCCGGAGAACTCTCCCTCGAACCGCGCGACCCTCGACCAGATCGACTCCCTCGTAGACTCGGCTCGGCACGAGATCTATGGGCGGGCGGACCTCGACCTCGCCCCGCTGCTCGCATCCGAGGCGGCGCGCCTCCAGTCCTCCGGGGGGACGTACCTCGGGTACACGCCGGTCCTCCCCGCCCTCTTCGCACGGGTCCCGCTCGCCTCCATCCCCGCGATCGCGGACGATCGGCGCATCGGGAGGATCACGGAGGACCACGTCGTCCACGCGCTCATGGACGTGAGCGCGTACGCGATCCACGCGGACACCTGGTGGGGCAACGGGTACACCGGAGGAACGTGGGACCTCACGGTCGAGGACACGGGCATCGACCCGACGCACCCCGCGCTTACCGTGGACCAGGCCAAGGTGTTCCACACGAACGCGCAGACGTACCCGAACTACGGGGACCAGCCCACGAACCCGGACGACCTCCACGGCCACGGCACCCACGTCGCGGGCACGGTCGCGAGCGTGGACGGAACGTACCGCGGGGTCGCGTACGGCCTGGACCAGCTCATCAACACGAAGGCGGGCTGGCTCACGACGGGCGGCGGGGGCCAGATGGACATCATCGACGGCATGATGGGGGTGGACTGGGCCGTGGGCACCGCGGGCGCCGACGTCGTCAGCCTGAGCTTCGGCGGGAACATCGGCGCGGGGGACACGGCGTGGGAGCGGTTCT
>VBMI01000073.1 GCA_005878955.1 Methanobacteriota archaeon
CACGGACCTCGGGCGGCTCCTGCGCAAGTACAGCCTCGATGAGATGCCGCAGCTCTGGAATGTCCTGAAGGGGGAGATGAGCCTGGTGGGTCCGCGACCGCTGGCCGCCCGGGAGATGCGGTTCTGTCCGGCCTGGCGCGACGTGCGGCTCAAGGTGCGACCGGGCATCACCGGTCTGTGGCAAGTCAGCGGCCGGAGCAAGACCTCTTTCCACGATTGGATCCGGCTGGACATAGAATATGTCCAGGAACAGTCTATCTTTCGTGATTTTCAAATACTCTTCAAGACTCTCAGCGTCGTCCTTCGGGCGCTGGGATCCTTCTGGAAGCGGAAGTGGCTGATCATCGGCTTCACCGCGGCCCTGACCGCGGCGGTGGGGGTCGGTACTTATTTCCAACCCAGGGTCTACGTGGCCAAGGTCACCCTCCTGGCGGGTCGGGATAACCCGCGTCTATTGACCTCCGACCCCATCCCGGGCGAACGAATTGGACAGCGGGACTACCTCAAGACCCAGGCCGCGATCCTGACCAGCCGAAGCCTGCTCCAGGGGGCGGTCAAACGATTGATGAAGGACGGTTTTTACGGCCAGGTGGATCCGGCCCGGCTCGAGGAGAAATCGTCGGGCTTTGCCAGGGGAATTCAGAGCCAGGTCAGGGTCCAGACCGCCGATGACACTCAGGTCATCACCCTCGCGGTGGAAGGAGGATTTCCGGACCGGGTCGCTCGAATCGCCAATGCCATTGCCGACGAGTACTCCAACAGCAATGAGGAATCAAGGGTGTCGATGGCCAACCAGGCGGTCGCCTGGCTCACCACCAAACTCGCCGAGCAGAAGCGCAAGCTGACCGCGGCGGAGGATGAGCTGCGAGCCTACAAGGAGAAGGAGAAAATCATCGCCCCGGACGACGCCGATCCGTTCTCGACCCTCGCCCTGGGCCGGCTCAACGACGAGTACCTGACCACCCGTTTTCAGAGGATGGAGAAACAAGCCCGGCTCGCCACGATGAAGAAGAATCGTTCGGCGCGCTCGGCGCAAGGTCGAAGCTCGGCGGCCGAGTCGCTGGACGCCGACATTCAGCGGAAGCTGCGGGAAAGCCTGGAAGCCGAATACGTCCAGGCCCAGGTGGACCTGAGAAATCTGTCCCAGCGCTACGGCCCGGAGCATCCCGATATCATCACGCTCAAGGAGAGGGTGGCAAGAATCGCCAAGGAGCTCGACAGCCTCGGGCAGCCGGCCGTTCGCCCCGAAGCGGCGCCGCAGGTGACCGAAGCCCAGATCACGGATCTCCAGGCCGAGGTGACCGCTCACACCCAGAAAGAGTCGGCGCTGTCCCAGGCCCTGGAAGCCCACAAGGCGCAGGGCCGAACCCTGTCGAGGACTGCGGCAGGCTACTCGCTTCGCAAGCAGTCGGTGGATCTGAACCGACAGACTTACAACGACCTCCTCAGCCGTCTCAACGATGCGCAGCTCTCCAGTCAGATCAAGGCCACGACCGTGAAGGTCCTGGATCGGGCCGAACCTCCCCGGTCTCCGATCGAGCCTCAGCCCGCGAGGAATCTGATCGTGGCGGTCTTGCTGGGCCTGGTCCTGGGAGTGGGTCTGGCGACGCTCAGGGAAAACCTGGACCATCGAATCAAGAGCCCGGAGGAAGCGATCCGATACCTTCGTCTTCCGCTTCTGACCGTCATTCCCGGCATCGGTCTCGGGCAAGACGCTGGGAAGGAGAAGGGGAAGGCCAAACTCGTCACCATCGAGGAGCCGCGGTCCCACGCCGCGGAGTGCTATCGAAACCTCCGGACCTCGATCCTGTTCTCGACCGGACGCCCGGTTCCCAAGACGATTCTGATCACCAGCGCAGTGGGCGGGGAGGGGAAGTCGACAACTTCCGCCAACCTGGCCGTGGTCATGAGCCAGAACGGCCGGAGGGTCCTGCTGGTCGATGCGGATCTCAGGCGCCCGTCCCTGACTCGCTATTTCACGCGCCGGGAGTCCGGGGGCATCGTCCGCCTGTTGATGGAAAACTGCCGTCCGGAAGAGGCCGTTCAGCGCTCATTCGTCGACAACCTGGACCTCCTTCTTTGTCACGATGTTCCCAGCAACCCCTCCGAGCTGCTGGGGTCGGATCGGATGTTCGGGGCGGTCGAGCACTTCAGGAATCAATACGACGCTGTTGTGATCGACTCCCCCGTTGTCATTTCGGTGCCTGACACGCTCATTCTGGCGTCACGGGCAGAAGCGGTCATCATGGTCCACCGGCCGGGCGCTGCGGCCCGGGACATGGTCCGGCACGCACGCGAAAAGCTGGAGGAGGTGAAGGCCAACATCCTTGGCCTGGTACTGAACAACGTCGACCTCGAGGCGGGTCGCTACGCCTATTCGCGTCATCGTTATTACGGCTACGGAGTCGAGGACAAGGAGAAGGTCCAGAAGGGCCGAACGGGGAAGAAGGCTTGAAGCTCGTCATCCAGATCCCTTGCCTGAACGAGGAGGAGACCCTTCCCGTGACTCTTGCCGGCCTGCCCCGCACGCTGCCTGGAGTCGACGCCGTCGAGGTGCTGGTGATCGACGACGGGAGCACGGATGGGACAGTGGAGGTAGCCCGGCGGATGGCAGTCGACCATCTCGTGGTGCTTCCCCGACATCAGGGGCTGGCCTTGGCGTTCCGGGCCGGGCTGGAGACGAGCCTGATGCTGGGGGCCGACATCATTGTGAATACCGACGCTGACAATCAGTACGACGCGCGCGACATCGAGAGGCTGGTGCTGCCGATCCTGGAGGGCAGGGCCGACATGGTCGTGGGAGATCGCCAGGTGCAAGGGATTCGGCACTTCTCGGTCATCAAGAAACTCTTGCACCGACTCGGGGATCGCGTGATGGAGCGACTCTCGGGAATCGAGCTTCTTGATTCCACGAGCGGATTCCGGGCCTACAGCCGGGAAGCGGCGCTGCGACTCAACGTTTTTTCAAAGTTTACCTACACCCTGGAGACCCTGATCCAGGCCGGCAAGAAAAACCTGACAGTGGCTCACGTCCAGGTGAGGGTCAACAAGAAACTGAGAGAGTCTCATCTCTTCCCCGGCCTCTGGTTCTACCTGAAGCGATCGGCCAGCACCATGGTCAGGATCTACTCGATGTACGAGCCGCTGAAAGTCTTCTCCTACCTGGGAGCCCTTGTGGGTGGAGCCGGAGCCGTGCTGCTGTTGCGGTTCCTCTACTACTTCCTGATCTCCGGAGGACCCGTCGGCAAGCTCCAGTCTCTGCTGACCGGCGCCATCCTGGTGGCCATGGGGCTCATGCTGGGCCTGATCGGGATCGTCAGCGACCTGATCGCGGCCAACCGGCAACTGGTGGAGGACATCCAATACCGAATTCGCCGGATGGAATTGGGAAGCGCCCGGGTCGGGGGCGAGAAGGTTGAGGACTCTCCTCCGGAGACATCCCGTCCGACGGCGGTGGTGGGAGGAAAAACGTGACCTTCAAGAAGATCCTTTTGACCGGCGGGGCCGGATTCATCGGATCCCACCTGGCATCGGCCTTGGCCGAGCGGGGTCATCGGGTGCGGGTGCTGGATGTCATGGATCCTCAGGTCCACGGCACCGTTCCCCACCGGCCGCAACCGCCAGGAGTCGAGATGATCCGGGGCGACCTGCTGGACGCAGGAGCGTTGAGTCGTGCGCTGGAGGGGGTGGAGGTGATCTTCCACCATGCCGCCGCCGTGGGGGTGGGACAGTCGATGTACGAGGCGGCAGGCTACACCCGGATCAACAGCCTGGGAACGGCGATGCTGATGGAGAAGGTCGCAAGGGCGGGCTCACGGGTCGAGAAAGTGATCGTGGCCTCTTCGATGTCGATCTACGGAGAGGGGAGGTATCGCTGCGCCGCCTGTGGACCGGTGGCGCCGGAACAGCGCGGTCGGGAGCGGCTTCTTTCCGGGAAATGGGAGCCGGCCTGCCCCGGCTGCGGTCGGGATGTGGCACCACTCCCCACCGACGAATCCAAGCCGCTGAGCCCTACCTCCGTGTATGGAGTGACGAAACGAAGCCAGGAGGAGACGGTGCTGGTGATGGGAAAGTCCTACGGAATCCCGGCCGTGGCGCTGCGCTACTTCAATGTCTACGGTCCCGGTCAGGCCCTCTCCAACCCGTACACCGGCGTGGCGGCGATCGTCTCCAGCCGCCTGCTCAACGGCAAACCACCCTGTCTCTTCGAGGACGGG
>VBMI01000032.1 GCA_005878955.1 Methanobacteriota archaeon
CAATATGTCTTGTACCGAAAGATATGCGTGAAGACATACTCCTGGCGCTTCGTGAGGGCCTCCTCACGAGGGCTCCTCTCGATGCAATCCCCGACCCTGTTTGGAAGCGTACAAGCGCATTGAACACGTGGGGCACGAACGCGATCGAAGGGAACACCCTCACCTGGGCCGACGTGCAGAAGTTGCTCCTCGAGGAGAAGAGCGTCTCGAACCGGCCGGTCCCCGACGTCTTGGAGACCATCCAGCACGAGGCCGTATTTCGGGACCTGCTGCGCCGCCGAGCGGCTCCGATTCGAGTCACGACCGCCCTCGAGTTGCATGAGGCGGTGTTCAAAGGGATCAAGCCGGACGCGGGTCAGTGGCGAAGGGTGAACGTGAGGATCGCGGGGATGCGGCACGTCCCGCCGCGGATGGAGAAGGTGATCCCGCGGATGTCCGCATGGGAGGAAGCGTATGCGAAACGGGACGTCGCGGGGGACCCCGTCTTCCCCCTCGGAGCCTGGATGCACTTTGAGTTCGAGTCCGTCCACCCCTTCAGCGACGGAAACGGCAGGGTCGGGCGGCTCCTCCTGAACCTGCACTTCCTGAAGCACAACTGGCCGCCCGTCCACATCCTGCCCCCGGACCGGAACCGGTACCTCCGGTCCCTCGAGCGGGCACATGACGCGGGGCCTGCCGACCTCGAGTCCTTCTTGCGGGAATTGATGGGGCGGTCCCTCCTCGACCTCTTGGACCAGCTCGGGACGCGGGAGGACGAGTTGAAGCCCCTGAAGGCGTTCGAGGGCCGGGGGGCATACTCCGCGAAGTACCTCGCGCTGCGGGCGAACCAAGGCGAGCTCCCCGCCATCAAGGAGGCCGGCGACTGGAGGACGAGCGCGCGGGCCCACCGCATCTATCGTGAGGCCGTAGGCCGCGGGGTTCGCGGGTCGGCCGGAATTCACGGTGAACCGTCGGCGGAATCGTGACGAATTGCGGTCCGAATCATGTGGGATTCTCGCGCCCGCTCATATAGCGGAGAGGCGATGAGAAACCTTGAGGGATCCCTTTGAAGAGGCTGACGCGCGGCAGGATCGCGACGCGGCTCGGGCTGACCGTTGGCGCGATGGCGATCGTGGGCCTGTTCCTGGCGACGGGCATCGGGAGTGCGCTGGAGGTTCGTGGATATTTCAACGATCGGTCTACCCCGGCGGTACAGAACAGCGACTTTCGGTCGGGGACGAGCAATTGGGTCCTTGAGCGAGGGAACGCGGCGAGGAGCGACAGCTGTGCCTTCGGTCCGAACTACTATCGGTCGAGCCCGGACGCCCCGTACTCCCTCTGCGTCTGGAACAACAACGACTACGTTGCGCTCCGTCAGGACGTGTCGTCGGCGACGATTAACCAAGTGATGGGGGGCGGTGTCACGTTCAACTTCTGGTTCCGGAGTACCGACGATAGCGCGTGGGCCGAGATTGCCTGGAAGGCCCGGTACTGGGACTGGGGGTGTTGGTGCTATCGGGAGTCGTGGTTCTCCAAGGACAGCGACGTGATTCCCGCGTCCGTAGAGTCCGGGGACGCCGCATGGGCTAGCGCCTCCGTCAGCCCGTACATCCACTGGGGGACGACCCAGATGTACGTCCGGATTTTCGTGAACGACTTCAACCGGGATGTCAGTCGCCGTTTCGTCCGGGCGTACGTCGACGACGCGCGCCTCTCCCTGAGCCAGTCGCTGCTGGGTGACGCGGGCTGGGCGTATGGGAAGGGGAACCTCCTCCTGAACGTGTGGCAGGTCGATGACGACCCCTCGAACTACCTGTACAAGTCGGGGTATCTCTCAGTCGCCATAGCGGGCCGTGCGTCCGACCCGTACCGGGTGCAGACGCTGGAGATTCAGGTCGAGCTCGAGCCGCAGTACGACGACTGCTGGTGGATCTTCTGCACGCACAAGACGAGCCAGGACGGGACCGCCACCGTGCTCAGGATTGCGGAGGCGAACGAACGCAACGTGCCGGTGAATCCGGCAGAGCAGCAGGCCGCGCGCGATACCTCCCTCATGCTCGCGAGCATCGGCGCAGGGGTGTTGCTGAGCGTCGCCGCGGCGCCGCTCGGGTTTAGCGCCACGTCCTTGGCAATCGGAGCTGCCGGCGCGGGTGGGACGAGTCTCCTCTTCCGGTGGCTCGGGGAATCGACCCAGGGATTCGACACGATGGCCCGCGGTCCCGGCGAGGACTACTACACGCGGATTCGGTGGGACTACCAGTACACGACCCTCGACACGCTCGACCCGACGAAGTACAGCAGGTTCGCGACGGGGACAAACGACCTGTTCTGGAACTACCGAGCGGGGGAGGGGTCGTACCGTCTGAAGGTCGGAGCCACAATCACATGGGGCGAGCCGGTCTGCCAGTGGGAGAATCTCCTCCGTCACAACGTTTGCAACCTCCAGTATCGCGCCCAGTCGACATTCGCGACCTGGGTGGACGTCTGAGCCTTGCGCGGTGGGGCGGGCGAACCTTTTTCTCTGCCCAACCTTACCCGCATGGGTGAAGCCCCTGGCTTCCCGCGTGAAGGCGATTCAGCCCTCCCCGACCGTCCGACTCGGGACCCTCACGAAGGACCTCCAGGCCAAGGGGGAGCCGGTCGAGAACCTGAGCATCGGGGAGCCCAACTTCCCGACCCCCGCCCATATCGTGGAGGCCGCGAAACGGGCCCTCGACGAGGTCCCGATGACGAAGTACGTGAGCTCCCTCGGGATCCGCGAGCTGCGGGAGGCGATCGCGGAGAAATCCCGGCGGGAGAACGGGATCCCCGCGCAGCCCGACAACGTCCTCGTCGCGCCCACGAAGCACTGCCTCTTCCTCGCGCTCATGGCGCTCGTCGAGCCGGGGGACGAGGTGCTGATGCCGGACCCGGGGTGGGTGAGCTACGACCCAATGTCCCGCCTCGTAGGAGGTCGGCCCGTGCCCGTCCCCGCTGCGGACGAAGCGGGATTCGTGATGACGCCCGAGGCGGTCGCGGAGGCGATCACCCCGCGGACCAAGGCGATTCTCGTGAACAGTCCGTCGAACCCCGCGGGCGCGGTGTTCCCGGCAGATGTCTTCCGCGGGATCGCGGACTTGTGCAGGGACCACGACCTCTACCTGATCTCGGACGAGATCTACGAGAAGATTCTGTACGACGGCCACCACGTCTCCCCCGCCGCCCTAGACGGGATGTTCGAGCGGACGGTGACGGTCCACGGGTTCTCGAAGACGTACGCGATGACGGGCTGGCGCCTGGGCTGGCTCTTGGCGGACAAGCCCCTTCTGAAGGAGATCGTGAAGGTCCAGGAGCAGACGATCACGTGCGTCCCCGGGTTCGTCCAGCGCGCGGGGGTCGCCGCCCTCACGGGCCCCGTCGCGCCGGTGGAGACGATGGTCGCGGAGTTCCGCGCCCGCCGGGAGGTCGCCCTCCAGGAGATCGGGAAGATCCCCGGGCTCGAGGTGGCTCGGCCGGGCGGGGCGTTCTACGTGTTCCCGCGGTACCGTGGGTCCACGCCTTCGCTGGACTTGAGCGAGCGGCTCCTGAAGGAGGGTCGCGTCGCGGTCACCGCGGGGAGCGCGTTCGGGGCGGCGGGCGAGGGCCACCTCCGGATCTCATACGCCGCTTCGAGGGACTCGGTCCGGAACGGGATTCGGGCGATCGGCGAGGTCCTCTCGAAGCGTTGATCGTCGGGCGATGCGCCCGCTCGTTGCGGAGGCCTGCGGGCCCGGATGTGGGTGGGCCCGGGGCTACTGGACCATCTGGGTCTCGCCGCAGCTCGGGCACATGACCTCGATCGGCCGCTTGCTCGTCGTGATCTCGATCGCGGATCCGCAGGACTTGCACGTCACGCTCATCGGTGCGGGGCCCGGCGTGGCGGTCGAGGGCGGCGGGGGTCGCGGCGCGGCGGGCCGCTCGCCCGGTGCCATCGGGGCCATGCCCCCCATCGTCCTCCGCCACAGCACGAGCATCAGGATGAAGAGGAAGACGACCAGGAGGAGCAGGACCACGCTGATCGCTGGGACACCGCCGACGTCCGCCGCGAACGGGTTCAACCCGCCGATGTGCACGACCTCGATCGTGGACGCCCCGGTGTACGCCTCGAGGACCTGGACGTAAAGGTCACCGTCGTTCATCCCGGCGGGCACGGTGTACGTGAGCTCGCCCGCGGAGGCGGTCGTCTGCACGGTCTTGTAGGGAGCGCCCGGCATCGCGATCAGGAACAGGAAGTTCGCCGGCAGCGCGGTGAGCCCGCGGGGCCGGAGCTCGTACGCGATCCGCATCGTGTCCCCCGGGTTGTACGAGGGCTTGTCGAAACTGATCGAGAGCAGCACCCCCGAGACGACGGTCGCGATCGCGGATCCCTGGATCGACCGCCCCGCCTCGGAGGCGGTGATCCGGAACGTGTACTGGGTCGCGGGGACCCCCGGGACTTGGTACGAGACCGTCGCCGCGGTCGCAACGCCGGACCGGACGAGCACGTTCGGTATCCGGGAGGTATCGATGATTTCGTAGTAGTACGTCGGGGTCGGCATCACGGCCGGGTTCCGTGTCAGCGCATAGACGGCGGTGATCGTGTCCCCGCCGCTATACTCGGAGCGGTCGAGGTTCACGGTCAGGATGCCGAGGAGGACGTTGAAGTTCCGGGCATCCGTCCGGCGGTTCCCCTGCCCGTCGTCCGCCGTCGCGGAGAACGTCAGGGAGCCGTCGAACGTCGTGGGGATCAGGTACTGGTACCGGTTCGAGGCGGACGTCGTCCGGTCCAGGAGGTTCCCGGTCCCCCCGTCGCGGGCCTCGTAGATGTACGTGATCGTCCCCGTGGTCCCGCTCACCGCGGCAGTCATCGTCGCCGTGTCCCCGCTCAGGTACTGGCTCTTGTCGAAGGACAGGACAAGGATCATCCCCGCCCTCGAGTTCACGAGGAACGTGTCCGACCCCATCGCGGTCACGGCGTTGTTCGCGACCCCCGCCGCCTGCACGAGGAAGGGGGTGCCGTCCGCGATCGTCGTGTTGAGCTGGAATACGTGCTTTAGGTTTCCGTGCTGGTCCGTAAGGAGGTTGAGCGCGCCATACTGGGGCACGGCCCGTCCCGTCGTCTGGTCCGTCACGGTGATGTCCACCTCCACGTTCGCCGCCCCCGGATTGGCGGGGTTCGGTGGGAAGTCGGTCACCTTCGCGCTCACGTCCACGGTCACGACCGCCCCGGGCTCGTAGGTCCCCGAGAGGGCGTTCACGATCATCCGGAGGCCGTCGACGGGCGAGAACGCCGTGTTGTACGCGAACCGGTCCGCGTTGGAGGCGGTGCTGTTGAACCAGGCCACGGCGTTCACAAACCGGTTCGTCGGAATGCTTCCCAAGAGTTGGAAGGAGAACTTGCCCGCGGATTCGGGGAACAGATGAGGGTTGGGGTTGATCAGGGCGTTGCCGTTCGGGAAGTCGTTCACCCAGAGCTGGCCGTACCCGGCCGGGGCGAGGGACCCGTCCCGGATCAGGTTCACGGACCAGATGATGGTGACCGTGTCCCCGGGCAGGTATGCTCTCCGGTCCATCTCGAGGTTCAGCGTCCACGTGCGGATGGAGAACTGTTGCCGGTCGTACGTCAGGCCGGACCCGTTGTTCTCGATCCAGTTCTGGTCGTGCACCTCGAGGAAGTAGTAGTCGCCGTCCGGGATCCCGGGGGGGAGACTGAACGTCTCCACGATGCTGAGCTGCGGGGCGGCGATGGTCACGTCGTCGAACGCGTCCCCGCTCCAGTTCGTGCGGGTCGCGCCGTCATCCCACGCGACCAGGAAATCGTACGTGCGAGGGTCCGTGTTCAGGATCGAGACCGTGAAGCGGATCTGCTCCCCGGGGATGTAGTAGAAGGGATGGAACTGCGGCGGGTCCATTGCGATCGACGCGATGGCGCGCGCGGGCGACGCCGCGACGAAGAGCCCCGTGAGCGTTCCGACGGCAAGCAAGACGACGACAACCTTCAGGTGCATTAGGCTACCTCCCTCTGGAGAAGCAGGACTCGGGTTCATCCCATCCGGCTGCGACGAATCGCAGCCGGCTCGACATGGGTGGACCGTATTTAATAATTGTTGTGCGACGATAAAATCCCGCGTGGACAAACCGCGTCACGACAGGCTCGGTGTCGCGCGCTCCATGCCGCGCGCGGAGGCACGGATTTCCTCCGTCTCCCGGCGGCACCGCAGCGCCTCCTCCGCGCGACCGGCGCTCTCGTAGAACCGCGCGAGTTCGTCCACCCGCGCGATCAGGCTGACGACGTTCCCGAGGCCGCGGATGCGCTCGACCCCCGCGCGCAATCGTTCCTCCGCGGGGCCCGGCCGCCCCTGGGAGGCGAGCACCTTCCCCTCGTTCGTCAGGATCGTGGACTCCAGGAGGGGATCCGCGAAGCCGGACGAGATCTCGCGGGCCCGCGCGAGCGAGTGCTGCGCGTCCGCCCCGCGCCCCGACGCGAGGTACGCGTCCGCGGCATTCGCAAGGGCGTATCCGGCGGCGCGGAAGTCCCCCCCGCGCTCCGCGGCGCGGGCGCTCCCCTCGAACAGGACGGCGGCGTCGTCCGCGCGCCCCATCTGGGCCCAGGCGATCGCGAGGTTCGACCGGATCGCGGCCTCCTCCCGGGGCCCCGCACCGGCGTCCGCGAGGAGGGTCTCGAGCTCCCGGCCGGCCCCAGCGGGATCGCCCCTCTGCAGCCGAACCGTGGCACGGTCGAGGTGCGCCCGCACGCGCTCCCTCGGGTCCCCCGCGGTCTCGAGGAGCGGGATCGCGCGGTCGAGCTCCGCCTCCGCCCCGTCCGCGTCCCCGGCCTTGCGGCGGACGACGGCGAGGAGCCGGCGGGCGGCGCCCTCCAGTCGCGGGTCCCCAAGCGCCACCGCGGCGGCGACGGCGTCCCGGATATGCCGCTGGGCCGCGGGCAGCTCGTTCCGGCGGCTCGCGATCCGTCCGAGTAGGAGGAGGGCCTCCGCCCTGCGGGGGTGGCGGGGGTCGCCCGCGATCCGGTCGAGGAGGGGCGGGGCTTCCTCGCCGCGGCCTAGGCGGTCCAGCGCCTCCGCGAGGAGGAGCTTGCTCCCAGAGGACATGGGAAGGCGGGCGAGGAGGCGGGCGAGCTCGGCCACCGCGGGGGAGTCTAGGAGTCCGGGGCCCTTCGCGACGAGGAGGTCGCGGGCCGCCCGCGGCCGCTCCGCTTGGGCAAGGTGGTACGCGGCTTCGATCGGATCCTCCCGGGCCTCGGCCGCGCGGGCGGCTTCGCGATGGGCGCCCCGTGCAACGGCGGGCGGCAACCGGGGGAGGAGCACGTCCCGCACGAGGTCGTGGAGGGCGACGCCCCTGGGCCCCCGCGCGACGAGCCCCCTCCGGAGGAGGCGCCGGAGCCGGGACGGAGAGATCCCGAGCTCCGCGGGGCGCGGGCAGGGGGCACGCAGCACCGCGAGGGCGGCGGCGGCCGCCTCGAGGTCCGCGTCCATCCCCTCGAGGATCGCGTCCTCGATTACGCGTTCCGCGCCGGTGGCCGTCGAGGGGTCCGAGCGCGCGAGGATCCGGAGGGCCATCGGATGCCCGCGTCCGGCCGCCAGGATCGGCTCCAGGCGGTCCCCGACGCGCCCCGTGAGGGCGGACACGAGGTCCCGGGATGCCTCCGGGCCGAGGCCCCCGAGGACGACCTCCACCGCGCCGTCCACGCCCGCCAACGCGTCCGGGCGGTCCCGGGCCGCCGCAAGGACCTTTCCGCACCCCGCATCAGCGGCGAGGCGCAGGAGGCCGGCGACGTCCGAGGCGGCGTGGACGTCGTCCACGACGAGGAGCACCCCCGCGAGGTCCTCTTGCAAGATCGCGGAGAGCCCGTGCCCGTCCAGCCCTCCCGAAGCGAGGTAGTTCCGAAGGCGGGGCCGGTCGATGCGGTGAAGGAAGTCGCCAAGGGCGGCGGCGAACCCGCGGGCGTCCTCGAAGCCGTACATTTTCCGGTACCACACGGCCCCCTCGAACAGGGTCGCCGCCCGCGCGACGAGGGCCGTCTTCCCGATCCCCGCGACCCCGAGGACGAGGGCGAGCGGCCCGGGTGAGGCGAGCCACGACGCGAGGGTCGCGAGCTCTGCGTCGCGGCCCACGAACGGCTCCGCGAGGGGCAGGTCCGTCGGGGCGCCGGGACGGCGGCCCCGCGCGTCGACGAGGTCCCCGCCGAGGATGAGCAGGGTCGCCTCCGGCTCCCGGACCCCGCGGGACTTCAGGGCCTCGATCGCCTCCGCCCCGCTCACCTCCCGGCGCTCCCCGTGATCAGCGAGGAGGACGGACTTCTCCCGCGCGTGGTCCCGGAGGGACCGGGCCGCCGACGCGCCCCCGGGGGTGAGGAAGTACACCTTCCGGCGGCTGCGGCCGCCCACGACGTGGGCCATCCGCTCCTCCGCCCGCGCGGCGGCCCTCAGGCGCTTGAGCTCGAGGGCGGCGTGCGCCCGGCTAATCCCGAGGGCCCGCGCGATCCCGTCCTGCGTCGTCTCCCGCGGGCACTCGAAGGCGTCCGCGAACCGCAGGTACCAGGAGAGATGGACGAGGATACGCTCTCCTACTGTGGCCTGTGACAACAGGCACCCCTCCGGCCGCGGGATGGCGGCGGCCGGGTATAAAGGAATCGCTGACCTCGGCCGCGGACGGTTCGGGAGGCGGCGGGCTGCGTCCCCCCGCGGCGGGTCAGCGACGTGGCCCGGAATCGAGCGAGGGCAGCAGCTCCGCCAGGTTCCGCACGGTCAAGTCCGGCACGGGCCCTTCGGCCCGAGCCCGTTCCCCCGTTCGGTTCACCCAAGCCGCCATCATCCCGAGCCGCTTAGCGCCGCCCACGTCCGCGTCGAGGGAGTCCCCCACATGAAGGACGGCTGCAGGCGACGCCCGGAGTTCGCGCATTGCGACCTCAAAGATCACGGAGGCGGGCTTGTACGACCGGCACGCCTCGGACGTCACGACGGCGTCGAATCTCAACCGGTTCCGCTCGAGGATCTCCCGGAGCATCGCGTCGTCCGCGTTCGACACCACCGCCCGCGGGACCCCCTCGAGCGCCTCGAGGACCCCCCGGACCTCCGGGTACGCCTTCGCCCGCATCCATTCCCTCTGGAGGCGCTCCACGTACGGGTCCGGGTCGGCGTCCACCCCGAGCTCCCGGAACGCCTGCGCGAGGCTCACCTCCGTCGCCTCCGCCAGGCTGAGGAACGGGTTGTGGTCGATCCCGAAGAAATAGTGGTCCCACCGCTCGAGGAACCCCTCGGCGGAGAGGCCCAGGCCCAACTCCCGGACGATTCGGTCCGAGACATCAAGGAGGGCGCCCCGCCCCGTGTCCACGATCGTCCCGAACGCGTCGAAGGTAATCGCCCGGATCCGGTCCATCGCCGTCTCCGAACGCGGCGGGGGCCTTATGCCCTTCTCGTCCGATAGTACGCACACATCTCGTTCAGTGGGCACGCCTCGCAGCGGGGTCGCGGACGGCAGATCTCCTTCGCGTGCCGAACGAGGAGCGCGTGGAACTCCCGCAGCCTCGGGAGGTCCTTCGGGAGCCGGGCCTCGAACCACGCCTTCACCTCGTCGTAGTCGTCCGAGTCGATCCATCCGAGACGCCGCGCGATTCGGATCGTGTACGCGTCCACGACGAACGTCGGCGTCCTCGAGGCGTACAGCAGGATCGAGTCCGCCGTCTCCGGGCCGACACCCTCCTGGGCGAGGAGGTCCTCTCGCACCACCACAGGGTCGCGACGGAAGAACGCGTCGAGGTCCCCTCGGAACTCCATGAGACGGGCGCAGAACCGCTTCAGCCTCCGGGGCTTCGTGCGATACAATCCGGCGACCCGCACGTGCCGTCGCAGCTCGGGAATCGACGCGCCCGCGATCGCGCCCGCCGAGAGGATCCCAGCCCGCCGCAGGTTCGCGATCGCGACCTCCACGTTCCGCCATGCGGTCTGCTGCATCAGCAGGGCGCCGACGATCACCTCGAACCGGGACCGGGCGGGCCACCAGCGCTGGGGCCCGAAGCGGGCGAGAAGCCGTTCGTACGCCCGGGCGACGTCGTCCACGGCCCTGTGGAGGCGTCGGGGGCAGAAAGCGGTTCCCGTCGGAGCCCTTTTCTACGGCCCCAGCATCGCCGCCGACATGGCGGGCGAGGAGGCGGAGGCGGGCCTCTTCCATCTCCTGAACGGCGCCGGGTCGAACCCCGCCCTCGATGCGGTCGCCCTCCTGCTGGACATCTCCGCGGCCCTCTACGTGATCATCTGGTGGGCCGCCCAGCTCTGGGTCGTGAAGAAACGGTCCCTCGCGTTCGACTACCTCGTCGCCCTCCTCATCACCGTCGCGGTGACGGAGGGCCTGAAGTTCGCGATCGGCCGGTGGCGACCCGAGACGTTCTACGGGACCGCGAACGTCCACCTCTTGCAGCCCGCCCTCTTCCCGGACTTCACGGACCCCTCGTTCCCGAGCGGCCACACGTCCCGCGCGTTCCTCCTCGCGACCCTGATCGGGCTCCACGAGAGGCGGTGGCTCCGGTTCCTCCTCCCGTACGCGATCGCCGCGGGCCTGGCACGGGTGTACGAAGGCGCGCACTATCCCTCGGACGTCCTCGTGGGCGCGCTCGTCGGGTTCGCGATCGGCTTCCTGTTCTGGAGGTTCGCGACGAGGCCCCGGTACGTCCGGCTTCGGGAGCGGCTCATCGGCCGGTGGCTCAGCCCTGGCCCTGGAGCACGTTCCGGATCGAGTTCGCAGTCTGGTCCAGGCCCGTGGTGACCGCCTCCGCTTTCCCGGCGACCATCGCGACGAGGAACGACTTCGGCCCCACCCCCGTCGCGATCAAGGTGCCCTTGTCGGCTTCCACGATCACGCGGCGCGGGGGGTCCTGGTTCAACCCGGAGTAGATCACCTCGGAGGCCCCGAGGATTGTCGCGCTGAGGGTCGCGAGGTTGTCCACGCGGGTGTCGGGGGGCATCGCCCACGCGATCGGGACGCCGCTCCGCGAGACGACCGCGCTGAGGGACGCTCGGTACTTCGCGTTGAAGTCCCGGAGAATGCGGTTCAGCTCTCCGACCGCGGTGGGCATGGGACGCGGGTTCCATCCCGTTCGCCGTTATTTGAAGGTTCCCCGCGTGTTATCATCCCGAATACGCGCCCCCGCGACGACGGAACCTTTACGCGCACTTCCCGCATCCCGCGCGCGTGGCCCTGGAGGAGGGCGCCGCCTCCGTGCTCCGCACCAGTGCGGGCCTGAAGGCGGGCGAGCGTGTTCTCATCGTGGCGGACCCCGAGCGGATGTCCGTGGGCCGCGCGTTCTTCTATGCCGCGGCGGCCCTCGGGTGCGACCCCGTCCTCTCCCTGATCCGCACGCGCGAGGCGGCGGGGCGGGAGCCCCCCGACCTCCTCGCCGCCGCGCTCCTCGAGGCGGACGTCGTCCTCCTGGCGACGGTGCACTCGCTGACGCACACCCACGCCCGCCGAGCCGCGAACCGCGCGGGGGCCCGCGTCGTCTCGATGCCCGGCGTGACGGAGGAGGCCCTCGAAGGCGGCGCCCTGACGGCGGACCACGGCGCGCTCCAGCAGACGATGCGCCGCCTCCAGCGGCGGCTGCGCGCCGCGGACGAGGTCCATGTCGCGACCCCCTCGGGCGCCGACTTTACCGTGAGCACGCGGGGTCGGGAGTGGAACTTCTCGGACACGGGAGTCGCCGGTCGCAAGGGGGACGTGACGACGCTCCCCGCGGGCGAGATCTTCGTCGCCCCGCTCGAGGAGACCGCGGAGGGCCGCCTCGTCGCGGACACGTTCTTCCAGGAGCCGCTCCACGCCCCCGCGACGGCCCTCCTCGCGGAGGGGTACGCCACGAAGGTGGTCGGAGCGGAGGCCGCCGTCCTCGAGATGAACCGCGGCGGGAAGGAGGGGCGGAACCTCGGGAAGCTGGGGGTCGGCCTGAACCCGAGGGCCCACGCGACGGCGCCGCTCCCGGAGGCGGAGAAGGCCCTCGGCGCGATCCACGTCGTGTTCGGGGACAGCGTGCCGTACGGCGGGCGGGTCTCCTGCGGCGTGCGGGTGGACGCGATCCTCACCGGGGCGACGATCGACGTCGACGGCAAGCCGCTGCTCGAGAAGGGGAGGCTCGCGCCCTAGCGGTGGTGGAGCACGGAATAGAACCGGTCGTCCTTGAACGTCTTCTCGAGGCCGCCGACGATCGGCAGCTGGGCGCCGCACTTCTTGCAGCGGTTGTGCTTGTCCAGGTACCAGCCGGTGATGTCGAACTGGTACCTCCGGATCGCGATCGCGCCGCACTCCGGACAGTACGTGTGCTCCAGCGGGTGGCCGCCGACGTTCCCGATGTAGACGTACCTGAGGCCCGCTTGCTTCGCGACCTCGCAGTGCTTCTCCAACGTCTCGACCGGGGTCCACGGGAACTCGTTCATTTTATAATCCGGGTGGAACCGGAGGAAGTGGATTGGCGTGTCCGGGCCGAGCTCGTCGTACACGAACTTCGAGAGCCGGCGGGCCGCGTTCAGGTCGTCCCCGACCTGGGGGACGATGAGGTCCGTGATCTCGATGTGGGTCGCCTTCGTGTCCCGCGTCCGTTGGATCGTGTCGAAGATCGGCTCCGCGTTCGGGATCCCGATGTACTTCCGGACGAACTCCGTCTCGCCGGAGCCCTTGAAGTCCACCGTGATGCAGTCCAGGAACTTCGGGAACTCGGCGACGACGTCCGGGGTGTCGTAGCCGTTCGAGACGAAGATGTTGATCAATCCCGCCTTCCGGGCCGCCATGCCGATGTCGCGCGCGAACTCGATGAAGATCGTGGGCTGATTGTACGTGTAGGCGAGCCCCTGGCAGCCCTGCTCGAGGGTCATCTTCACAACGTCCTCGGGCTCGACGTCGATCCCCTCGACCTTCCGCCGCTGGCTGATGTCGAAATTCTGACAGTTCGCGACCGCCATGAGGTTCGCCGTGTAGCTGTGATCCTCCTCGACCTCAATGTTGTACACGGGCCCTACGTACGTTTTCGCTCGGATTTCGCCAATGGTTGCGAACGCGTACGCTTCGGTTGCCGGGGCTCGCGCGGCACGGAGTGCCGAAGCCATGACCGTCATGGCCGCGCCTGTTCCCCTTCCCTCGTTCTGTGCGATTTCGTCAATCCAGCGCGCCATCATGCCCCGTTCACTCGGCGCTTCCGGGCGTGGAACCACAAGGCGGTCACCTGCTGTCAGTGCATCCGCCCGCAGCTTCTGGACCGAAGTTCCGTTGATCGAAGCGTAGACAGCGTGGTCTGGGGTGCATTCGATGCTAGGCATCCCCGCCAGTTGAATCTCTAGAACCCTCCCGGAGTAGAAGTGCTCGAAGGCCTTCGCGACCCGTCGCCACCGACCCCGGTGCGTGAGCGCCTTCCGGTCTACGACTACGCGGACCTCAGGGTTCCCGGTGGGTCGCGCGGAGGCAAAGAGATCTTCAATTGTCTCGAAGCCGCAGTCAGTCAAGACCATCGTTCCCGGTAGGAAGCAGTATCGGCAGTTGTGAACGACGACTCCGCTTGCAACGTAGTTGTGGTTGGGCAAGCACTCGAAGCTGTAGGCTGGTTCGAAGCGGTCCGTGCGGGAGATCGAGTGCACGGGGAGCCACATCTTCTTGTTCGTCCTCAAGAGTGG
>VBMI01000113.1 GCA_005878955.1 Methanobacteriota archaeon
CATGATGCGCCGACGGGAGCGCCTCATCACGGATAACCCTAAATAACACGCCCCGATTCGCGCGCGGTTCCTGTCGCGGCGGGGGAGTCGATGGAGTCCTTCCTGTTCTGCAGGGCGTACCACCTCGGCGCCTTCGACAAGGTCTTCGCGGAGGATTCCGCCCCGGACCACTTCCCCCGGGACCGGACGTTCAACGTGCGCCACGTGCGCCTCGACGTCGCGATCGACCAACCGAACCGGGAGGTCCGAGGGACGTCGACCCTCCTCCTCACGCCCGTGAACGACGGGCTGCGGGACATCGAGCTCGACGGGGAGAGCCTCCATGTCCGGAAGGTGACGGACGGCGAGGGCCGGTCCCTCGACTTCGACTACGACGGCTCGAAGCTGAAGGTCCGCCTCGGGCGCGCGTACAAGGCGGACGCGGAGCTCTCCCTGAAGGTCGCGTATGACTGCCGGCCCCGCAAGGGGATGTTCTTCGTGCGGCCGACGAAGGAATATCCGAAGCGTCCCTGGATGGTCTGGACTCAGGGCGAGCAGGAGGACAACCGGGCGTGGTTCCCGTCGTACGACGCGCCGAACCAGCGGATGACCTCGGAGGTCGTCGTCACGGTCGACGAAAAGCAGCTCGCGATCTCGAACGGCCGGCTGATGAAGGAGAAGCACGACGAAGCCAGGAAGACCCGCACGTACCACTGGCTCCAGGACATCCCCCACGTGAACTACCTGATCACGGTCGTGAGCGGGGAGTTCGACCGGCTCGAGGAGATGTGGGACGGGGTGCCCCTCCAGTACTACGTGCCGAAGGGCGAGGGCCCGAAGATCAAGGACACGTTCCGGTACCTCCCGTCGATGATGACGTTCTTCTCGAAGGTCACCGGCCTCAAGTACCCGTGGGCGAAGTACGCGGAGGCCGTCGTCCGCGACTTCACATTCGGCGGGATGGAGAACACGACGCTCACGGTCCTCGTCGACAACTGCCTCGTCGACCCGTACACCCGCCCGGACTACCGACCCGAAGGCCTCTTCGCGCACGAACTCGCCCACCAGTGGTTCGGGGATTATCTCACGACTCGGTCGTGGAACGACCTCTGGCTGAACGAAGGGTTCGCCTCGTACTTCGACCCGCTCTGGTTCGAGGCGGAGTTCGGCGCGGACGAGTTCCACTGGGTCATGCATGAGACGGCGAACGGCTACTTCGAGGAGGAGGCCCGGGCGTACCGCCGCCCGATCGTCGCGACGAAGTACCACGACAACGAGGACATGCTGGACGCCCACACGTACAACAAGGCCGCGTGCGTGCTCCACATGATGCGGTTCGTGCTCGGCGAGGAACTGTGGTGGAAGGCGATCCGCCACTACGTGAAGCGGCACGGCCTCGGGAACGTCGAGACGAACGACCTCAAGGAGGCGATCGCGGAGGCCACGGGCCGGAACCTGGACCGGTTCTTCGAGCAATGGTACTACAAGGCGGGCCACCCGGAGTTCGAGGCCTCCTGGAAGTACGACGACAAGACGAAGCTCGTCGCCCTCACGGTCAAGCAGAAACAGGAGGTGAAGGACCTCACGCCTCTGTTCTCGACGCCCGTCGAGGTGGAGATCCACGCGAACGGGAAGCCGAGGCGGGAGCGGATCGAGGTGTCCCGTCCGGAGCAGACGTTCTTCGTGGAGTCCTCCGCGAAACCGGACACGGTCCTGTTCGACCCGGACAACTGGATCCTGAAGAAGCTCACGTTCGAGAAACCGAAGCTGGAGTTCTTGTACCAGCTGAAGAATGCGAAGACGATCATCCCGCGGATGCAAGCGTGCGAGGGATTGTCGAAGATCCTCAAGGACGACGATGTCGTCGAGGCCCTCCAGAAGGCGCTCACCTCGGACCCGTACTTCGCCGTGCGGCGGGCTGCGGCGAGGGCGCTCGGTGAGATCCGGACCGACGAGGCGAAGGCCGCGCTGATGGCGGGGCTGAAGGACAAGGATTCGCGGGTCCGCCGCGGGACGTATGAGGCGCTCGGCCGCTTCCGGGAGGACGATGACGCCTTCCAGGTCCTCACGAAGGCCTGGCGAGAGGAGAAGATGTACTACGCGGCAGGCTCTGCGGCGATGGCGATGGGGACCTCCCGCCATCCGAAGGCGTTCGACACGATCGTCAAGGGACTCGACCGCCCCTCACACGTTGGGACGATCACCCGCAGCGGTCTCATGGGCCTCGCGGAGCTCCGGGACCCGAAGGTGATCGAGGCGATCCGCCCATACACGAAAGCGGGTGGCCACCCCTTCGTCCGGCTGTCTGCCTGTCTTGCCCTCGGGAAGCTCGGGGACTACCTCGAGGACAAGAGAGACGCGATCCGGGACATCCTGGAGCCCTTGCTCCGAGACGACGATTACCGGACCCGCATCGGGGCCGTGCAGGGCCTGGGGGCGATGGGGGACGCGAAGGCGATCCCGGAGATCCGGAAGGTGGCGACGGAGGATTCGATTGGGACCCTGCGCAGGCTCGCCCGCCGGACGATCAAGCAGGTCCAGGACAAGGTCGCGGAGCGGGCGAAGAAGGTCGAGCAGCAGGAAGAGCTCGACAAGCTCAAGGACGAGAACCGGGAGCATCGACACCGCCCGCACAAACGCTGTACCAATCAGTTCAAGCCCGCCACAAAGGGCCGTACTAGTCTCCTGAAATAGGCCGCTTCCCGTGGAGGGTTCCGGGACCGGAATGGGGTTGGCAGGCGCCATGGGGGTAGGGAGAATGCGGCTCCTCCGGTCCCGCTCCTCGACCGAAGCGGTGGCGTTCTGGGGCCTCTTGATCCTCTCCTATCTCGCCATCTACGGCCTCTCGGAGACCCTCGGGGTCGGATACTCGGAGCGCCTCGATCCGGCGACGGCCTCGATCTCGTTCGACTTGAATCCATTCCTCTGGTTCCCCGATCTGATCCTGCGGAACAATCCCGCGGCGAACCCGGTGCCGTTCCTTCTCTGGTGGGTCCTGTTGGCGTTCATCGTGGCGGAGGTGGTCATGGTCGGATTCCGAGTGCTCCGGCCTGGGCCGCGCACCCGGTTCGTCCGAGTCGTCGGGAACCAGAAGCCCCCGCCGAAGTGATCCCGGTTAGGGCCGGCGTCGGGATGCGAAAGGGTTATCGGCCTCCCGGATTTCATGGGGCCTCGAATGGGATTCCCCCGGGCGAACCGCCGCGTCGCGGCGGGCAAGCATCCCCTGACGAAGGTGTTCCCGGGACTCGACCGGGACCCCGCGTTCGTCCGCCTCTTCTCGGACGGCGCCCGGCGGGAGGTGCTCGAGAAGTGCTACCTCGAGGCCGTCGCGGAGGACATGTACATGTACATCGACGACTCCGACGGCCACATCGTGGCGGGACTGGAGTACCTCAAGACGGGGGAGCCGTGGATCCTCTATCTCGATGTGATCCACGAGCTCACGCACATCCGGCAGTGGCGGGAGGGGAGGCCGCTTTGGGACCGCCGGTACTCGTACGTCGACCGGCCCACGGAGCTTGAGGCGTACCAGGTCGCGGTGGATCGGGCGAAGGACCTTGGAATCCCGGAGCGGGAGATCGCGGACTACCTGCGGGTGGAGTGGGTGAGCCGGAGCGAGCACGAGCGACTCTGCCGCCGGCTCGGCGTGCGGGTCATCGAGAGCCACGCCCACTGACGCGCTCAGTCGTGGAGGACCTTCCAGGCGACGTTCCAGTTCCCGAGGGCCGTGCAGACGCGGACCCAGAGCGGGACGATCGCCTCGAGCCCCCGTGCGCCGTCGATTCCGCCGACGTCGATTGCGCCGGGCCAGCCGAATTCCTTGAGGATCGCCGTGACCTTCTTCTTCGCCTCCGCGTCGTTCCCGGCGATGAGCATCTCCGGCGCGCCTCCGAGGAACTTGGGCGCCACCATGTGCGCGTTCCCAACGGTGTTGAAGCACTTCACGACCTTGGCCTTCGGCACCTTGCGTTGCACCCGCTCTCCGAGGGAGTCGGTCGTCCCGACGAACAGCCCTGGCGGCATCCCCTTCGAGAAGTCGAGGGGGTTCGTGACGTCGATCACGACCTTGCCATCGAAATTCTTCGGCCCCGCCAGCTCGATCGCCTCCTCCGCCGCCGCCCCGAGGGTCGCGAGGACGATCACCTCGCCGTGCGCCGCGGTCTCCGAGGGGGAGCCCGTCGATGTCTTCCCCCGCGTCTCCCTCAACCACTTCGCAAGCTCCGGCTTTTTCGGGTCCCGCGATCCGACCTTGACATCGTGACCGCGAGACGCGAACCCGGTCGCGAGCGCCCGCCCCACATCCCCGCTGCCGAGAACTCCAACCTTCATGGCGGTCGTAGGCGGGGTCCGTATTTACGGATTGTGAATCGTCGCCGCGCCGCGGGAGGTCTTAAGCGGGCGGACAGCATGCCGCCCGCCATCCGGTGGCGGTTCCGCCGCCCGGCTGCGTTGGGTGGGAGCACGACATGACGCTGACGTGGGACGAGTTTCGAAAAGTGGACATCCGCGTCGGGAAGGTGGTGGATGCACAGGACTTCCCGGAGGCACGCAATCCTTCCTACCGCCTCACGATCGACTTCGGGGAGACGGGCGTCAAGAGGTCCTCGGCGGCGATCCGACGGTGGTACGCGAAGGCGGACCTCGTCGGGCGACACGTTCTCGCGGTCGTGAACTTCCCGCCGAAGCAGATCGCGAACTTCGTCTCCGAGGTCCTCGTCCTCGGGGCCGTCCAGCCGGACGGGGAGGTCGTGCTCCTCCGCCCGGACGAGGAGAAGGCCCTCGGCGCGCGGGTGGCGTGACCCCATGGCCGTGCGGATCGCGCCCCTGTCCCTCGACGACCACGACGCGGTGCTCGAGCTGTGGCGGCGTGCGCGGCTCACGGACCACACGAACCTGCGGGACTCGCGGGCGAGCTTCGCCCGACAACTCCGGAGGAACAAAGGGCTCTACCTCGGAGCCTTCGACGGGGACCGGCTCGTGGGCACCGTCCTGGGGACGCACGACACCCGCAAGGGATGGATCAACCGCCTCGCCGTGGACCCCGCGTACCAGCGGCGGGGCGTCGGGACCCGGCTCCTGCGGGCTTGCGAGACGGCCCTCGTCCGGAAGGGGATGAAGGTGATCTCCGCCTTCGTGATGGAGGGCAACGAACCGTCTCTGAACCTGTTCCGGCGGAGCGGCTACGAGCCCGCGCTCGGCGCGGTGCACATGCGGAAGAAGCTGGAGCCGGACGCCTAGGAGACGACTCGGAGCTCCTTCCCGATCTTCTCATAGGCGGCGAGCGCGTCGTCGAGGTCCTTCCGCTTCAGCCCCGCGGTGACGATGTTCCGGATGCGAGCCCGGTCCTTCGCGACCATCGGGTACACGATGGGGACCGCGAACACGCCCTCCTCGAACAGCCGCTTGCTGAACTGTTGCGCGAGGGCGGAGTCGCCCAGCATCACGGGGGTAATCGGGGTCTCGCTCTGCCCGATGTCGAAGCCCATGGACTTGAGGCGCTTCTTGAAGTACTTCGTGTTCGACCATAGCTTCTTCACGTGGCGGGGCTCCGTCTCCAGGACGTCGATCGCCGCTATGCACGACGCCGTGGTGGAGGGGGTGGAGGTCCCGCTGAGGAGCCACGTGCGGGACTTGTTCAGCGCATAGTTCCTTAGGTCGTTCGACCCCGCGACGTAGCCGCCGACGACCCCCAGAGCCTTGGAGAACGTCCCGAGCTCGACGTGCACCTTCTCCTCGACGTGGAAGTGGGAGGCCACGCCGCGCCCCCCCTCCCCGAGGACCCCCTCGCCGTGGGCGTCGTCGATGTACAACATCGCGCCGAACTCCTCCGCGAGCTTGGCGATCTGGTCCACTGGGGCAACATCCCCGTCCATCGAGAAGACGCCGTCGCTGATGATCAGGAGCTTCTTGAACATCGGGTCCGCCTCCCGGAGAACGCGCTCGAGGTCGGCCACGTCCTTGTGCTTGTAGATGAACCGCTGGGCCTTCGTGAGGCGAACGCCATCGATGATCGACCCGTGGTTCAGTTCGTCCGTAAAGAGCGCGTCCCCCTCGCCCGCCAGCTGCGGGATCAGGCCCGCGTTCCCCGCGAACCCGCTCATGAAGTACAGGGCCGCCTCCCGGCGCTTGAACCTCGCGATTCGCCTCTCGAGCTCGAGGTGCAGGTCGAGGTTTCCCGCGATCGGCCGCACGCTCCCGCTGCCCGCCCCGTGGGTCTTCACCGCCTCCCGCGCCGCCCGCTTCACCTTCGGATGGGTGGAGAGGTTGAGGTAGTTGTTCGACGCGAGCATCACGACCTCCTTGCCGTCCACCGTACTCCGTGGCGCGCTCGGCCCCTGGAGCACCCGCGGTCGCCAGTCCAAGCTCTGCGCAACGAGGGTCTCGTACTCCGTCCGCATCCAGCCCGTCGGATCTCGTGTCTGCATCGTCACGCCTCCATGGGGA
>VBMI01000033.1 GCA_005878955.1 Methanobacteriota archaeon
CCAGAACAATTGATCCGTCTCGTGCCAACGAAAGAGGAGTCGGTCGCCTCCCGAAAAATCGAGTATGCGTTGTACGGAGTCGCGGTTCTCGTGGGCGTCATCGTCAGCACCGCGACGGCGGCGGTCATCTTCGCAGGATCCTCCCTGGACGTCGTCCTCACTGGCCTCGGCCTCATCCTGCCGCCGTTCACGATCCTCACGATCACCTTCATGACGTTCCAGCTCCGGAACCGCGAGAAGGTCGTCCCCGCAAGGCTGAATGTCAAAGTCCCCTCCCTCGTCGTCGTGATCCTCCTCGCCGTCTTCTTGGCGACGATCGCGACTGGATACGGGACTCCCGAGCCACCCTCCGTTGTCACGGAGACGATCGAGCCGAAGCCGGCCTCGAGCGCCCTCGGCCCGGGCTCTTACGAAAACATGACCCTGAATCTCACGGGATCGCTCCTCGTCGATGCCGGTCAGACGATCGCGATCCGGAACTCAATCGTGACGATGAAGCTCTCGACCCCGAAGTCCGTTGGCGTATGGGTCGCAAGGGGCGGGACTCTCGTCCTGGACAACGTCACCCTTGCGAGCGACCCCTCCTCTAACTTGTACACGTTCGAGGTGATGGGCTCGGCATCGATCCTCGCAAGCTCGATCAGCGGGGTCTGGGGCGACCGCCAGCGGGTGAATCTGGACGGAGGCATCGAATTGTATTCGAGCAACGTCATCGTGGACCGGACGCGGATCACCGGGGCGGTGACGAACGGGATCCTGATTTCGAATGCGGCCCCCACCGTGGCGAACTCGACGATCGAAGGCGCGGGGGACGACGCCATCGAGATGCACAACTCGAGCGCGCGCATCACCGGCAACACGATCGACAGTTGCGGATGGGCGATGGTGATCGAGGACGGGTCCTCTCCCCTGGTCCAAGGGAATCTGTTCCACGCGAACCGTCACGGCATCGCGATCGATTCGTCGGATCCCGTGATCGAACTGAACCGATTCGACGCGAACTCGAACTACGCGATTCGCTACGACGAGACGAGCCATCCCGTCCTCCGCGGGAACGTGTACACGCTGAACGAGAAGAACGTCGTGAGCGAGGACTCGACAGCCCTGCTCGAGATCTGCGGCTTGTCGACCGTCGGCCTAGCGATCTTCAGCCTCCTCCTCCTCTTCTGGATCTACAAGGAAGGCCTCCGGAAAGAACAGCTACGGCGCGAATTCGGGACGGTCCCTCCTTATCGTCCATGACACGAGCCCACCGTGGAGCCAACCCTTATGTAGCGCGGCGAAATCGCACGGCTGCAGGAGTTGTGAGCATGCCCATCTTTGGAGAAGCATCGGAGGCGGAGGTCACCCGCGCGATCCTGGCGGGGTTCACGAAGGACCTCGGCGAGTACGCGTCGACAGAGGTCATCATCGTCGGCGGCGGGCCCAGCGGTCTCGTCGCGGCACGCGAGCTCGCTCTAAACGGCGTGAAGAACGTCGTGATCGAGCGGAACAACTACATCGGCGGGGGGTTCTGGATCGGCGGGTACCTGATGAACACGGTCACCCTGCGGGCCCCCGCGCAGAAGTACCTCGACGAGATTGGCTGCCCGTACAAGAAGTACTCCGAGAACCTCTACGTCACCCCGGGCCCGCATGCGTGCTCGAAGCTGATCGCCGCGGCGATGGACGCGGGCGCGAAGATCCAGAACATGACGAGCTTCGAGGACATCGTCCTCCGGGAGAAGAACCGCGTCGCGGGCGTCGTGATCAACTGGACGCCAGTGCAGGCGCTGCCGCACGAGATCACGTGCGTAGACCCAATCGCCCTGGAGTGCGAGCTCGTGATTGACTCCACGGGCCACGACGCGTACGTGATCCAGGCCCTCGAGAAGCGGGGCCTCGCGAAGCGGATCGGGGAGGGCGGGATGTGGATCGAGAAGTCCGAGGACGCGGTCGTCGAGCACACGGGGATCGCGTACCCGGGCGTCATCGTGGCCGGGATGGCGGTCTGCTCGACGTACGGGCTCCCGCGCATGGGGCCGACGTTCGGCGCGATGCTCCTCAGTGGGAAGCGCGCGGCCGAGGTCGCGCTGAAGGAACTCGGGCGGGCCCCGAAGAAGCGGTCGAAGTAGGCCGCGGTCCGAGGCCATAGATACCCGGCCGCGTTCCGGTTTCCGATGGGCCGGCCGAGGAAGCCGTCGAAGACGCCTCCCGTCACGCCGGGAGTTGGCGCGGATTGGGACATCCCGCGGATCGCGTACCTCTACCGCGACTCGAGCTCGCCGGATCTGGAGGTCGATTCCGTCGCCGGATACATCCATGAGACCCTCGGAATCTCGTGCACCGTGCGCGGGGATTTCTTGGTGCATCACGGCGCGGGAGACTCGGAGAGCCTTGCCCGGCGGATTGCCGCGACCCGCGTCCGCAACATCATGCGCCCCTTCGACCCGATGGAGCCCGCGTACGGGGAGGTGCAGTTCGAGCTCCGGCTGCTCGAGGAGCCCTCGAAACGGGTTCCGGCGATTCTGTACGACGCCTACCGGTACACGGGGGTGATGCGGGGCCTCCTCCCGTCTGGCGAGCGAAGTCTGCGGGTCCTGCACATCGCCTTCGAGCACCGGATCCTCGGGACGTTCGACGAGGACGGCCGGTACCACGCCCGAGCGGTGGTGTGCGGATATCCCTCCGTCGTGTCGACCTCGGGGATCGTCGAAGCCCCCGCGAAACCCGAGGGCTACTACAGGGTGAAGGCCCAGCTGTCCGTCGCGCTCGGCGCGATTCCGTTCGATGCCGCGAAGGAGCCGTTCAAGGGGCAGTTCATCGATTACGACGATCCTCGTCTCACGGAGGTCGCGAAGGGCTACGCCCTCCAGGCCACCGTGTACCACATCACCAAGGACGCGTTCTGTGACGATCCCCGCTGCCGACTGTTCAACGCCCACTGGCAGTCCGAGCTGATGCGCGCCCAGCTCGAGTCCGGCGGACTGTGCCCGAGGCACCGGAAAATCGCCGCAGAGATCTCTGCATCCGCGAGGCGGCGACCGGTCGCGGCAAGACGTTAGCGGCCTCCGGTGCAGCCCGCCAAACGATCATGGTCGGCTCTTGGCGGGATTGAAAAGGGCCCGCCGCGCCCTAGGCCGCGATACCCTTCAGACGCGCGATCAGCGCGTCGGCGGATTCCACGGTGGACAGCTTCTGGGGTTTCGGCGGGAACGGGTTCTTCAAGGGAGTGCCCGTGTTGAACAGGACGACCGTCTCGTCCCGTTTCACCTTCCCGGACTCGACGAGCCGACGGAGCCCCGCGAGGGACGCCCCGCCCTCGTAGCACGCACCGATGCCGTCGAGGCGGGCGAACTCGGACACGGCGGACCGCATCGCGTCGTCCTCGACCGCGATCCCCGTGCCGTTGCTCTCCCGCGCCGCGCGGAGGACGAGGACGTCCCCGAGGGCCTTCGGCACCCGGAGCCCCGGCGCGATCGTGGCGGGGTTCTTCCATGGGTCCGAGGCCTCCTTCCCCGCCTCGAACGCCTTCACGAGGGGAGCGCACCCCGCGGACTGCACGAACGCGATCCGCGGCATCGGGCCCTCGTGCCAGCCGAGCTCCCGCAATTCGTTGAACGCCTTCCAGAGCCCCACGACGCCCGTCCCGCCCCCGGTCGGGAACACGACCCAATCCGGGAGCCCGCCGAGCTGCTCGAACAGCTCGTACCCCATCGCCTTCTTCCCCTCCACCCGGTACGGCTCGTACATCGTGGCGACGTTGAAGAAGCCCGTCTCCTTGCACGCCGCCTTCACGATGTCCCCCGCCTGGAGGATCGTCCCGTCGACGAGGAAGAGGCGGGCCCCGAAGAGGAGGGTCTCCTGGAGGATCGGCAGCGGCGTGTCCTTCGGCGCCACGACGAGCGCCTCGAGGCCCGCCTTCGCCGCGTACGCGGCGAGGGCGCTCCCCGCGTTCCCGGCGCTAGGGACCGCGAGCCGCGTCAGCCCCAGTCCCTTCGCCATCGACACGGCGACCGCCATCCCGCGCGCCTTGAACGTCCCCGTCGGGTTCGCGGCCTCGTCCTTCACGAACACCCGGTCCACGCCGAAGGTCCGCTCGATGCCCGCGCACCGCAGGAGGGGCGTCCCTCCCTCTCCCAGGGAGACGACGCGCTCCTCGGAGGAAACGGGGAGCACCGGGAGGTACCGCCAGAGGTCCCGCCTCGGGAGCAACGACTCGCGGGTCACGCTCGCGAGATCGTACCGCGCGAGGAGGGGCCGCCCGCACTCGCACACGTTCCGGGGCTCGATCCCATACTCCCGGTGGCACGCGGAGCACTCCAGGCGGGAGAGGTTCGACAAGGGCGGTGGCATCCCGCTGCGGGCTAAGGACTTTGTCGCCGCAGGCCCCGCGGGAGGAATCCGCGAGCTTAATTCGGTGCGGGCGCATCCCGCGTGGCAATGGACGCGCACCTCCGCTCGGCATACGAGAGGATGCGCGACGCGGCCGCCGCGAAAGGGCGGGTCATCGTCGCGTACTCGGGCGGAGTGGACTCCGGCCTCGTCGCGCGGACCGTCCACGACGCGATCGGGGGCCGGGCGCTCGCGATTCTCGCGGACACGGAATCGTTCTCGCGCCGCGAGCTCGTCGAGGCGAGGGAGGAGGCAGAGGAGATTGGGATCCCGCTTCGCGTCGTCGGGATGAGCGAGCTCACCTCCGAGGACTACCGGAGGAACCCCGCGAACCGCTGCTACTTCTGTCGCGAAGGGCTCGCGGACGAACTCGTGCCGATCGCCCGCCGGGAGGGGTTCGCTGCGATCGCGGACGGGGTCAACGTCTCCGACCTCGGGGACGTCCGGCCCGGGATCCGGGCGATGGACGAGGCGGGCTTCTGGCACCCGCTCGTCGAGGCCGGGCTCTCGAAGGCCGACGTACGCGCCCTCGCGCGGGGGCTCGGCCTCTCGTTCTGGGACAAGCCGAGCAACGCGTGCCTCTCCTCCCGCGTCCCCCACGGCACGCCGATCACAGTCGAGCTCCTCCGACGTGTGGAGACCGCGGAAGAGGTCCTCCGGGGTCGCGGGTTCCGCCAGGTCCGGGTGCGACACGAGCAGGAGACCGCCCGGATCGAGGTCCCTCCCGAGGACATCCCACGCCTGCGGACGATGGAGCTCGAGGTCGCCGCCGCCCTGCGGGCGATCGGGTATCGGTCCGTCGTGATCGATCCCGCCGGGTATCGCTCCCTAGGGTGAGACGGGGCGCGCCGAAACTATATATGCCGAGGTTTTCTCGTCACGTCGTACCCGGTCCGGGCCCCGGTTCGAGGTCGTCCATGGCGGTCGTCCAGTTCCTCCTGACGTTCCGCGAGGGCCTCGAGGCCGCCCTGATCGTGGGCATCATTGGGGCGTACCTCGTCAAGGTCGGCCGGACGGACCTTAGCCGGTTCGTGTACGCGGGCTCGGTCCTCGCCGTGGTGACCTCCGTGGCGATCGGGGTGGGCGTGTACCTCTGGGCGGGCACCCTGGACGAGGGGAGCTGGGAGCCGGCCGCCTTCGAAGGGGTCGCCGCGCTCACCGCGGTCGCCGTCCTCACGTACATGATCTTCTGGATGGCGAAGAACTCCCGGAAGCTGAAGGGCGAGCTCGAGCAGAAGATCGACCTCACCCTCTCCCGCGGGCAGCTCCTCGGGATCGCGCTCGTGTCCTTCGTCGCCGTGTTCCGGGAGGGCGTCGAGACCGTTCTCTTCCTCTCGCCCTACGCGGTCGTCGACGTGACCGCCACCGCCGTCGGGATCCTCGTGGCGATCGCGCTCGTCCTCGTCCTCGCATACCTGATGTTCCGGGGCGCGTACCGGCTCGACCTGAGGAAGTTCTTCACGTACACGAGCCTCCTCCTGATCGTGTTCGCCGCCGGCCTCGTCGCGGTCGGCGTCCACGAGCTCAACGAGGTCCACGAAATGACGGGCGTCGGGATCCCCGCCGTGATCGACCACGTGTGGGACATCAACCCGATCCTCGACGAGAAGGGCGTCGCGGGGTCTCTGCTGGCGTCCCTCCTCGGGTACAACGGGAACCCCTCCCTGACAGAGGTCGCAGCGTACCTTGCGTACTGGGCCGTCGCCGGCACGTACGCCCTGTGGATCTACGGCCCCGGCCGGGTCCGGGCCTCGATGCTCCGGATCGCCCGCACCCTCCGGCTCGTCCGGCGCCCGGTCGTGCAGGGGTAGCGGGCGCCGAGAAGAGATGGGGCGGGAGGCTCCGCAGCCGTCCCTCGCCGCCCCGTAGACCGGTCAGCGCTACACGCAGCGTAGCGCTGCGTCGTCATCGCCTTGCGGCTCACTGCGGAAGGTGTCGGGGCCGGAACGCCTCCAGCCCCGCGGGGTCAACGAACTCGCAGATATTGAACGTTTTTCCATGGACGGTCCCTGGGAGTCGAAGGATCCTCCGCGGGTCCATCGTCACGTCGACATCGATCCCGATTCCGGAGTTCACGATCCGGGTCACGAGGTCCGCACGGGCGCCTTGGGCGGCGGCCTCCCGCTTCCTCGGGTCCTCGGGGAGGCGCGGGAGGAAGAGCGGCTCGAAGTCGTACGCGTGCACGTGGAACCCCTTGCTCCCGCTGTACACGAGGGCGAGGTCCCGGAGCCCCTCGTCCCCGAGGAGCCTCAAGAGGGCGCGCGCGTCCCGTTTCGCGGAGTCGAGGTCTCCCGGGGCGTCGATGTCGAAATACAGCTCCTGGCCCAGGAGGATGTTGTGCGCGATCGGGTACCCGGCCCGCCGACGCCGCCGGTCGCGGGGGCCCAGGCGCTGCGGATCGAGCCACCGCGAGGTCGTGAAGTACACGTGGGCCGGCGCGAGCCGGAGGAGCCACGCCCGCAGCGTCTCGGGGTCCCGGATCCGGTCGTCGATCTTCCAGAACCGCGGGGGCCCGCACGGGCGGTCCAGGGCGAGGCGGAACTGGCGGAACGTGGACCGCGGAGGGAGCCAGAGGGGGGCGCGCTCGTAGAAGGCGCGGAGGGCGCGCCCACGTCGCGCCAGACGCCGCCGGTCGCGGGCCTCCCTCCACCGCGCGAGCACGATCACCGGCCCTCCACGACCAGCCCCCGCTGCACGACGGCCCACGTCCGGTCGTTCCACCGGGGGACCGCCCGCCCGTCCTTCATCATGAAGATCCCGAAGTGCCTCCGGAACCCCGTCAAGATCTCGCCGACCTTCGCCTCCCATTCCTCGGGCGAGTTCACCGTCACCTGCCACCAGCCGGTGCTGAGGCGGTCGTACTCCCAGTGGCGCAGCCGGACCTCGCCTTGGAACGGGAACGAGGGCGGTGCGAAGGACTCGGGCGGGACGAACCCCGCCTTGCGGAGGGCTCTCCGGAAGAACCCCATCGCGGGCCACATCGGCCGTCCGCGCTTAGAGGTTACCGCGCCCTAGAGCGGGACGCCGAGCTTCTCGGCCATGGCCCGGACCTCTTCCTCCCTCTTCCGGAGCTTCTCCTCGCGGTCGAGGAGATCGAACGCCTTCTTCTGGACGATCTTCACGCGCGCGTCGAGGTCCTTTCTCCATTCCTCCATCTCCGCGGACGTGCCGGCGCTCTTCTCCGCCTCCGCGAGCTTCTCCCGCAGTCGACGGATGTCCGTCTGGAGCCGCTCGACCTTCGTCTCGATCTCCCGCCGGTCCAGTTCGAGGTCCTTCTCCTTCCCGTCGAGGATCTCCGCCCGCGCGTCGAGCGCCTTGTCCTTCTCCTCGGACGCGAGTTCCCGCTTGCGGACCTTCTCCTCCCGGTCGAGGGTCTCGACCGCCTTCTTCTGGAGGAACTTCGTGCTCTTCTGGACCTCCTGCTGCATCGCGTCCACCTGGGCGCGGTCCCGCTCCGCGGCGGTCTTCAGGGCGAGCCCGTCTTCGCGGGCCTTGGTCGCGGTCTCCTGGTCCCGGTCCGCCTGGGTGAGGCGACCCTCCATCTCCTTCTGCATCAGCTCGAGGGACTCCATGCCCTTTCGGAGCTCGCCGTCCTTGCGCCCGAGGTCGACCTCCCGCTTCGCGAGGTCGGACTGGCCCGTGGCGAGGCCCTTCTCCCGCGACTTGAGGTCCGTCTCCTTCGCGTTGAGGTCCTCCATGAGGTTCTCCGCCCGCTGCAGTTCCGTCGTGAGGACCCGCTCCCGCTGCACGAGCTCGGCCGCCTTTGCGTCCACCTGGGAGCCCCGGGCGCCGAGCTCGGCGTTCCGGGCCTCTAGGTCGCGGACGGCCTTCTGGAGGCGGGAAGTCTCCTGATCGAGAGCGGCCCGCTCCCGCTTCAGGTCCTCCGCGGCCCGCGACGCGTCGGAGGCGATCACCCCGATCCTCCCCTCGCGCTCCTTGAGGTCCCTCGTGAGGGCCGTGATCTCGTTCTCCTTCGCCGCCAGGTTCCGCGCCGACTCGCTGAGCTGGGCGATCTTCGCCTCTGCGGTCCGTTCGGCCTGCTCCGCGGCGGACCGGCGGGCCTCGAGCTGGGCCTGCTGGGCGACGAGTTCGTCCGTCTGCCGCTTCGCCGTCCTCTCCGCCTCCGATGCGAGGTACGCCCGCCGCTGGGCCTCCTCGAGCAGCTTCTCCGCTTTCTGGGTCTGCTCGGCGACGGCCCCCTGGGTGGCCTCGAGCTGTTTCATCTCGCGGCGGTGGGTGTCCGTCCACGCGGTCCGCTCCGACTGGAACTGCTGGTGGACCTGGGTGCCCTCCGTCTCCCGCGCGGCGAGGGCCTTCTCCCGGGACGCGAGTTCCTGGGCCTTGGCCCCGAGGCGGTCCTGGAGTGCGTTCGACTCCCGCTCCAGGCGCTCCCGCTCGGACTTCAATTCGGCCTCGCGGGCGGCGTACGACTGCCGCATCGCCTCCCCCTCGGCCCGGATCCGGTTCGAATCCGTCTCGATCCTCTGGGCGACCTGGTCGAGCTCGAGTTGGCGGGCCTGGAGGTGTCGCGTGCCGGTGGCGTTCTGCTGCGCCTCCCGGGTGGCCCGCTCCTCCCGTTCGTGGAGGTTCCCTTCGATGGTCGTGGCGCGGATCTCCCACTCCGAGAGCTCCTTCGCTTTCGCCTCGAGGGACCGCGTCCGGTCCGAGAGCTCGTGTTCCGTGGCCTCGGTCTGTTGCTGGCGCGTGGCCGTCTCCCGCTCGAGCTGCTCGCGCTTCGCCTGCAGCTCCGCCTCCGACGTGCGCATGGCGGCCCCTCGGCGGGCGAGATCGTCCGTGATCCGGGCGGCCTCCTCTCGGAGGAGCCGTTCCCGCCGGTCGATGTCGAACGTCCGCTCGTTCATCGACCGCTCGGCGGCCTCCGCCTTCGCCGTCGCTTCCGCGAGGGACTTCTGCGCCGCCCCGACCGCGACCTCCCGCCGCTTCACGTCCTCGTCCGCGCGGGAGACATACTCGACGTCCGACCGGACCTTCGTCTCCCGTTCGACGAGGTCCGCCTCCTTCTGCTCCACCCGGAGCGTCCGCATCGCCCACTGCTCGTTCCGCTCGGTCGAGTCCCTCTCGTGCGCCTCGCGCTGCTGGCGGAGGAGCGCCTGCTGGGAGTCCATCGTCGCCTCCCACGTCCGGAACTCCTCCGCCTTCCGCGCCTCCAGGTCGCGAAGCTCCGCGCCTTTCGCGTCCAGGGTCTTCGCCAGGCGCTCCTGCTCCTGACCGCGGACGACGAGGTCCGAGCGGGCCCGCTCGGCCTTGTCCGTCTCGATCTCGAGGGCCTCCTCCCGAGCCGCGAGGTCGGCGAGGTGCCGGGCGTTCTCCTCCGCCTGGGCCCGGACGGCCTTCTCCTTCTCTTGGAGGGACTGCTCTCGCGCCTCGAGTTCGATCTCCTTCGTGGAAATCCACTGGCTCCGTTCGGACCGCATCCCGTCGAACGCCTGTCGGTCCGCGGACAGCTTGAGCTGGTCTTCCCCGAGCGACTTCGCCTGCGCATCGAGGTCCGTCTTCCTCCGGCGAGCCTCCTCGTCGAAGCGGGCCACCCGCTCCTCAAAGGCCCGGCGTTCCGGTTCGAACGACGCCCGGGCCGCGTCGAGGGCCAGCGTGTCCCGAGTGAGCGCGGCCTCCCGCTCCGCGACGCCGTTCAGCCCCGCCGAGAGCGCGGCCTCCCGAGCCGCAAGGTCGTGTGACTGGGTCTCGAGCGCGGAGCCCCGCTCGGTGAGGCGCTCCTCCCCCTCCGAGAGCTCCCCTTCCTTCCGAGAGAGCACCAAGCTCTTCTCCGCCCGCATCGCTTCGAACGTTTCGCGTTCGGTCGTGAGCCCCGTCTGTTCCGTGGTGAGGGTCTTCGCCCGGGTCTCGAGGTCCCCGCGCGTGCGGGTCGACTCCTCCTCGAACGCCGCGACCCGGGCCTCGAACGCCCGCACTTGGGGATCGAGGTCCGTCCGGGCCTTTTCCAGCACGTCCTTCTCCCGCGCGAGCTTCGCCTCGCGTTCCTCCAGGTCCCTCCGGGACCTCGATAGCTCGAGCGCCTTCGCGGTGATTGTCTCGGACTGCTCCTGCATCTGCGTCTCCCGCACCGCCACCGAGGACTCCCGCTCGGACAGCTCCTTCTCGAGCGGGGCGACCTGGGACTCCCGCATCTGGAGGCTCCGTGCGCGATCCGAGAGGGTCGCCTCCTTTTCCGACGCGTTGACCTCGCGAGACTCGACGGTGGTCCGGCGCCCGGTCAGTTCCTGCGTCTCGAGCGTGAGCCGTCCCTGCGCATCCCGGAGCCCGACCTCACGCGTCTGCAGGTCCGCCTGCCGCGCCTGGATTGACGCGACCTCCGCGGCGACCTTCGCCTGCGCCCGGAGGGCCGCGTCCAGCGCGTCCCCGAACGCCTTCGAGCGGGCGCTCAGCGCCGCCTCGCCGTTGGCGAGGGCCCGCCGCGGCGCCTCGAGGTCCGCCTCCGCGGCCTGGACCTCCTGGAGCCGGGCCTTGACGGCGTCCTCGAACTTGTCCTGGATGTTCACGAGGAGCTCGCGGGCGAACTCGACCTGCTCCGCGTTCACCGGCCCGTACGCGAGCAGCACGACGGCGAGGGCGTCCCCCCGCACGGTCTGCGCGTGGTACTTCTGCACCTTGACGGGCTTCTCCACGGCATCGAGGGCGCCCGCCTGCACGGCCTGCTCGTACGTGACCTCGCACGACGGGTCCAGGGTGAATTCCCTGAGCATTCGGTTGCGTTCGTCCACCAGGAAGGCCTTCGTGGGCCTGAACATCGCGCGTCGTGCAAACACGGCTACCACCGCCAGGATTCCGACCGGGGGCATCGCGAGGACGTACGGGGCCCTCCACCACGGAGGGGCGAAGGACACCCGCAACGGGCCGGACGCGGTCGCCGCGCCGTCGGAGATGGTGATCGTGAGGACGGCCTCCGTCGCGTTCGCCGGGTAGGCGATCGTCAGGACGTGGCCGTTCACCGAGACGTACGCGCTGTCCGTCGTCACGGTGATCGAGGAGAGGTTCGTGTCGATGTCGGAGATGTACGGGTCGAGGTCCAACGTGTACGCCGCGCCCTCGTCGACCCGGAGGTCCGGGATCGGGGCGAGGACCGGCGGGTCGTTCACGGGCCGGACGACCACGGCGAACGGGGCATCCGCCCACGTCCCGTTCGTGTCCGTCGCCCGCAGGCTCGGGGTCGCGGAGCCGAACCAGTTCGGAGCGCCCCAGAGGTCGACCGTCAGGTTCGCGTTCACCCGGAACTGGATCTGTGCGGCCCCGACGACCGTGAACGTGAGCGGATCTCCATCGCGGTCCATGAAGTGCGCCGCTGCCGGGCCGCCGAAGACGTCGAGGGCGACCGTGTCCTCGTCGAACGTGACGGCGTTGAGCGCGCCCGTGACGACCGGCACATCGTTCACCGGGCGGACCGTCACTGCGAAGGAGCCCTCCGCCCAGGACCCCGAGGGGTCCGTCGCCCGCAGCCGGAGCGTCTCGGAGCCCGACCAGTTCGCGGGGGCCCAGAGGTCGATCGTGCCGTCCGGGTTCACCCGCGAAGACAGGACGACGGCCCCGAGGACCGTGAGGTTCAGTGCGTCCCCGTCCACGTCAACGAAGTGGAGGGTCGCGTTCCCCCCGAAGACGTTCGTGCCCACCGTGTCCTCGTTGAAGGAGACGGCGGGGAGTGGGATCGCCAGGGTGGGCGGGTCGTTCACGGAGCGGACGACCACGAGGAACGCGGCCTCCGCGAAACCGCCCGATGGGTCCGTCGCCCGCAGACGCAGCATCTCGGAGCCGTGCCAGTTCGCGACCGCCCACAGGTCGACCGTGTCGTTCCCGTTCACGCGGGAGCGTACGTTCGTCGCGTCGAGGACGGTGAACGTCATCGGATCTCCGTCGAGGTCCGAGAAGAAAGCGGTGGCGGGTGCGCCCAGCGCGTTCAGGGCGACCGTGTCCTCGTCGAACGTCACCGACGGGATCGCCGCCACGCTCGCGGGAGGGCTCTGAGCGGATGCGATGACGCGGACGATCGTCCACGCGGTGTCCGTGCCGTCGGAGACCCAGAGGGTCACGAGGTAGGTCCCCGCGCTGGCGTACAGGACGTCGATCGAGGGGTATGGTCCGGGGTTCCCGGTCACATTGGGGGCGTCGGAGGTGCTGATCGCGAGCCCGGCGAGGGGCGTGTCGGGGTCCGTGACGTAGAACGTGAGGTTCAGGCGATACGTCGATCCGACGCGGACATGGAGGTCGGGGATCGCGGCGATCGAAGGCGGCCCGGGGCCGACCACGTACCGGCCCACCCCTTGGCGCTGATCCGCGCCCATCAGGTTCACGTCGTCCACGGCGACCGCGCGCAGCGTCACCCCGTTGATCGGGACGCCGGGGGTCCACACGTACGACCCGTCGATCGTGACGTCGGAGCCGATCACCTTCCAGGTCCCGTCGAAGTACGTGAAGTCGACCCGCACGACGTCCGCGGCGGTGGCGTATGCGATTGTGAGCGTCCCGCTCCCCGCCTGGTCGTCCGTCACGGAGGTGATCGCGATCGTCGGCGCGGTGTTGTCGACCTCGATCGGGGAGACGACCGTGGTGTTCGTCATCGTCCGGTTGTTCGTGACGATCGCCCGCAGGCTCCCGCCCGCGAAGTCCAGGCCCGTCGTGTCCCACAGGAACGTTCCGCTCAGCGCCCCCGTGGTCCCGATCAGGGTCCATCCCGATCCGCGGTTGTAGTCGAATTCGAGGGAGACCGCGTCCGAGCTGTTCGAATACGTGATGGGGACGATGCCGGTCACGTGGGCCCCCGCCGCGGGCGAGGCAATCGTGACCCAGGGCGGGACGCCCCAGACGACGTGGATCTGCGCGACGGCGGACGCGGCCCCGAACGACGCCGTAAGGGTCCCGTTCGCCGGCGGCGGGCTGGCGGTGAACCGCACGCTCGACCCGCTCGAGCTGTTCAGCGTGCCTACCCCGCCTCCTACTGTCCAGGCGAAGGAAACGCTCGGGATCGGGTTGTCATACACATCGAACGCCTGGGCGGAGAAGTCCTGCGTGTCGAACGGGAGGAGGGTGACATCCGAAGGTGTGATCACGATGTGGTCCGCGGGCCCCGGTGAGACGAGCGTCCCGACGCTGAGCCCGGATGCGGAGCCGAACGACGCGAGGATTCGGATCGTCTCCGCCTTCGGGTACGTCTCCGTGGCGAGCGTGGCGGTCCCTCCGGAGGTGATGATGAGGCTCGTCGTCCCGAGAGCGCCGCCCCCGGGGGTCACGCCGTCGAGGAGGCGGGCCGCGAGGGCCACCGACCCCGTCCAGGGCGTGATCGTCGCGTTCAGCGCGTCCTTCGCGGTGACCGTGACGGAGAACGGTGCCCCTGCCGCCGCGGCCGCGGGCGCCGTCACGTAGAAGTGATCCAGCACGTGCGTGTAGGTGAGACGAATCTCGTTCATCGTGGGCGTCACGAGTGTGTTCGAGGTCGAGAGGGACGCGCGGAACCGGATCTTGCCGGTCCCGGCGCTCACGCCGCTAAGGTCCGCGGGCGGAGCGACCGACGTCCAGGTCCCGCCCGAGTTCAGGGAGTACTCGTAGGTGATCGACTGGCCGTTGAGGGCCTGGACCGTCGACAGGGTGCCCCATGCCGAGAGGTCCGAAGGCGTCAGGTCGTTCGTCTCGACCGTCCCCGCGGACTGGTACCGGAACCACGAGAGGTTGGCGTCCCCAAGGTCGGGGGCGTGGTCCGGGTACGTCACCGCGAGGGAGAGGCGGTACTCGACGTAGCGGGAGCTCCCCGCCATGGCGGACCCCGCCGGCGTCGGGTACGCTGCGCTCCAGCCCGACCACGTGCCGTCGACCGGGGTCACATCCCCCGTCCGCGTGGACACGGAGACGGTCGCGTCGTTCCCGAACGTGACCCGTACGTAGTCCACGTCGACCGTATGGGCGGTGCCGGAGAGGCCGTCGGCCACCACCACGCCCAGGCGGACGGAGAGGGGATACTCGAAGCCGGGCGAGTACGTGTCCCGGAGGGTCCATGTCGTGCCGTCCGTGCTCGTGTACGCCGTGAACGTCGTGCCCGTGCGATCGATGCGCACCCAGGCGGGGATCGGGTTCCCGCTCCCCACGTTCGCCCGGGTCGTGGTGAGCGCGTCGGCGGTCGCTCGCACCTGCCAGTTCACGACCCCCGCGGCGTTCGTCTTGATGACGGAGTACCAGTCGCGGTTCGCGACCCAGACGAGGATCCCCGCCTTCTGGCCGCTGACCGTGGGGTTCGCGTCGAACTTCATCGTCGCGGAGAAGTCGCCCACGATGTCGTTCGAGAGCATGTTGCCCGAAAACACACCGCCGTTGAAGTCCACCCCGGTGCTGGACACGACATGGAGGGATCCCGGCGTCGTCGTGCCGACGTCGTACGCGCCGGGCGGGTTCGTCCACGCCCACTTCGGGTCGAGGCCCGGGCCGCCGAACTCGTCCGACGCGAGGGACCGGTCGGAGGGGTTCCAGGAGATCGTCTGCCAGAAGGCCGCCGTGCCGGGCCCACCGACCTTCGAGACGTACGTCCCCGAGGCCCCGAGAATCCGGTAGCGGATGTCGAGCTTCGGCCGGCGGGTCGGGTCCACGTTGTAATCGGAGGAGAAGAACGTCTTCGTCGAGATCGCGCCCGGGTTCGGGGCCGTGACGATGAGTCCGTCGTTCGGGAGCCGTCCCCGGTACCAGAGGTCGACGAGGTTCGTGACGTTCCACGACCGCCAACCGGCGGTGTTGTCGAGGGTGACGATGTCGACCGCGTGCGCGTTGTAGTCGCCACCGGCCGCGCCCCATGGAACGCCCGTGAGGCGATCGTTCCACGTCGCCTGGAGTTCACTCCATTGCGACGTCACCTGGCGGGCGCTCCCCGTGACGGGGTTCCCGACCCCCGTGGACTCGTACATGCCGAGCATCGCGTCATCGATCACGGCGCCGGCGGGGACCGTGGTGAGATCGAACCGGAGAAGAGGCCAGTCCTGGGGATTCCGGCCGTCGAAGAGGATCGTCGTGTCGGCCCCGTGGTTCGTCCCGGGATTGTTTCGGTCCAGGTACGTGTCCTCTCCCGTGGCCCCGGGCTGGAGGGTGAGGAGCGTCATCGTCCCGGAGGTCGCGGCGAGCGTCACGTCGCCCGGCCACGTCGCGCGGTCGATGTTCACCTCGCTGTCCGGTCCCGCGAAGTCCGCCGCCGTCGTGCTGTTCCACCACGTCGTCTGCGACGCGAGGGAGGCGGTGCCGCCGGAGATCGCCGCGTTCGTCAGCGCGTACTGGGCGGGGGTCGAGAAGTCCCACACGGCGGTCGACGTACCGTCTGGGTTGTTCGTGATCGTGGGGTCCGCGGCCACGCGGACAAGGGGCAGGGGGAGGAGGCTCAGCGCTACGAGGGCCAGGAGTAGGCTGCGGGCTATGCCGTGCGGATGTCGGCCACGCGGGTGCATGGCTCCCCCTAACCGGAGGGGTTTCCCTCCGGGTGTCAATGGAGAGAATCGAGCCCTTTCCGTCCTATTTAAGGGGCCTTCGACGGTTATCCGGAGGGATAACAGGGAGAGAATTGACCGACCGCCGCGGGGGTCGGGGGACTCGGACGGTTCCCTACCGCGGGAGGCTCCCCTCGAGCCGGAGGAGCTTCCGCTTCCACTCCAGCCCTCCCGTGAAGCCGCCGAGGCCGCCGTTCGCGGCGACGACGCGGTGACAGGGGATCACGATGCACGCGGGGTTCCGGCCCAGGGCGTTGCCGACGGCCCGCGCGGCGCCGGGCTGGCCGATCTCGCGGGCGATCTCTCCATACGTCCGGAGCTCGCCCGGCGGGATCCTCCGGGTCGCCTCGTACACCTTCCTCTCGAACTCCGTGAACCCGGAGAGGTCGACCCGGTAGTTCGTGAAGTTCACCGGCTCCCCGGAGAAATACCGGAGGAGGTCCTTCGCGATCGGCGTACGGGCGACGACGGGAGCGCCGCGAGAGCCGAGGTGGATCTCGCTGACCACGCCATCCGACGCCGAGACCGCGACGCGTCCGAGCGGGGTGTCGACGATGTCCGTCATGACGATCACGCCCGCGATGGCACCGCACGATATGTGCGTTGCGCCTTCCCTCGACGGCCCCGGTTCCCTACCCTCCGGAGAACGCTTGGACGAGCTCGACGCGGTCCCCGTCCTTCAGCGGGAGATTCCGCACGCCCTCGACGAACATCTCCTCGTTGATCGCGACGTTCACCAGGGAGTCCTCCGCCTCGAGGGCTTTCTTCAACTGCGGGTATTCCACGCCGAGTCGATCGAGGAGGGCGCCCACGGTCGGCGTCTCGTCCGAGATCGTCACCGCGCCGTCATCCAGGGGGACGATGGCTCGCGGGATGCGGACCGTGATGTTCCGCCCGAACACGATGCGGTTCAGTCCCTCCCGCCACTCGAGGGTCGGGACGCCCTCGGCGTTCAAGCGGCAGAGTTCGTAGAACCGGCGCAGCGCCGCGTCGAACTCCGTACGGTCCAGCTTCTCCCCCTTGTACGGCCCTCCCTTGACGGGCTCGTCGAACCAGCGGTCCGGGCACACGTCGTCCTTCCGCCGCACGCCGAGGGTGTAGTTGATCATCCGCTCGATGCCTCGGATGTTCGAGCCGATCGCCTGGAGGTGTTCCACGGAGTAGTCGAGCCCCGCCGCGTTGCGGATCTGCTCGACGAACTGCTCGTAGCCGGGGAGGTTCGGGGAGTTGAACAGCTTCGTCGTGAAGCGGCACATCCCCACGGAGTCGCCGACGGCGTAGATGTCCTCGCACACCTTCACCGCCAGCTCCTTTCCCTCGTACGAGTTCGGCTTCCCGCTGACCGGCCCGCCGTAGAGCCGCGTCTTGTACTCCGGGCTGTCGTTGATGCGGGCGTTGATCTCCAAGGTGACGCGGTTCCGGAGGTGGTCGAACCCACGCGTCGCGACCGCGAGGCCGAGGGCGAAGGCCTTCAGGATCCGGGCATCGTGCGGGTCGCTCTGCATCGTCCGCTTCACGGTCATCCGGTATTTCAGGGACTCCGGAGGGTAGAACCCATCGTCCACCGCGCCGCTGCCCGCGGCGATCGCCTTTCCGAACCCCTCGTTCGCGGCGGTGAGGAAGAGGAGCTCCGCGACCGCCGTGTAGTTCCCCCACGCGAGGTCGAGCCCGCCCGTCTCCCTCTGCGTGAGGATCCCACGCTGGTACAGCTCCATCGCCCAGCTCAGGTTCCCGCCCGTCGCGGACGTGTCGAGGCCGAGGTCGTTGCAGATGTTGTTCAGGTAGATGACGACCTGCGGCTTCGTCATGCCGATGTTCGGGCCGAGCTTGCCGACGGTGACGTACTCCGGCCCGTCCCCCTTCAGGTACCTCTGGCCGTCGCGGCCGAGGGAGTCGACGTGGCGGACGAGCTCCGCGAGGTCCGGGTCCTCCGGGTACACGGACGTGACGTCGTTCATCGGGCGGCAGTTCACGGGGCACCGGAAGCACCCGTTCATGTCCGGGCGGAACGGGTCGAAGTTCTCCGAGTCCAGCGCGTCCACCCACACGGTCTCCTGGTTGTTCTTCGTCGCCATCGCCCAGATCTGGCGGGAGGGCTTGTACAGGAACGGCGTGCCGCGCTCGTGAAGGATCTTGCCCACGCCCGTGTTCATGAACTGGCGGGCGATGTCCCGGTTCGTCGTCGGGACCTTCGCGGGGTCCGCGAAGTCGAGGCGCTGGATGTGCTTCGCGACGATCGCCTTCAGGTTCATGGAACCCATCTTCGCGCCGCCGCCGCCCCGGGCGTGGAGGGACTTCGGCCCCGCCATCACCCCGGAGACCTTCACACCGTTCTCCCCCGCGCGGGTGATCGTCACCATCGCGAGGTCCCGGTCGAACGTCCCGTTGAAGTCCACGGAGATCCGGCGGCGCATGTCGACGTTGTTCAGGCCCCGGTACGGGGCGGCGTCCCGGAACTCCACCTCGCCCCCGGTGATGTACAGCAGCGTCGGACCCGCGGCCCGGCCGTAGAGGACGAGGTGGTCGATGCCGTTCAGTTTCAGGTACGAGGGGAAGTAGTCGCCCGCGTTCGAGTCCAGGAGGATGCGCGAGTCCGGGGACCACGACGTGAGGTTCCCGCGGGAGGCGCTCGGGATGATGCCCGTTGCGATCCCCGCCCCGTAGATCAGGGGGATGTCCGGGCTCAGCGGCTCGAGGGACGGGTCGAGCAGGTTCGCGAGGTAGAACATGTTCATCCCGCGACCGCCGAGGAACACGTCCACGAGTTTCCGCGGCGCGTAGGCGGACCGGACCTCCCGCCGCTCAAGGTCGATGAACAGGGTGCGGCCCTGGCTCGGGAACTGCCGCTCAACCGCGAGCCTCCGGAGCAGGCGGTCGACGCGCTCGCGGATCATCCACCGATGATAGGGGTGGCCCGCTTAAGCCGTTTATCGTCCCGCAGCTGTCGCTGTCTCCGGTGACGTCGACATCGAGTGAGGCGAGAGCAACCTCGGGCCTACGCGATCCCTCGTTGGCGCAGCACTTCCTCTTTCTTCCGGAGCTTCTCTTCCCGGTCCAGCAGATCGAGGGCCTTCTGCTGGAGGATCTTCACCCGCATGTCCATCTCCCGCTTCGCCGCGGCGGCGTCGAAGGGTTGCGGCCCGGCCGCCTTCTCCATGGCCTCCAGCCGCGCCCGGAGATCGTCGTTCTCGCGGAGGACCCCCGTCATGTTCTCCGTGGCCACGACCGCCTCCTGTTCGCGGGCGCGCACCTTCTCCTCCCGGTCCAGGAGTTCGAGGGCCCGCCGCTGGAGCATCTTCCGGTCCTTCTCGAGCTGCCCCGCGACGTCTGTGCCCGGCGGCGGTGCCGTCATCCGACCCATCTGCTCCCGGAGCCGCGTCCGCTCGGCCTCCGAGTCGGCGAGCCGCTTCCGGAGGGCCTCGAGTTCCCCCTGGACGGCCCGCCCCCGCTGTGCGAGGTCCGCCCCCATCGCGGTCTCCTTCGCCTGGAGGGCCGCCTCCCGCTCCGCGATCTGGGCCTCCCGCCTCTCGAGCGCCTTCGCGAGGTTCTCGAGGACGCCCTTGTCCGGCCCCGTCGGCACCGCGGGGGCCTCCCCGGCGGGCGAGAGCTGCGCCTCGGCCGCGGTCAGCGCGGCCCGACCCCACGCGATCGATTCCGGTTCCGCCGTCCCCTTGTACACCGCGACGAGCCCCATCCGCTCTCCCTGGAGGAGCGTCGCCATGTACTCGCCGAGGAACACGCTCTGCCCGTCCCCCAAGCCCACCTCCGGGACGGCTGCGAGGAAGTCCGAGTACTCGACGACACAGTCCTCGACGAGGACCATCTCCCCGGTGTAGCCGCCCTGCGGGTCGAGCAGGAAGACCTTCTGCAGCTCAAACCTGCGGCGGGGTCGCGGCGGCGGCATGGCGGGGACCGGTGGCCCGAGTTTGACATCCCGCGATATAATCCTTCGCTCCCCTTTACGCCGG
>VBMI01000114.1 GCA_005878955.1 Methanobacteriota archaeon
GGTCAAAGCACCCGAACTTCGAGCAGGTGGTGGATTTGCCGTCCCGCACGGGCGAGCGACTTGAGGCTGCTATGACCATCATCGATGAACCCATTAGGGATCGATTTCTCTCGTATGGTTGGCGCTTGATCGATCCCTACACGGTAAACAAATCTGCCGGTTCCTATCGCCAGTACGTCTTAGGGGCAAAGGGAGAATTCTCGGTGGAGAAAGATTCCTATGTTCGGCTAAATTCCGGCTGGTTCAGCGATCGAACGGTCTGCTTTTTGGCGGCCGGGCGTCCCTGCATCGAGGCGGCGGGTCATCGCCCGCCTTGAACCAGGCCGAGCCGGCACGCCTGCCGCTGACAACCTGAGGCTGGGCGGTGCGCTGCGATTCTGGCTCAGAACGCCTGGCCGATCGAGAAGAAGAACTCGCCGGGCGGCTCGCCGGCCTTGCGGTCGAGGATGGCGCCGTACTCCAGCCGGAAGGGACCGATCGGCGTCGCCAGACGCAGCCCGGCGCCGGCGACGTGCCGCAGGTCGGCGAGGCTGTAGTCGTGGAGCGTCCTGTAGATGTTGCCGGTGTCGTAGAACAGCACGCCCCCGATGATGTTGTAGATCGGGAAACGCAGCTCCTCGTTGAGGATGAACAGCCCCTCGCCGCCCAGGGGGTCGCCGTTGCAGCGATCGCCGAGGCGGTCCCGTTCGAAGCCGCGCACCGTGGTGTCGCCGCCGGCGAAGAAGCGCTCGGAGGGCGGCACGCCCGAGTCCGCCACGGGCACCGTGCTTTCGGTGCAGGTCAGGGAGGCGCCGTCCTTCGACGCGCCGAAGGGCACGGCCGCTCCGGCCCGCAAGGCCTGCGCCCAGACGGTCTTCGGGAAGATGGTCTTGAAGCGGTAGATCTGGGCGTACATCTTCACGAAATCCGCCTGCGATCCGAGAGCACTCCCGAAGAACTGGACCTCGCCGCTCAAAGAATGGCCGCGCGACGGGTCGAACGGGGCATCGCGCGTGTCGTGGACGGCGGAGGCGGCGATGCTGGAAAGCCTGAGCGTCGGCCCCTCGAAAGTCGCCGAGGTATCGGAGAGGTTGACGTCCTTGAGCGAGTACCGGTAGAGCGTCCGCGTGGCGCGCGTGAACCGCCGGCTCACCTGGATCGACGAGCCGACCGTCCGCACGTCGAACGAGGGCCGGACCTCGTTCTCGCCGAAGGCCGAGGCCAGGATGTCGTAGCTGCCGCCGAGGATTCCCTTCTCGCGATACGACAGCGTGCCGCGCTGCTGCAAGTCGCTGGCGCGCGCCTGCAGGCCGACGTAGCGCCCTCCACCGAAGATGTTGCGGTTGGAGATCTCGTACTGCCCGCGCAGCTTTTCCTCGCTGTCGTAGCCGATGCCGAACACCTGGGTGACGGGCGGCAACTCGCGCACCGAGACGCGCAGATCGCGCTCCACGATGCCCTCGGGAGGCGGGGCGTCCTGCGACGCGCCGTCCGGCGGCGACCCCGCCGCGCCCGCCGATGGCGCCGCCGACCCCGGGCCGGCGTCATCCTCGGGTGGCTCGGGCTCGATCGAGACCGAGCGGAAGATCCCGCGCCCGTAGAGGCGGGTCTGGCTGGCCTGCAGATCGCCGCGGCTCAGCGGGGCGCCGGGCTCGACGGTCAGGGCCTTGCGGATGACTTCGTCGCGCGTGATGACGTTGCCGGCGATGTGGATCTCCCCCACCTTCTGGTGGGATCCCTCCACGATGTCGAAGACCGGGTCCAGGGCGAAAGCGGGGGCGTCGGGCCCGACCTCGATGGCGCGGCAGGTGATCCGCGCGTCGGGATGGCCCGCGTCATCGTAGCGGCGGCGCAGGCGCACGACGGCGGCGTCCAGCTCGTCGACGCGATATGGGCCGCCCGCCGGGATCTTCGCCGCCCTGGCCAGAACACCCGCCGCGAAGACGCGGTTCCCTTCGAAGCGCGGCCGGCCGAAGGTCACCTTCGGCCCCTCCCTCACTCGAAAGGTCACCACCGCGCGCCGGCCCGATTCGTCGAGCGTCACCTCGGGCGTGGGCACCGACGCCACCGGGAAGCCGCGCGACAGATACAGCGCGAGGACGGCCGCGGCGTCCTCCTCCAGCACCGCCTGGCGCACCAGACCGCGTGTGAACGGACCATCCGCGGTGGTGCGGAGCACCTTGCGCACCGCCTTTTCGGGGATCTGCTGCACGCCGGCGAGGCGCACCTCATCGGCCTGCGTTCGCGGGCCCCGCCGCACCGTGAAGCGCACCTGGACCCGCTCCGCGTCGTCCTGCAGTACCTCCGACGTGACCTCGGCCTTCAGGAAGCCGCGGTCCCTGTAAAGGGTTTCGATGTGCGCGCGCGCCTGATCGACGATGTCTTCCAGGAACAGGCCCTTCTCCCAGAAGGGCGTGATCTCCTGCACGATTCCCGCCGCGCCGCGCGTCCCCGCGATCTCGATCCGCACCCGCGGCCCGGCGCGCACGTGGAAGGTCAGGTCGACCTTCCCGTCCGGGGCGCGCGATTCGTGATCGTCCACGTCGGCCATGAGGTAGCCGCGGTCGTGGTAGAACTTGAGCACCCGGTCGATCCCGTCATTGAGGACGGAGCGATCGCGCGGTCGTCCCTCCTTGACGCGCAGGCGGCGGCGTACCGCCTTCTCCTTGAAGCGCAGCTCCCCTTCCACCTTGATAGGTCCCAGGATCGGGGCCGGGGCCGCGGCCGCCACGCCCGGGAGGACCGGCGGCTTGCCGCGCAGGATGAACTTGAAGTCACCGCCGATCGAGCCGTCCGTGTCCCGCAGGCTCGTGAAGTGAAGATCCCGGTCAAGGGCGTAGTCGAGCTGGTAGACCGACCCCTGCGTCGAGCCCAGGTCGCTCGAGTAGGCGACGAACAAGTCGGGCGTGACCTGCTTGCCGACCGTGATACGCGTCGTCGGGTCGCCCTGCGCATTGACCTGAAGAGGGTCGATGTTGAGCACGTCGAAGCCGGCCTTGCCCTTGACCCGACCGGTCAGCTCCCCGGTCAGGCCGGACAGATACGACGTGATCGTCTCCTCCGCCAGGCCGCCGGTCTCGGGACCGAGCGACCCCAGCGTGCGGCCGGTGAGCAGGAGCGCCACGATGTCCGGCTCGGGAAGGCCGAGTTCGAGGGCGCTCGATTGAAAATCGAACGTCTGGATTTCCTGGCGGGCGGCGGCCCGGTGACGGGGACCGGTGAGATCCGGTTCGGCGACCTGCGGCGATCGGAATCGCCCTTCACGATCAGCGCCGCCGAGGTCCATTTCCGCGGCACCAGCGTCAAGGGGGAGTTCCCCGAGGGCTTCCGGTCGGTGTCCGACATGGACCTGACCGTCCGCCGCGCGGCCGGGCGGACCGCCCTCTCGGGAACGATCGATCTGGTGCGCGGCGTGTACGTCAAGGATTTCAAGCTGGAGTCGTCGATCGGGCGGCCGCGTGCGAGCGAGGTCTTCCGGGTGCCGGCCGGCGGTCTGTTCGCCGGGATTGGCCTCGACCTCCTCGTCCGCGCCTCGCAGGACGTCTGGCTGCGAAACGACCTCGGGAAGATCGAGGGCCAGGGAGAGGTGCACGTGCGCGGGACCACCGACCGTCCATCTCTCGCG
>VBMI01000115.1 GCA_005878955.1 Methanobacteriota archaeon
CCTGTGTCTCCCGTCACCTACTGGGTCAGTTTCAGCACTTGGAATGCGGAAGTGAGCCGTGTGCTCGGCGTCGGCGTGGACGATAACGCCTCGTTCCGGTTGGTTGGCGATTTTAGGTTCGGGAACCGCGATCAGGCCCTCACCATTGACGAGTTCAACCGCACGCTCTCCGACCCGAACATGTTCGCACCCCCGAAGTGGTCCGTGTTCGCGGGGCTCCCCCCGCGACCGGACTCGCGGTACGATTTCTCGGTGGACGGCAAGGCGTTCGACATCGTCCCGGGTTCGGACACGGTCCGGTATTCGAACTTTGAGGGCCCCCTGGACAACCCGCAGCCCCCGCAGATCGACAGGACCGTTCCCCGAGTGAATGCGACCGTCACCACCGCAGATGCCCACGCGATCGCCGTCAACGTGACGTACGAGAACACGATGAACGTCGGATACACGGGCATCGTGTACTTCGTGCAGTTGCCGCCCCTGACCCTCCTCGCGTCATACACCCCGACCCCCTCCATCACCGTGACGGACCTGGGGGCAGGGTTGATTCAGGTGGACCCCGGATCGGCCGCGGACGCCTGGCCGGGGTACGCGTGGATCACGTTGAACGCGGTCCGCGACCGGGTCCCGCCCGCGATCACGTCGCCACGCGCCCTCCCCGACCCCGTCGAGCTCGGGCAGTCCACGACCGTCGAGACCGATGTGTCGGACTACAGCGGCGTCGCCTCTGTCAACATCTCCATTCGCGACCCGGGCGGAGCGAGCATTGGGAATCTCACGATGACTCGCGGGACTGGGAATGTCTACCGACACACCTTCCTCCCGACGCAGGTCGGAACGTACACGTTCAACGTCACGGCGTGGGACGCCGCCGGGAATTCGGGCGTGGCCCCGGGGAGCGTCTTCGTCCAGGACACGACCGCTCCCGCGATCTCAGCGGTCTGGGCGGACCCGAACCCCGTGGAGCTTGGTGGGTCCGCGCTCGTGGAGGCCGTAATCACGGACCTTGGTGGCGTGGCATCCGCCTCGGTCGACATCCGGGACCCGTACGGAATGGGCGCGGGTCCAGTCCCGATGAGCCGCGGTACGGGCGATACGTATCAATACTCGTTCCTTCCCCCGCTGGTCGGGACGTACTCCTTTGAGGTGACCGCCGCCGATCCTTCCGCGAACCTCGCGACGGCAAGCGGATCCTTCACGGTCCAAGACACGACCCCCCCGACGATCGCTTCGCTCCGCGCGGTGCCGAGCCCGGCCGAGATTGGACAGGACGTCTCCGTCGAAGCGACCGTGACGGACCCCAGCGGGGTGGCGTCTGTGGTGGTGGAAATCCGCGATCCCTCGGGCGCCGTTGTCGCGATCCTTCCGATGACCCGGATGATCGGCGATGCGTACCGCTCCTCCTTTACGCCCCTCGCGACAGGGACGTATACCTTTGCGGTCACCGCCGTGGACGCGAGAGGGAACTCGCAGACCCGCTCGGACGGCCTGGCCGTCCAGGACACGACGCCCCCATCCATCGCGAGCGCCGCGGCGGTCCCGGACCCCGTCGAGATTGGGGGATCGACGTCGATCGAGGCCCGGGTCACGGACCCCGGGGGCGTCGCATCCGTGACGGTCGAGATTCGAGACCCGGCAGGGGTTCGGATCGGCAACATTACGATGACTTGGATGGGAGGGGACACGTACCGCCTCGCGACGACCCCGACGGCGCTGGGGACGTACTCGTTCATCGTGTTCGCCCTCGATCTCGCCGGGAACCTCGCGGAGCTCCCCGGTACGATCACGGTGAGGGACACGGTTGCGCCGACCGCGAACGCCGGTCTTGACCGGACGGTCCCACAGCATAGCCTCGTCACCCTGGACGGCTCCGCATCGTCGGACAATCATCAGATTGTGAACTTCACTTGGACCTTCGACGACGGCGGACCGAGAACGCTGTACGGGGACCGCCCGGCGTATCGCTTCGATCGAGCCGGGGTCTTCGACATCACGCTTGTCGTCCGGGACGCGGCCGGGAACCAAGCCTCCGACACGGTCCGCGTGACGACCGTGTCCGGATCAGGGACCATCCGGGGGACGGTCAGAGAGTCTTCGGGGGCCATGCTCCCGGGTGCGACGGTCCATCTCTTGGACGGAAGCCAGGAGGTCGCGGTCGCCACCACGGACGGGAACGGTGCCTTTGAGTTCCAGGAGGTCTCGCCCGGGCCCTACACTCTCGCCGCCGACCTCGCCGGGTTTGACGGGAAGGCGGAGCCGGTCTCCGTAACCGCCGGCGAGACAGCGACGAAGGACATCGTGCTTACGAGGACCGCTGGCACCTCCTTGATCCAAGGATGGGTGATTCCCGTCATCGTCGTCGCCGTCGTCGTGATCACGGGGTCGGTCGTGTACGTGGCGAGAAGACGATCGCGGAAGAGAGTCGAGCCGCCTACGCTGCCGAAGGGGCGCGCCTAGTGTCCGCCGTCGGGTATCGCGTGTTAAGGCTTCAGAAGTGACCCGAGGGGAGGCGGGGAATTGTTCGGCGGCTCCTGCGGGCCAGGGGTTCTCGGGGCGGGGGGCCCCGCAGGATCCGAGGATGACGGGCCCTGAGGAGGGAAGGAACCGGGCGGTCCCCTCCGCCGCCGCGGACCCGATGAACCGAACCGTTATCCGCTCAGAAACTTTGGCGCCTCCGGCAAGCCGTGACCTCGGATCCCTTTGAAGCATTCAAGAGGTCTCAGCGCGAGGCGTGGAAGTCGTTCGCGCCACTCGCTCAGATCACGACGCCGACCGCGGCGAAACTCGTGCACTTCGCCAACGTCCGATCGCGGCAGAAGGTGCTCGACGTGGGATGCGGGACCGGTGTCGTCGCGATCACCGCGCGCCGTGAGGGCGCGACCGTGTCAGGCCTGGACCTCACGCCGGAGCTGCTCGCGGTCGCGAGGGAGAATGCGGCACTCGCGGGGGTGGACGACATCGCATGGCGGGAAGGGGACGTAGAGGCCTTGCCCTACGGAGACGGCGAGTTCGACGTCGTGCTGAGCCAGTTCGCGCACATGTTCGCTCCTCGCCCAGAGGTCGCAATCCGCGAAATGCTTCGCGTCCTTAAAGGGGGTGGCATCGTCGCCTTCCACACGTGGCCGCCGGAGCTGATGTTCGGACGGGTGTTCGCGCTCGTCACGCGATACATGCCGCCGCCCGCCGACCCGAAACCAGCCCCCCCGGGCCAGTGGGGCGACCCGAACATCGTTCTCCAGAGGCTCGGGAGCGCGGTCCGAGACGTGACCTTCGATCGCGGGACGCAAACCGCACCCGCCCTCAGCCCCCAGCATTACCGGCACGTGATGGAGCAGAGCGGCGGCCCCATCGTTCGCCTGCTGCAGACGCTCAAGGACGATCCCGCGCGTCTCGCGCACTTTCGGCGGGAGTACGAGGACATCGTCGCTCAATACTTCGACCGCAACCTTGTGCACCAGGACTACCTGATGACCCGCGCGATTA
>VBMI01000116.1 GCA_005878955.1 Methanobacteriota archaeon
TGGCCGTGATGGTCACCGAGCCCGCCGCCACGCCCATCACCAACCCGCTTCCGTTCACCGTCGCCAGCGCCGGGTTACCCGTGACCCAGGTGACCGACCGTCCGTTCAAGGGGTTACCGTTCGCGTCCCTGGGCGTCGCCGTGAGTTGTGCCGTGAGCCCCACCGTCACGCTGGCCGACGCCGGACTTACCGTCACCGACGCGACCGGCCGCCGGCCCCGGTTGTGCACTCGCGAGGAGGCGGACAGGCTCAACTGCGCGCTGGTGGCGGTGACGAGGAAGTCACCCGGGACCGTGTCGGCCGTGTACATGCCGTCGGGCGCGACCGTGCCGCCCGTAGCGCTCCATGTGACCGCGACCTTCGCACTGTCGCCATTGGCAGTGCGACCGTACGCCGCGAACTTGGAGTTTTGAGCTGGATCGAGAGTGAGACTGTCAGGGACGACGACTATCGCTGCTACACGGGAGGCGGGGGCGCTCGGCCATTCGCACGTCGCAGCCAGCGCGACGGCCAGAAAGACCGTCAGCGCATCTCTCAGCAACGCCAGTCGGCAGGAGAGCTTATGTCGGTACGCCATCGTGTCGCGCTCCTCATCGCCCTAAGACGCAGCCGGGCCGCCAGCCTCGATCGGAGTCGATTCGCTGGCGGCCCGGCGGACGTGGCGAGTATCCTCGCGGTAGCCCCGTGGCTCTGCGTCACCGCCTTTCAGCGGCTTTGCTCTGAGCAGCGTGACCTATATACCGCAGTCCGTCGTGCTGATGGGTGTTACGAATCACCAACATTCGGACCGCTTGCTGCGCCAAGCAGATCGCAAGCGGCACGCCACGTCAATCGTCCCAATGGCTATTATTGTGAGCGGCAAGCGCTTGTCGCCTCGACCCGACGATCGGGTCACATGACTGGATTTGGCAAGATGCAAGGTTCCTTGCGGCATGCAACGAAGCGCGCGGCCGCGAGATCCGTGGTACGGCTACCCGCCGCGCGTCGAGGCACAGCTCTCGCGTCACCATGGTCGGAGACCATGCTATCGCCGCTTCTGTACAGGACCCTTCATGCCACCGGTCTGACCGCTCTTGTGCGGCACCTTCGCAGCGCCGGAGTCTTCCTGTGTTACCACAACGTCGTGTTCCCAACCGGTGCCGTGCAGACCGGCGACCGCGGCGTGCACATACCCGTTGACCGATTCCGTGACCAGATGCGGTGGCTGGTCAGCCATTACGATGTCATTCCAGTGAGCGAATTCCTCGACCGGCTCGCGGCCCGGAAGGCCACCAGACGAATGGCAAGCGTGACCTTCGACGACGCCTACACAGGTGTATTTGAGCATGCTTGGCCGGTCCTGCACGAACTCCGAATCAGCGCCACAGTATTCGTGATTGCCACCGCGCCCGGTCGGAGGGAGCGGTTTTGGTGGGATCGTCTTGCGGTACAGCGCGCCCAAAGCGACCGCGCTCGCGAGCAGTGGCTGACAGCCTTGCGCGGAGACGAGGCTGCGATCCTCGGGTCGCTCCCCGCCGTAGCGGATGAGAACCCGGCAGCGGCCACATATCTACCCGCAGACTGGGAAGTCATCGCCCGGGCGGTGGGCGCCGGCCTTGACCTGGGGGTCCACTCGGCCACGCACCGTTCGCTGCCGACTCTCGACGACGCTGAGCTCACCTACGAGATCGAGACGAGCCGGGAGATCATCGCGCGGCATACCGGAGTAACACCCGAGGTCTTCGCCTTCCCCTACGGACGATGGGACGGGCGTGTCCGGCGACGCGTCAAGCAGGCGGGGTATCGCGCCGCACTCACCTTGGATTACGGCCTTGTCTCCCCGGACGCGGATCCATGGGCGCTGCCGAGAGTCAACGTGCCCGCGGGAATCCCCGACTCAGCATATCGGGCGTGGGCCGCGGGGTTGAGCCTCCGCCATGTATGGCGCACATGAACGGTGGAGCCCTGGAGCACGTCCGCGGCTTGCGGATTGCTCACCTGATCGAATCCGATGGGCCGGGGGGGGCCGAGCGCATGCTCGCCAACGTGGCGACCCGGCTCCAAGCTGCCGGTGCGTGGAACCTGGCAATCCTGCCGGCGGACGGTGAAGGCTGGCTCACCCGGGAGCTGGTCGGAACCGGCGTCGCCATCGAATACTTCCGCCTCGATCGTCCGGTGTCGGGAAAGCTCGCCCGGTGGCTCGTGGCAACGTTGCGGCGCCACCAAATCACCGTGGCTCACAGTCACGAGTTCACCATGGCGGTGTACGGATCCTGGGCTGCCCGCCGTGCCCGGATGGGCCACGTGATCACGATGCACGGGAGCCGCTATTACGCTCACCGGTTGAGGCGCCGCCTCGCGCTTCGGCTCGCCGTCGCTTCCAGCGCCTGGCTGGTCGCCGTGTCACAGACACTCGCGAGCCACCTGAGCCGCGATCTCTGGATCCGGCATTCGCGCATCCGCACCATCCCCAATGGCGTAGCGCTCGCGGCGGTCGAGCGCTCGTCACTCCGGGACGAACTCGGGCTACGGCCGGGGCATCGGCTGATGCTGGCGGTGGGAAACTTGTATCCCGTGAAGGGGCACGGGTATCTCCTCGACGCCTTCGGCATCCTCGCCCGACGATTCCCGCAGCTTCACCTCGCGATCGCCGGACGCGGTGAGCTGGAGTCCGCCCTCCGCGCCAGGGCCGAGGAACTCGGCCTGGGATGTCGGTTTCACTTGCTCGGGCTGCGCTCGGACATCGCCAACATCCTGGCGGCGGCCGATCTCTTCGTACAACCGTCAGTATCGGAGGGGTTGCCGCTCGCGTTGCTCGAAGCGATGATGGTGCGGCGGCCGATCGTCGCCAGCGCCGTTGGTGAGATCCCTATTGCGTTGGCCGACGGAGCGGCAGGGCTGCTCGTGAAGGCGGCGGACCCACCGGCGCTCGCCGCCGCCGTAGCCCGGCTCCTCACCAACGTGCACGAAGCCGACCAGCTCGCCGAGGCAGCGGGGCGACGTGCGGCGGCGGAGTACGCGCTGCCGACGATGGTGGAGCGCTATGCCGCGCTCTACGCTGGCGAACCACGGGCGGAGCACGATGCTCACCCATGAGGGCACCCTAGAGGGGTAAGCCCTCACTGTTGCACAGGTACAACAGTTTTCGGGGTGCGCGCCGGTCGCGACCCGTAACCGATTGTCCTGTCTCGCGGAGGGGTGGCATGCCGGATGCGCGCCAACGACGGCATGGTCAGGGCTCCAGGTCCCGCCGTGCGCGTTCCGCCGTTGTCCGCGGCCCGTCGTGGTCGCACGGTGCACGGAATGCGGCTGCGGATGACGGCAGC
>VBMI01000091.1 GCA_005878955.1 Methanobacteriota archaeon
CGAAAGAGGGGGCGATTGCGCGACCTAGAAGAACCCCACTTATAGTCAGGATGGAGTGGAGTAACCAAACGGCGGCTCCGGCTCGTATGAGCGAACTCCCAATCCGCTGTCTCTCCTGCGCGGATAATGCTGGATGCTTGCCTCCAGCCCGTCCGACGATGACAATCCCCCCAAGGAGGGAATCCCTCGGCGTACAATAAAGGAAAGCCTTCGGAACGAGGCCACCCATCGTCGAGACTCGGCCTCTCAAGCTCCGGCCACCCGCGCTGATGTGGGAGCACCTATCAGTCCCTGCACCCTCAGAGGCGATAACAGCTTCGAAGCCCTTAAGAGAAGGGGACGCGACCTCACCGCCCCCGGCCTGCCTCATTCGCGAGTGGTTCCAATGAACCTGTCCCCGAACGAACATCGAGTCTCCAGCACTGCGATCGTCCTTGTCGCAATGGCGGCCCTCGTAGCCACGTTTGCGAACACCGCGAGCGCCTCCGGCCCCGACGGCCAGGTCCGCGGGTTCGCAACGGAGTACCTGACGGGCTCCCCCGTCGCGGGCGCCGAGATCGGGATCGAGGCCTCGGACTTCCCGTGGGTCTTCCAGACGACCACGGACCCGGGCGGGTACTACTCCATCGCAGTTCCTCCGCATCGGTACACGCTCTCCGTGTCGACTCCGATTCACGTCCGTGACCAGTACTCGATCGCCGTGGGCTCCGGGGAGACGACCTGGAGGAACCTGACGCTCACCCCGGTCGGGGGCCGCACCGCATGGATCCAGGGCTACCTGACCGATGGGGTCTCCGGCTTCCCGGTGACCGCGGGGACGATCGTCGCGGGACCGCCGTCGTGGACGGGCGGGGACCGGAACACGAGCTCCCTGAACGCCACCGGATACTACGAGATCGCGATCAGCCCGGGCAGCTACGAGGTCTCCACCGAGGGCGTGTTCGGCTACGACCCGTACAGCTACTATCCGGTCTCGGCGAGCGGCGGGCGGGCCACCTGGTACAACTTCACCCTGAACCCGAACCCCGTCAACGTGTGGATCAACGGGACCGTGCGCGACTCGATCACGAGCGCGGCGATCCCGGGGGCGAGGGTCTTCGTCCGCGTCGATACGCTGCAGTTCCCGGACACGACGTCGGACGCCAACGGATCCTACTCGGTCCAGGTGCAGTCGGGGAGCGCGGAACTCTCCGCGGACGCCGTGGGCTACGTCCCCGCCTCCACGAGCACGTACGTCTGGGGCCCCGGAGCTTACTACGAGGACCTCTACCTCGATCCCCTCTCCCTCTCCATCCGCGGATACGTGAGGGACGGCGTGACGAAGGTCGGCCTCCCGGGCGTCCGCGTCACGCTGACCCCGCTCTTCGGCACCGGATACTATGACCAGACGACGACGGACGCGGCGGGATACTACCACTTCGCGGCGCCGGACGACTACTTCGTCGTCGCGGCGAACGTGGCCGGCTACGCCCCGTGGTCGACGTGGGTCCTGTCCTTTGGCGGGCCGGTCGTCTGGGCGAACGGGACCCTGTGGCCGATCATCTCGACGGTCTCGGGGTACCTCATCGACGGCCTGGACGGCACCCGCATCCCCGGCCTCCTCGTGAGCGTCCTCGACCTCCGGTCGGGGTACGTCGTCTCGGCGACCTCGGACGCGACCGGCCTCTACACCGTCACCACCACCGTGAGCCCCGCCATCGTCGTGGACGTGTACGCTCAGGGGCCCTACGCAGGGAACATCGCCTACGTGGGGACACGTCCGTATCAGACGACGTGGGTGAACCTCACCCTCGCGCGGCTCTCCGCCCAGATTCTCGTGAACGTGACGGACGCGGTGACGGGCCTCCCGATCTCCGGCGCGAACGTGATCGCGGGATGGTTCTACGGCTCGTACGGCGCGCTGACGAACGCGAGCGGGCAGGTCCGGATCGACGCACCCGCCGGGGCCGTCGTGTACCTGACCGCCCTCGCCTCGGGCTACCTGATCTGGACGGGGCCGATGACGACCGTCGTCGGAGCGAACTGGGTTCCCATCCGGCTCTACCCGGACCTGCCGAAGGACGTGCGGATCCGCGGCTACGTGAACGACACGAGCGGGGCCGCGATCTGGGGCGCGACCGTGCACGCGACCGGACCGTCGGCCAGCCCCAGACGGTCCGCGCCACGGAATACGGGTACGCCGCCGCGCAGGCGACGGTGGCCCCGGCCCCGGGCGATACGATCTGGGTGAACCTCACGCTCCCCACGGACTCCACGCCCCCCAACATCCGGAGCTTCACGGCGAACCCGTCCACGGGCGTGGACATCACGACCCCCGCCGCCCTCCTCGGTGACGTCGGGGAATCGAATCTGGAGCGGGCGACGATATCGATCCTCATGCTCCAGTCCGTCTCCGCGGGCGTCGGGACGTACCTGAACCTCGGGCTGATCGACCCCGCGAACGTCTCCGTCGCGAACCCGAGCCCCGGCAACTACACGGTCGCGTCATCGTGGGACACGCGGACGCCCGTCGCGCGCCTCTCGGACGGGTCCGCCTCCACGTGGTGGACGATGACCCCCGTCGTGCCGTTCCTCGGCGTCGTCCCGGGGTACTGGGACAACGGGAGCGGGCCCGTGCCGGGCGGCGCGGTGTTCGACGTCCGCAACGGACGGCTGCTCTTCGTCACCACGGGGTACGCGCTCATCGACCCGCGGGACGAACCCGCCTCCACGTTCGCGCCGTACGCCTTCGGCCTCCGGGTGAACATGGCGACGGCCCAGATCCTGAGCTCGGTGCTGGTGAACGGCCCGGCGTTCCGGCTCGGGACCCTCGGCATGGCCCTGTCACGAACGGTTCCCGGCGGGTCGTACGCCGCGCTCCTCGAGACGTGGGACAGCGCGGGCCAGTACGACGCCGCCGTGGCGATGATGCAGACCGGGCCGGACACGACCCCGCCCGCGGCCAACGCGGGGCCCGACCAGAGCGTCGATGAGGACACGACGGTGACCTTCGACGGCTCCGCGTCCACAGACAACGTCGGGATCGTGAGCTACATGTGGACGTTCAACGACGGGGGCCCACAAGTCCTCACGGGCGCAATCGTGACGCATGTCTTCAGCACGCCGGGGACGTACGTCGTCACGTTGACCGTGACGGACGGCGCGGGGAACTCCGACACGGACACGATGACCGTGACCGTCTATGACGTGACCTCGCCGACGGTATCCGTCTCGGCCCCCTCCGAGGGCGCGACGGTGTCCGGGGCGGTCTCCGTCAGCGCCGTCGCGGCGGACAACGTGGGCGTGGTCCGCGTGGAGTTCCTCGTCGACGGGGTCTCCGCCGGGAACGACACGGCCGCGCCCTTCGGGATCACGCTCGCCTCGGGAAGCCTCAGCCTGGGGAATCACACGATCGAGGTCGTCGCCTTCGACGCGGCGGGGAACTCCGCCTCCGACGTGCGGCACGTCCGCGTCGTGAGTTCGCCGCCCGGCGGCGGACCCGGGGCGTCGCCTCCCCTCCTGCTGATTGGGATCATCCTCGTCGTCACCCTCGCGATGATTGCAGCGGCGGCCATCCTCCTGAGAAAACGGAAGCCGCGCTACCCGATGACGGCCCCGACGTATCCGCAGGCTCCGATCAATCCACCCGCGCCACCTTCGGGGAGCGAGCAGGCGGCGGAATTGGACACCGGTGGAATCCAAGAGTTCGAGAGAGAGTCTCGCTAACCCAGCGCCGCCTGAAGAACTCTCAAATAGATTCCGCCCTCTGACCGCGCGGAGAGTGACAGGCGGATGTCGATGCATTCCCCGAGGCGGCTCGCGGCCACCGTGTTCGTGTCGCTGGACGGCGTGGTCGAGTCGCCGGAGAAGTGGTCCTTCCCGTACTGGAACGACGAGATTGGCAAGTTCAAGTTCGAGGAGACCTTCGCCTCGGACGCGATCCTCCTCGGCCGCGTGACGTACGAGGGCTTCGCCGCGGCGTGGCCGAGCCGCAAGGACCCCGATGGGTTCGCGGACCGGTTCAACACGATGCCGAAGTACGTCGCCTCCCGCACCTTGAAGACGCTCGCGTGGAACAACTCCCACCTGATCGAGGGCGACCTGGCCAAGGCGGTCTCGAAGCTGAAGCGGGAGCCGGGGCAGGACATCGTCATCCACGGCTCCCCGGGCCTCATCCGGTCCCTGATGCCCCTCGACCTCATCGACGAGTACCGCCTCCTCGTCTACGTCTATCGGCGCTCGGACAAACCCGCCAAGGCGGGGGCGGCGGCCACGCCGTGGTCCGGTTGAGGGCTCGACGTTAGCGTATAGGGACCCTGGTGCCGCTGGGGGACGGGCGAATACTTATTCCCCCGCTCCACGCTGGCTCTGACCATGTCCATTTCGACTCCCCAGCCCGCCGAAGGGACCCTGTTCGCGGCCTCGATGGACGTCCGGCACGACTGCGCGGTCGGGAACCTGTCCCGGAAGTTCCCTGCCGTCCGCATCTACCACTGGTGCATGAACAGCCGCGACCTCCTCCAGGCCTCCGGACCCGCCGCCCAGCTCGACGCGTTCCGGGAGGCGGTCCTCTCGACGATCGGCGGGCGGCTCGTGTACGCGACCGCGGAGGGGATCATCCTCGTCACGGAAGCCCACTTCTGCTCCACCGTGAAGTCGCGCACCGTGACCTCCATCCTCTTGGCTGCGGGGGTCTGGGACATCCCTCCGGTCGTGTACCGCGAGGGTTGGGAATCGTGGAGGGTCCTCGCGTGGAGCGACCGTTCGCTGCGGGAGATGTTCCGCGAGATCCGCACGATCGGGGAGCTGCGGATCGTCTCGATGCGGCCGATCGAGAACCTGCAGATGGAGAAGATGATGCTGATGCCCGCCTCGGACATCTTCGCGGGGCTCACGTCCAAGCAATCGAGCGCGGTGCTCCTGGGCCTCCGGCACGGATACTATTCCCTCCCGAGTGGCACGGACATCCAGCGCCTCGCGGACGGGGCCGGGCTCTCCTCCTCAACGTTCAGCGAGCACCTCCGGAAGGCGGAATCCCGGATCCTCCAGAACCTCCGTCCGTACCTCGAGGCGTATTCCCTCCGCGCCCCCGGCGACGTCGCGATCGGGGAGATCCGGGGCGACACCGCGCCGCCCGCTCGGGGGGGCGCAGCGATCCCGTCCGAAACTCCGTAGCCCGCTCGACGGAATCGATGTCGCCCTGCGGGGAAGTCCGGGCGCTGAGGAATCTTCATTAAGCGTCCGAGGTTAGGCGCCCGCGCTGCCGCAGTGGCTTAGGGGTAGAGCGGCGCCTTGGTAACCGCCCTCTTGGGAGGCCATACAGGCGCAGGTCGGGGGTTCAATTCCCCCCTGCGGCTTCCGGGTTCGCTGGAGGATCGTGCCCGTTTGTGGGAGGCGGTTTGAATGCCCTTTCACATCCAGATGTAGATATGCAGGCACCCGCTTTCCGGATGAGGCGCAAGAAGGTCGTCCAGACTGAAGTGGACCCCGCCACCGACGCCCGCCCCCGGCACATCGCGGACCGACGGTCCATTCCCCTCAAGGACCTGGTGCGGGAGGAACTCCGGAGCTACGCGGACCGGCTCGAGGGAGACATCGAGACGGACCCTGCCTTCGAGATAATCGGGTGCTGGGACCTCAAGGGCAAGAACTGGAGCGAGCGAAAGGACTGGAGGCCGTGAGGCTCGTCCCCGCGGACACCGGCGCCCTCCCTGCTGAACGACCGGCCCCATAGCGGCGCCTTGGTAAGGCGCAGGTCGGGGGTTCAATTCCACTGCGGCTTCAGCGGTCAACCGGCGGGCCGTTGCTTCAGGATCATACCTGGTACACGGACGATCGGTGTCCGAACCTGGTGAATCGGACCGTGTCACGCTCGACCTCGTAGACTCCACGAAAGTCCCCCACGCGCAACCTCCATGTGGCCTTCACGCCGCGGAGCGGCTTGATGTCCAATCCCGGTCGCGTCCGAATCGGCTCTTGTGCAAGCGCTTCGAAGGCCTTCGCAAACCGCCGCTGAATTTCCCGCGGGAGGCGGCGGAACTCTTTCTCTGCGCTCGCTTTGAAGAAGATCTCCGCGGGCACCGCCGCTCACAACCGGAGCCGCTTCCGGACTTCGCCCCAAGGGATGTCCGGCTCCTCTCGGAGGCGCCGGAGATGTTCGCGCACGAACGGCCCCGGCGGGTTGTCATCCATGAGGTCGTTCAGTACCTCATCGTAGGTCGTCCCGCCAATCTTGTAGGAGCGGAGGCGGCGTAGCGTCTCCTGCTTGACTGGGACTGTCGTAGTCGCCATCATCGTCACTATCACCACCATCATATTAATAGCCAGCGCGACACGCCGACGATTCTCCCTCGTGCCAAGTTGGGGAAAGGATGGATAGAGACAAGAAAAGAAGGTGGACGGACCGGTCGGGTCCGTCTTAGGTTAGGTTCAAAGCTTCGGGAACGCCAGGAACGTCTCCGTTGAGAGGACGCCCGGCATGCTCTGGACCTTGTTGACGATCGTCTGGCGAAGCTCCTCGTTCGTTGCCGCGCCGATGCGGGCAACGATGTCCGAGTCCCCGGTCGTGCCGATGATCTCCTGGACCATGGGCAGCTTCTCCAGCTCGCTGATCGCCTGCTTCGGGTTCGACGAGCGGATGAGCACATACGCGCTGATCGGGTGCCCGTTGGTCTTCTTCTGCGCCCAGTTCCAGAGCGCCGGATAGGACCGGAAGCCCCGGACGTGGTCCAGAAGCTGGACCTCGGACTGGAAGCCCCGTAGGGCGTCCGAGTCCCGGAAGTTACCCGCGACCGCGATGTCGTGTCGCCCGAAGACGGCCTCGGCGCTCGCCACGAAGGGCTTGCCCCGGAGGGTCGTCAGCGTTCTCTCCACATAGCCTGGCGCCACCTTGACGAAGATGACGCTGGTTCCATTGAGTTCGGTTTGCATTTCGCTCACGTCTGGGCGTTCCTAGGCCGCGCATACTATATGACGGCGCGTATGCGATAGGTGCTTATAGGGTCTAGATTGCAGTATGGCATATGCCATAATCGTTAAGTACCTCGCCGTCCTCCAGACGCACTAGATCGCGTGCACCGAATTGTCACGGTCTTGAACAACGAAGAGTTCGGGGCGATCGCGGCCTACTGCAAGCGGAAACGGATCAGCCTCTACGCCTTGGCGAAGGCGGCGATTCGGGAATACGTGCGACGGCACTCTTGATCCCGAGGCCCCCACTCGCGGAACAGCACGATTGGCAACTATGGCTGCGGAAGGAAAGGCGCCTACCACCGTAAGGTCGGGGGTTCAATTCCCGGCTGCGGCTCTCCTCGCCGGCTGACACTAGCCATACACGGAGCGTCGAGGCCCGAATTCCGTGAACCAGACCGCCTTCTCCACCTCAACGACTTCATAGATCCCGCGGTATCGCCGCCGCGGACTGCGCGCACCTGCCGGTGGCCCTTGACGAGCCGGATGTCGCAACCCGGACGGGGGTGGTATGGGTCTTCCTCGAGCATTTCGAACACTTTCCGGAATCGCTCGACGCATGCCTTGGTAAGCTCAGAAGTTCTTTTTCAGCCCGCCGATGGATGAATACTGCGCACCGTGGCACGGGAGCATCACGCACGCGGGCGGCGCAATACTCTTCGCCATGGGCGGCCCTCACGCTCCCGCATCCGCTGGTAATGTTCATCGATCACCCGCTCTGCGAAGGCTTCGACGGGAACGCTGCGCATGAGTTCGCTCAGAACGTCGTCAAAAGAAGCGCCCGCCATCCTGTAGTCCTTCACCTTCCGATATGTGTCTCCCTTCACAGGTACGCTCTTGGAGACGGTCCGTCATAACAGTTGCAACTACATAACCCCGGTTACGCCGTGGTAAGGCGCCGCTCGGGGTTTCGATTCCCCTGCGCTCGGTGCGGCACGTCATCTGCCGGGCGGAGGGTAGAGACTGCGGACCTCCGCGATCTTGAGGGGGAAGTCACCGAGCGGCGCGTCGTCGAGCTCGTTCTCGAGCCGGTCCAGGAGCGCATGGGTCGCGGGCGCGATCTGGACGGCCATCTGCGGGGCGAGCCGCGTGTGGGTCAAGCGCAGGAGCGTGCCGCCCGCCTCGGGCGTGAGCTCCCACCGGATGACGCTCCGCTCCCCGCTCGGAATCTCCTTTCGCGGCTCCATGATGCGCTCGTGCTCGAAGACCCGCGGCGGGTCCCACGTTAGGATGCGTCCCGTCACGTGGACCTGCGCGGAGCCGCTCCAAAGCTCGACGCGTCCGTCCTTCCGGCCGTCGATGAGCGCCTTCGTCATGTACCAGCGCTCCAGGTGATCGGACCCCGTGATCGCGTCCCACACGTCCTCGACGGGGTGACGGAGGAACCGCTCGAACGTGAGCGTCGCCGAGCCGCCCTCGTACGACACCTTGCCCGCGCGCAAGGCGAGGGGGGCCGTCATCGAGGTCGCTTCCGCTTCGCGCGCGCCTTCGCGTCGAGGTACCGTTCGAGCGCGTCCAGCGTCTCCGGCCAGAGGGCCTGGTACTTCGCGACCCACTCATAGAGGTCCGCGAGCCCCTCCGGGTTCAGCGTGTAGATCCTCTGCTGCGCGTTCACTTCCACGTTCACGAGTCCCGACTCACGGAGCACCTTGAGGTGGCGCGACACCGCGGGCTGCGTGAGGTCCAGGAACTTCGCAGCAATATCGCCCGCCTTCCGGGCGCCGCCCGCGAGGAGGTCGAGGACCGCCCGGCGCGTCGGGTCCGAGATCGCGAAGAAGACGTCCGTCGTCACGGCGCCCTCACCCGAACCTCTTCTCGAGCTCCGCGAAGAACGCCTTGCTGAGCCGCACGAACTCGGCCTCGCTCAGCCGGACCTCGCCCCCCGCATGGAGCTTCAGCACGGACGTCTCGGGGGGGAGCTTCATTCCCGTGCTCGCAGACATCGGCCACCCGGGGAGCCTGTCGACCTGGAGCTTGCCCCGGTTGAGCAGGATCGAGTTGCACAGGATCCGGACCTCGTTCAGCGGGTTGCCGTCCTTGCCCTCGGTGCCGGTGAGCCGGTGCACGAACATGTAGTCCAGGAGGAGGACCTGGTCGTTGAAGAAGCGCGCCTCGAACTCCCTGGACGCTGTCTTCCCCACTTGGTCTCGGTAGGCCCGCAGGTCGGCCTCGACTCTCGCCCGACACGCCGTGATGTATTCCCTCGGGTACTTCTTCATTCCGAGCACGGAATCATGCCTCGGCAGGATAAATAACACTCTCGTTATTTAACCTTTGGCTGAACTGAGACTCCTAACGGCCGTTGGACACCTTGTACGTCCGGCTCTGCGGGCGGATCGCACGGCCCAACCAGTAGGAGATCAGCGGCAGGGTCCACAGATAAATCCGGGCCGGGACCCCGAGGACCGTCGCCTGCCAGAACACGGGCGCGACGGAAATCGCCATCAGCACCGAGAGGACGCCCATCCGGTTCCGGCCGTTGCGGAACAGTCTCGCCTCCTCTCGGGGAACCAACGCCCGCTTCTCCGTGCCGAGCACGTGCGCGAAGACTGCGAGGATCGCGAGGATTCCCGCCAGGTCAAGAGCAAACAGGCTGGAGGAATAGTCCCGGATCGCGGGGTTGTCCCCGAGCTCCACGTTGTTCAGTAAATACGGAATGAGAGCGACGAGCAACAGCAAGGAGACGTTGAGGAACGTCACCCCCCTCGCGTCGACCGGGAGCACGGACATGTACGTCGTGTAGAGCAGCCAGGCCGTGATCAGGAAGACGAACGCGAACGAGAAGATGAGGATCCGACCGTTCATGTCCCCCGGTGTGGTCGCCGCGGCGGGGAGCAGCGCGATCGCGTCGATCGCCAACGAGAGGCCGAAGATCAGGTCCGCGAGGGTTTCGATCCGGGGCCGGGGCCGTCGGGGGCTCCCGCCCTCGGATTGGCCGGAGTGGCCTCCGCTCTGCGGGAGTGGGGTGGACACGCCGGCGGTCGACAAGGGACGGCGCTATTTTACCCCATCCTAGCTGCAGCCGACCCGATCAGGACGTGGGGTGAGATTCGGAAGAAGGGTTCTTACCCCGCCATGCAGGTCTCCGCGACCTCGCATGATCGTGGTGACGGGTGCGACCGGGCACATCGGGGGAGAACTCGTCCGATTGCTCTCGGACAAGGGCGTGACCTTGCGGGCGGTGACGCGAGACCCGCGCCGAACGCCACCTCTCCCGGGGGTCGCGTGGGTGCAGGCGGATCTCCGGGATGCCCGCTCGCTCCGGGACGTTTTCCTGGGGGCCGAGACGATGTTCCTTCTGACGTCGAACGCCGAGGACATGGGGACCCTCCAACGCAACGCGATCGAGGCCGCGGGATCCGCGGGCGTCGCGTACGTCGTGAAGGGGTCCGCCCTTGGAGCCTCCAGCCGTTCCAGATCGCCGATCGGGAGATCGCACCACGAGGTGGAAACCGTCCTTCAGGGGTCCGGGATGGCATGGACGATCCTCCGGCCCCACGTCTTCATGCAGAACCTCCTCGACGCGGCTCCGACGATCGCCCGCGAGGGAACCGTCCGGGCGGCGTCCGGGGACGGCAAGATCCCGTTCATCGACGCGAGGGACATCGCCGCGGTCGCGGCGGCGGTCCTCACCACTCCGGGGCATCAGAGCAGGAAGTACGTCCTCACGGGCCCGGAGGCGTTGAGCTACGGCGATGTCGCGCGGATCCTCTCGGAGGCGACCGGCAGGCGCGTGGAGTACGCCGCGGAGTCTGCGGAGGGAGCGGAGGCACGGCTCGTCGCGGAGGGCGCCAGCCGCTGGATGATCGAGAGCGCGCTCGCCCTTGCCGCGTATCAGCGCGAGGGAGGTCCCACCGCCGTCGTGTCTCCGGCCGTGAAGGAAATCCTGGGACGCCCGCCGCGATCCTTCCGCGAGTTCGTCCGCGACCACGTGTCCGCGTTCCGAGGTGCGTGAGGCGGGCGGCTCGAGAGCTCTCAGTACTTACGGGACCTCTTGCCACGCGTCTTCCGTGGCGGTCGCGGCGGGGCCGTGTGGATCAGGAAGTGGCGGGCGAGGGGCGGGTCCGGCCCGAGGTGGAACCGCTGGATCCGCTCCTCGACCCTCCGGTCGCTCACTGTGAACCGGTCGTGCTGCCGGAGGTGCTCCGTCCAGGACTCGACATCGAAGCTCTCCACGAGGACGCCGGGCTCCGCGGCGTCGTGCGCGAGGTCCCACCGCAGGGCGCCGTCCCGGAGGCGGATCCGACGCATCTCGTCCATCGCGAGGGCGAACTCCTCCGCCCGCGCGGGTTCGACACGGTATTCGACCGTGACCTTGGCGGGCGTCCGCTCGATATCTTCCACGGTGACCCCCTCTAGAATCGGCTGCGGCCAGTGGAGGGACGGGGTCAGGTCGAGACCCGCGCCCGCGGAGAGGCGGTAGCGGGTGACGACGGCCGTCCCAACGACGAGCAGCCCGGCCGCGAGCGCGAGGGAGATGGAGACCCCGAATAGACTCGCGAGCGCCCCCCACAGGAACGCCCCCGCGGCGTATCCGCCCTGGAAGACAAGAAGGTACACGGCGAGCGCGCGGGCGCGGACCCACCCGGGGACGACGGTCTGTGCGCCGATCCCGAGGGTGACGAGCACGGACATCCAGGCGAAGCCCGCGAGGAAGACCGCGACGGCGATTGGGGCGACGGTCCGCGAGGCGGCGAGGACGGCGAGCATGCCCGCGAACAGGACGGCGCCCGCCGCCGCGAGCTGGTCGATCGGGACGCGCACGCGGAGGCGGGGCAGGGCGAGCGCGCCCGCGATCGCACCGACCCCGAGGCTCCCCAGGAGCAACCCGTACTGCGGCGCCTCCAGGCGCATCTCGATCCGCGCGAGCACAGGAAGGAGGGCGAACAGGGCGCTGGCGGGGAGCGCGAACCCGAACACCCGCGCGAGGAGGACCCGCATCTCCGGGGCGTGGCGCACGTAGCGGACGCCGACTCGCATCGCCCCGACCACGTCCTCGGGGGGCAGGGTCCCGCCGGTCGCGGGGCGCTTCCACCGATACAGGACCACGAGGACCCCCGCGAAGGAGACCGCGTTCAGGGCGAAGGTCGCGGCGGGCCCTCCGAGGGCGACGAGGAGCCCGCCGAGGGCGGGGCCCACGGCCCGGGCGACGTTGATCGAGATGCCGGTCAGGGTGACCGCGCTCGGCAGCCGGGACGGGCCCACGAGCTCCGGGAGGATCGCGTTGAACGCCGGAGCCGTGAAGGCGGTCCCCATCGAGATCATCACGATCAACAGGAGGAGGATTGCGGGGGACATCGCCCCCGCCAGGGCCATCGCGAGCATCACGACCGCGATGCCGAACTCCCAGCCCTGGGCCGCGAGGAGGAAGAGCCGCCGGTCGACGACGTCCGCGAACGCCCCCGCGGGGATCGCGAACGCGAACACGGGGAACGTCGTCGCCGTCTCGACGAGGGCGATGAGCAGCGGCGAGATCGTGAGGGACGTCATCAGCCACACCTCGCCGACGTCCTGGACCCACGTCCCCACGTTCGACACCGTGGCGGCGACCCATAGCGCGAGGAACACGCGGACCTCGAGCGCGGCCCACGGCGACGCCGAGGGGGGGCGGCCGGGGACCGGCTCCTCGGGGAGCGACCCGCGGGGGCCCCTGCGCCCTCCGTCCTTCCGTGCCATGGTGCGGACCTCTCCTAGATTTTCAGCGCGAGCGCGACGATGCGGGAGATCAGGATCGCGGTGACGGACAGCGCGATGACGGACAGCTTCCCGAGGATCCTCAGGTCGAACGGCCAGAGGGCCATCGAGGCGACCTTCCGGTCCATCATGTCCAGATGGAACAGGTGGCCGATGTCCTTCGGCAGGCTCGCCGGGGCGGGCTCTTGGAAGACGGGGGCGAGCTTCTCCTTCAGACGGCCCGCCTCGAGGGCCTTCTCCCGGACCATGCGATGATGGAGCCGGCGGAGGGGCACGAAGAACAGGAGGAGGCCCAGGGCGATCAGGCCGGACAGGAATCCCCCCACTCCGACGATGTCCCCGGGGGTCGGGGCCGACGGCGCGGCGGCGAGGATGAGGAGGAAGAGCGCGATGAAGGCGAAGTACGCGCTTGCGAGGGAGAGGGCCAGGGAACCGACGGGCTTCAGCCCGAGGAACGCGTCTTCGAAGTACGGCCGGAGCACGAGCGGCACCGCGCCGAGCCGGTGGATCCCCCGGGAGATGCTCCAGTACGTCCAGACGACGGACGACAGGCCCAGCGTGGCGACCGCGTAGGACACCAGGTCGTAGACGCCCGCGACGAGCTCGAGGGGGGTCCCCGGTCCGCCGTTGAGCCCGATCGACGACGGACCGGTCCCGAGAAGTGCGGGCGCGCTGAGGGCGACCAGGAGGGTCACGAAGAACAGCAGCCAGACCATAAGCTGAGGGCGGACCGCCGCGACGCCCGCGAACACCTTGCGGTAGCCGTCGTGTCCGTCGGGGAGGAGCGACGAGAGGGAGTCCCCCGCCTGGACGAGCTTCGCCCGCATGTGGCGGGGCGCGTAGAACGCGTACGCGACGAGGACGGCAGTCAGCACGCTGCCGAGGTCGAGCGTGGCCGATGCGGCCCGGGAAGGGTCCCCACTCGCCGCGTACGTCGTCAGCCACACATCGAAGACGCCGAACAGGACGAGTCCGACGACCACGCAACCCAGCGCGTAGGGGAGGCGAAACGCGAGGATCAGCCGTTCCGCCAGCGTGGGGGATTCGGGGCCCGGGACCGACGAAGCGGAGGGAGTGCCCTCGCCGACCCGCGGGGACGGCACCTCCTCGCCCATGCGTCGGCCCATCCGGCCCCGTGGAATGAAGGTATCGAATCCGAGGGGCGCGAGGTCCTCCGGTTCCGCCCGCGGAGTCGTTTCGCCCACCTCCCGCCGCGAGGCTTAAGACGCCCCAGCCGTTCCCGACTCGGGGAGTGTTCCATGGCGCGAAAAGTGAAGCGAAACAAGGCGACGACGCGGAAGGCATCGACGGGCTCGAGCGGGATCCCCGCGGGCCTCCGGACGGTGACCCCGTACCTGGCCATCCACGGTGCGGGCCAGGCGATCGACTGGTACAAGAAGGCGTTCGGCGCGAAGGAGATCTCTCGGGCGCCCGGACCCGGCGGCACGATCATGAACGCCGTGATCAAGATCGGCGACTCGATCGTGATGATGTCCGACGAGTTCCCGGGGGCGGACGTGAAGTCCCCGAGTTCGTTGGGGACGAGCACCGTGTCCCTCCACATCTACACGAAGGGCGTCGACAAGCTCTGGGACCGGGCGGTCGCCGCGGGCGCGAGGGTCACGATGCCCCTGGAGAACCAGTTCTGGGGGGAGCGGTACGGGCAGATCGCGGACCCGTTCGGCCACCGGTGGGCCCTCGGGCAGCAGGTCAAGATGAGCAAGCAGGAGAGGGAGACGAAGCGGCAGGCCGCGATGGCGGTGTTCGAGAAGGGGGAGCACCCCGGGTACGAGTCCCAGTCCTGAGACACCTCATCCGAAGACGTCCGGCCGGACGTTCTCGAAGATCGCGAACCGGTTCCCGCTCGGGTCCTCGAAGGCATAACAGGGGCCGTTCGGGATCTCGAGCAGCCCTCCGTCCGGCTTCCATCCCCTCTTCCGGAGGGACTTCGCGGTTCCCTCGAGGTCTTCGACGGCGTACACGGGCATGCAGGTCCCCGCCGGTCGGTGGTCGGCGAGGAGCAGCAGCGGGCCCTCCGACATCCGGAACGCCGCGACGTGCGCACCGAAGCCGGTCTTGTTCCAGAGGAGGTCGGCCTTGAGGACGTCGCGGTAATACCCAAGGTCGCGTTTGAAGTCGGAGCTGCCGACGTACAGGAATTCGAGGGACCGGAACGGGACATTCATGGAAAGGGAATCCTGCTCGGGCGTTTCCACTTTCCCGTAGACCTTCCGGAGGGCGGGCGAACTCGGACGCGATAATCTTTCCGTGGGCTTTATCCCGCCCGTCGCGAACGTCGGGTTGCCCATGCTCCCTCCGGGCCCCAAGCCCCCTCCGTCGAACCGTCGCCTCGTCCTCTACCTCGTCCTCCTCGCGGCGGTCCTCCCAGAGGCAATCACGGGGTCCACGCCCCCCGCGGGCTGGCTGAACCCGTTCCTCGTCGGCCTTCTTCTCTGGCTGTACGGCTCCGGCGTCCTCGTGTGCCGCGAGCTCGCGGTCCGCTGGAAGGCGGGCTGGCCCGGGATCCTCCTCCTCGGCGCGGCGTACGGGATCATCGAGGAGGGCCTCACCGTGAAGACGATGTTCGACCCGTCGATGCCGATGCTCGGGGACCTCGGCTGGTACGGCCGCTTCGCGGGGGTGAACTGGGTCTGGACGGTCTGGCTGATGATCTTCCACGCCGCGTTTAGCATCGCATTCCCGATCTTCCTCATCGAATGGCGGTGGCCCCACGTCCGCGGTCGGCCGCTCCTCCCGGACTGGGGCCTCCACATCGCGATGTTCCTCCTGGCGGGCGTCGCGGTCTTCGGATACACCGCCTTCACGCCCTACCGCGCGGGCGTGCCGGAGCTCGCGTGGGCGCTCCTCACGATCGCGGCCCTCGGATGGGCGGCGCACCGGGGCTGGGGCGCGCGGCTATGGCGGGCGCTGCCCGAGGGACGCCTCCCGAGGAAATGGGCGTTCGCCGCGGCGGGGTTCGCGTTCTTCGGCCTCTCCTTCCTCGTCTACGCCGGGGGCCCGGCGCTGGGTGGCACGCCCGCCGTGACCCTGCTCGAGGGCCTGGTGCTCCTGCTCCCCGCGCTTCTTCTCCTCCGCAGAGCCTCGCTGCGGCCGGACGGGGGGCGCCACATCTACGCGTTCGTGGCGGGGTCGATCGGGCTCTTCGCGGTCTTCGACTTCATCCTAGAGGCTGCGGGCCATACCGCCAGCTCGATCGTCGGTCTCGGGTTCATCCTGCTCGTCGTGTGGCTGTACCGGAGCCACGGGCCCGCCCCCGCCGCCGCTCCGATCCCGCAGGCGGTCCAGACCCCGCGGTCCTAATCCACGTGGAAAAGGAGAGGGTGGCGGGCGTCGTTTGCCCGTCACCGTTCGTCCGAAGCGCCTACTTGTACTTCTTCAGGTTCGCGTTGTCTTCCTCGAAGGCCTGGGCGAAGTACGCGAGCACGCCCTTCCGGAGCGCACCCTCGTCCATTCCCGGGGCGACGAATTCCCCGTCGACGTCCACCCTCGTCTTGTTCCCCTGGGCCGTGTACGTGTGGGTGTGCTTCGAACCCTTCATCGCACCCGACAGGTACTCGAGGGAGAAGCCCTTCGGCGGGTTCACCGTCATCAGGAACTTCTCCGTGTCGAAGCCGCCCTGGGCGTTCCTTGTCTTCGCCATGACCGTCTGCGCGTTCCCCTTCTGTTCCAGCACTTTCGTGACCTGGAACGACGTGTGGTTGTGCGCGGCGTTGTCGTTGAAGTATTTCCACAGCTTGTCGATCGGCGCGTCGAAGACTCCGTCGTCCTTAACGTGTACCAAACAGGTTGCCCCCGGCGCGGCATGGCCCCGCGGCGTAGATAAGGATGCCGCGTCCGCGGCTTGGATAACGCCCACATATGGACAGTTTCCACCGGAAAGCGGGCCATCCTCCCGCAGCCCTGCCGACGCCAAGGGTACGGGTTGAATCGCCGTCGGACCTACGGGGTCTCGGTCTTCGCCGCCGCGCCGTCGTGGTCCGGCAGGATCGTCTCCGCGTCCCGCACGGCGCGGACCGTGTAGCCAAGGACGCCCACAATCGCCCCGCACAGGCCGAACAGGACGAGCATCAGGGCCATCCCCGCACCCGGGCCCGTGCCGACGAGGGGGCCGAAGACCAGGACGCCCGCGCCCCCGTCCCGCATCGCGGGCTCGAACACGCGGTCGGCGAGGGGGCCCGCGAGGGCGAACGCCACGGGCGAGGTGATCTGCGCGATCAGGCGGCGGGCCGCGAACACCTTCCCCTGGACGTCGGGCGCGACCTTCGCCTGCCAGATCGCCTGGTTGGATCCGTTGATGAACGGGAGGAGGAACGAGGAGAAGAACGCGGCGACGGCCCAGACCGGGAGGCCCCGCCCGAGCCCCATGAGGAAGGGCCCGAGGATCCCGGCGACCGCCATCCCTCCGAGCACCCCGTGGACCCTCCTCTTCGGCCCGCCCCAGACGCTGAGCCCGATGCCCCCGGCGACCCCGCCGACCGCCGCGGCGGAGTTCACGGCGCCGAGGGTCAGCGGATCGTTCCCGGTGCGGGCGAGGAGCATCGGCGCGAGGACCGCGAACCCGAGGGGGAACAGGAGGTTCACGAGGAAGAACACGAGCTGGAGCCCGAGGAGGCTCCGGCGGGCGGCGATGTACCGGAAGCCGTACGCGCTCTCCGCGAGCAGGCTCCCTCGCGCCTTCTTCCCGGTCTCCGACACGGCGGGTTGCGGGATGTGGATCGCGAGCAGGATCGCGATCGCCGAGAGGAACGTGACGATGTCGATCGCCATGACGACCTTGAGACCCGCGGTGAAGCCGAAGAGCCCGAGGAGCGTCGCCGCGAACACCGGCGCGAAGACCCCGCTGACCGACTGGGCCGCGGAGAGCATCCCGCTCGCCCGCCCGTACTGGGCCTTCGGGATCATCGTGGAGACCGCGGCGGAGTACGCGGGCCACTGGAACGCGTCGAACACGCCGGACACGGCGCCCGCGACGTACCAGTGCCACACCTGCAGGGCCCCCGGTAGGAAGAGGAGCAGGAGGACGACCGTCGCGATCCCCGCCGCGAGGTCGCTGAGCATCATCGTCAGCTTGCGGTTCCAGCGGTCCACGAGGGCGCCCGCGAGCGGGCTGAACAGGACCGTGGGGGCGAAGCGGAAGAGGGCGGCGAGGGTGAGGGTCGTCGCCTCGCCCGTCTGGAGGTACGCCCAGATCACGAGGGCGAAGCCCGTCATCCCCGTGCCGAGGAGGGAGAACGTCTGGCCCACGCAGACGAGGGTGAACGCCCGCATCCCGCCGGCGCGGGGCGCGGGCGCAGTCGAGGGCTCCGCGGGTGCGCTCAGGCTCGGGACCTCCGTCGCGAGGGCCCCTCACCGGAGGAGCGTGGCGAGGTTGGGCCGTACCTGCGGCTCGAGGTAGATCGTCGTCGTGTCCTTGCGGACCGGTTTGCTGCGGGACATGAGACCGCCCACCGCCGCGGGGATATTTAGCCGAGAGCCAAGGGGTGCGGCGAAAGTGTCCACCGCTCGGAGGACACGCGCAACCTGCGGGTTGAGAAAGGCGAGGGCCCCGGTCGCAAGGGGGAAGAGGCATTCCGGCATGCGACGGCCCATGAAGGACGAGGCCGCCGCGCTCGATGCGCTGAACGCCCGGATCGTCTCGTGCCGGGAGTGCCCGAGGCTCGTCGCGTACCGCGAGCGGGTCGCCCATAAGAAGCGGGCGGCGTTCCGCGACTGGGAGTATTGGGGTCGACCCCTCCCCGGGTTCGGGGACCCTCACGCGCGCCTCCTGGTCGTGGGCCTCGCGCCCGCGGCCCACGGGGGGAACCGGACGGGGCGGATGTTCACCGGGGACCGGAGCGGGGAGTGGCTGTATCGCGCCCTGCACCGGGCGGGCTTCGCGAACCGGTCCACGGCCGTCTCGAGGAACGACGGACTGGCGCTGACCGATTGCCGCATCACCGCGGCCGTGCGGTGCGCCCCTCCCGCGAACCGGCCCACCCGCCAGGAGTTCGCGAGCTGTCAGCCGTACCTCGAGCGGGAGATCGAGATCCTCGGCGACCGCCTCCGCGTCGTCGTCGCCCTCGGCCGTGTCGCGACGGACGCGTTCCTCCGGGCGTGGCGGGCGACCGGCCATCCCGTGCCGGTCCCGAGACCGAAGTTCCGCCATGGCGCGTCGTGGACCCTCCCGCCCGTCGCGTTCCTCGTCTCGTACCACCCGAGCCAGCGAAACACGCAGACGGGCCTCCTATCCCGGCGGATGTTCGACCGCGTGTTCCTGCGAGCTCGCCGGATCCTCGAACCCCGCCCCTAGGGGAGTGCGACGTCAACGAGAAGGAGCTCGGCATCCTTCTTCGCGGCCACGGAGAGCGACGACTCCTGCGTGATCTTTGCCGCGCCGAACTCGCGAACGGGCATTCCCGCGACCCCGATCGGACCGCCCTCGAAAACGTACAGGTACGCTCCGCGCCCGCCGGCGAGCGGATGCTCCACGGTCTTCCCTGCCTCCAGGAAGCACGCGAGCACCGCGGCGTCCTGGCGGATCGGCAGCGCACCGGGGTGCCGGCTGGAGACGAGGGGGAGGAACCGGTTCGTCCGCTCCGACCGCTCCACCGCGCGCTGCTCCACGGAGGGCTCCAGCCCCTTCTCCTCCGGGAGGATCCACATCTGGAGGAACCGCATCTCCGCGTCCTTCCGGTCGTTGATCTCGGAGTGCCACAGCCCGCGGCCCACGGTCGTGTGTTGGACCCAACCTTTCTTCAGGACCCCGCCGAAACCGTTCTCATCCGCGTGCCGGAACTCGCCCGCCGCGCAGACCGTGACGACCTCGATGTCCCGGTGCGGGTGGAGGGGCCACGTCGCGCCCGGGGAGAGGGTGTCGTCGTTCAGCACCCGCAGCGTGCCGAACCCTCGGTTCTCCGGGTCGAAGTAGTCCCCGAAGCTGAATTGCCAGCGGCCGAGGAACGTGCCGTCCTCGATCACCCCGCTCTCGAGGTGGATGTCCTCGGGCTTCCGGACCGTGATCATCAGGCCCACGGAGTCGGAAGGGGCGTTTCAACCTTCGCCGCGGGGTCGGCCGAAACAGTTAGCATGCTGGTCTGACCGACGGAGGGCCATCGAGAGACAGTTAGCATGCTAACTGGGAGCTTGCGGGCGGGGCGGGGAGCTCATCTCCTTCGCCGGACCGCGCGCAGGACCGTGGAGAGGGAGCCCATCTCGCGGTACGCCTGCGCGAGCTGGTCCGCGGGCCCCCGCGGCATCCCGCCCTCGAGCAGCGCGCGCTCGAACTCCTGCACGCCGAGCCGCCGCTTCCCGAGGTACCGGAGGTACTCCGCCCCGAGCCGCAGGGCGAGGATCGGGACCGTCGCCGCGAGCACGAGCGGGAGTCGGTCCCCCTCACTCGGGCTCATCGGCCTTCCCCGCCTCGTCGTGCCGGCCGCGCTCGCCCTTCCCGCCCCCCACCGCCCCCTGGATGATCTTCCCCAGGTTCAGGGAGGACATGTACTGCTCCGTGAGCTTGAACGCCTGCTCGTCCGTCATCCCGCTCTCCTTCACCGTGCGGTAGAATCCCGCGACGGCGAGGCCGTACTTCTCCGCGGACGCCTTGCCGTAGAGCACGTCCGTGAGGTTGTTCAGGAGGGTCGGGACCTTCTCCGAGAACAGCCCGAGCATCTCCTTCATCTCGTCCAAGTTCGGCTTCCTTCCCCGTTCATCGCCCATTCGTGCCACCGCCTTGTCTTCGAACGTTCTCAGCGCGGTCCTCGTATTTGGGGAGACCGAGCACTTGTGACCACCGCTCCCGCACTCCGTCGGACACGCGGAACGTCCGGCCGTGGAGCCCGCGGGTCGCGACGACGATCCCGTCCCGCTCCAGGTCCGCGAGCCGCTCCCGCACGATCCGGCGGGAGGCGGTCCCGCGCCGGCCCTTCACGGCCTCCGTGATCTCGGAGATGTTCCGCTCCCCGCGGTCGAGGAGGGCGGCGACGATGTGACGGGAGATGTCGTCCTTGACGCCGGGCGTCGCGAGGTCCGGGGAGACGCCGCCGTACCGCTGCACGAGGTCCATGATCCGGAGGTAGCCCCGGGAGAGGTCCTGGAGCCGCTCCAGGGCGCCCGCGAGCTCGGAGTATGGCTGGGTCACGCGGGAGAACGCCTCGCGGAGGGCCTCGATCTGCTCCCGCAGCTCCCTCAGGTCCTTCCGGATGTCCTCGCCCGCCATCGTGCGGCCCCATGCCGACCCGGTCGCTTATAGCCCGCGTCTCTTCCTCCGGGGACGGGGACCCGGGAGCCCCGCGAGGCGGGCCGTCTCCAGCTCCCGCCGGATGTCGAACTCCCGCGTCCGGGCCACGTGCCACTCCATCATCTTTCGCACCTCGGGATCAAGGAGGCGTGGTCACCCGCCATGAGCGAGGCGGAGAGATGTGGCCACCCGTGGCCGGTGACGGCGCGAAACAGTTAGCATGCTAACTGGGGACCGGACGCCCGCGAAGGCGCCGGCGCCTGCGGAACGACGCCAAGTTTGGCTCGTCGATCACGAGCCGGCCCAGGCCCACGGAGGCCCCCATCCCCGCGAGTCGGTCCCGGAGTTCGAGGGCATCGCTCCGGGGAAGGATCAACACGGACTGACCCACCCACACAACGCCGGGCCGGTGAATGAACCCGGGCTGATCGTACGTTGCAGGGTGCCCGTACCGCGTTGTCGAGTTCTTCCGGCCGAAGACCACGTGGGCGACCCGGACCGAGACCGCGCGGTCCCGGCCGTCCACGTCGTACGAAAGGATCCACAGGTCGTCGTTCATGAGAGGTCCATATGGACAGCTATATAATAGCCTTGACGGGGGAGGTGGCCGAAAGTACTCCATGGAGCGACAGTTAGCATGCTGGTCTGACCCCGGATCACCCTTCCCCGCCAACCGGCTGCGGGCCTCGCGAATCGCGATCATCCCCATGGAACCGACCGGAGGTCAGCTTTCAAGTCCGGTCTAGGTGGGCCAGAACCTTGATACTCTCCGACTCGCTGTTTGGGGCGGGGAGAGCGGCGTGAGAGGCAATGTCGCGTTGGCCATGGTCGCTACTTGTCTCCTCCTCCAGGTGGCGGCTCCATGGCAGACAGCAGGTCTCGGGCCGGAGGGTCCCGCATCGGTCGAGACGGGGGATCTGAGTCTCGTCGGCGACAGGAATCTGGACCCGGTGCGCACACGCGCTTCCGATAATCCTGGACCGCAAGGGTTCGGCATCGTGTCACCGGATCAGATGAGCTACCGGCTCCTCGACCATCGCGACGTGGTGTTCCCTCCCGGGTATTCGCCGGACTTCGGACCCGGCCTCATCGTGACCGACTACCCTTGGGGGCAGTCGACCTCGTTCACACCGGGCCTCACGTCGCCGTACGAGACCCGCCTCACGGTGTACAATTACAGCTCGGACACGTTCCGTACCCACTCCTACAACGCTTCCTGGGGCGGGGGGTTCACCTCCCCCGGGGACATCACGGCCGTTTCCGGCCCGAACGGAACGTACCTCCTCACCGCCAGTCCGTGGGCGGGCGAGGGCGGCTCCTTCCCATACACCGGCGGTGACCTCGACTGGCCGTTCAGCAACGTGATCGATTTCCCCCGGCCATCGGGACTGGTCCCCCTCAACTTTCACATTCCGATCGCCGGACGCGGCTACTCGCCGAACGAACTCCTCTGGATTGAACGCGCCTGGAGCCGTAACGGGTACGATCTGATCGGGCGGGTCTCGGTGAGTCGGTACATCGGGAGCCCACCGACGATCAGTTTCCTGTACTTCGTGAACCTGACCAGCCCCGGGTTCCTCGACGTGACGCGGGCGCACGACGTCGCGCCTTCCATGGAAATCCCGTGGGACGCGCCTCTCGGGTGCTGCTACTTCGAGCGCGCGACCTCGAACGTTCTCTTCAACGTCCGAATCCACTTTTTTGGGAACACCTACTCGTTCGAGTACGTCTTCTACGACATCGCGAACTCCACCGGGACCACGTTCACGGCCCCGAGCTACGACGTCGAGTGGCAGCAGAGACGGGGCGACCTCCTGTACCTGCTCATGGCCACGACGGCGTCTCCCCGGCCGTTCGAGCGCACGTACATCTTTGTCCAGGTCGACCTCGGCCGCGCGCGCGACTTCGGAACCCTCGCGGCGGATGCCATCACCGAGCTCTGGCGGAAGACCTTCTGGCAGGATTACACGAACTACTATCCGGTCCCGATCGTGCACAACGATTCCCTGACCGTGCTCGAGGGCTCCGGCGGCTACGAGCCCGAATGGGGGCCACGGTTCGACCTCGTCACCACGTATGGTCTGCTCAACGGCTCGATGCAATCGCAGGAGGTCTTGAACCTGAGGGAGCCCCGATTCCGCCTCCGCGACGTCACCTATCCCCGCCTCCCTGTACGGGCGGTGTACGGCAGCTACCTGCTGGACCTCGAGGGGGGCACCGTCGTGGCGTTGAACCTCACGGACCTCGAGACCTTCCTCTTTCAGCGCACGGGACGGACGCAGTGCCAGTACTGTCACTACGACCTCTATGCCACAGACTACAACCCATCCAGAGTGCGCCTCTTCGGCCTAGGGTTCGATTATTCCGCGCCCTCGCGAGGATGGTTCGCCTCCGTGGAGATCAACATCGGGAACCCGCCTCCCAACGAACCGCCAAGCGCCGCCTTTGCGTACACGCCCACGGCGTACGCCGGCGCCACGATCACCTTCAACGCGTCCGCCTCGGAGGACGTGGACGGGGTCATTCAATCGTATCTCTGGGATTTCGGGGACGGGTCGACCGGCGTCGGACGGACGGTTGATCACCGGTACGCTTCCCCGGGGCCGCGCACCGTCGCGCTCACCGTGACAAGCAACGGCGGTCTCTCGGGTACGACCGCCGCGGTCGTCGTCGTCCATGCCCTCGTTCCGCACGACAACCGGGCCGGCTTCCGGATGCCCGTCCCGGAGGATTGGGGGCTCCGAACGGACCTGCCCGACGCGGACCTCCGGTTGGTCGGCCCCACGTACAACGGGACCCGCGCCTTGGTCCTCGTCGCCTCCTACGGAGACCCAGGGGCCACGGAGGACGTCCCCTACCTCGAGGCCCGAGCGTCCGCGCTGCTCGCGGAAATCCAAATGGAACACCCGGACGCAGTATTCGCAGCAAGTCCCTCCTATCGAACGATCGCCGGGCACGGGGCCTATGTCTCGATCGTCTCCTACGATTCCGGGGCCACGATGGAGAAGATCGCGATCGTCGCGAGCGCCGAGCATGAGCATTTCTGGGTCCTCCGGTTCGCGATCAGCGACGCCCTGTTCGGAGCGATGGAGACCGTGTTCAATCAGATGATCGACGGGTTTGTCATCACCCGGCCAACGCCCGCCGAGGAACTTACCGTCGCAATCGGAATCCTCGGAGCCTGTGGCCTTGCGGCTCTGGTCCCCGCCGTTCTCCTCACCTGGTGGCCGCTCCGGAGGGCCCGGGCACGGAGGCAAGCGCAGAGCCGCCCCGCGCCCCGCGGGACATCGGCAGCGTGTCCGGGGTGTGGCGCACTCGCGGTCGACGACGGACGATTCTGTTGGAAGTGCGGCACCGCGTTGCCCGCCGCCCCGCCTCAACCCTCTGCACCGCCCGCCCCGCCGCATCTATAAGTAAGCCCACCCGCTTCGGAACCGTCCCATGAAGGAGGCCCTCACGTCCTTCGACCTGATGGCCCTCGTCGCCGAGTGGCAGGGCCTCGTCGGGGGCTACGTCGACAAGATCTACCAGGCGAGGGATGAGGTCATCCTCCGCATCAACCTCCCAGGCGTCGAGCGGAGGGAGCTGTACTGCAAGGCGGGGAAGTGGCTCTGCCTCCACGCGACGGAGGAAAAGCCGGAGACCCCCCCGCCGTTCGCGATGGGCCTCCGGAGGGCGGTGGACAACGCCCGGATCACCGCGATCGGGCAGCGGGGGTTCGACCGCGTCGCGATCCTCCGGCTCGAGCGGGGCGGGGCCCACGAGCTCGTGTTCGAGATGTTCGGGAAGGGGAACGTCGTCCTCGTCCAGGGCGGGAACACGGTCGCGGCGATGCGCACCCAGTCGTTCAAGAGCCGCCAGATCCGGGCGGGGATCGCGTACGACTTCCCCCCCGCGGGCACGAACCCCCTCGACCTCGACCGGGAGGGGTTCCGCCGGACGGTCCGCGCGGCGAAGGGGCAGGTCGTGAAGATCCTCGCGTCCCCGATGAACCTGGGCGGCACGTACGCCGAGGAGCTCTGCCTCCGGGCGGGCGTCGCGAAGGACACCCCGGTCGCCTCCCTCGCGGACGCGGACCTCGACGCCTTGTACACGGCCCTGAACAACATCGCGGTGGCTGTCATGCAGGAGAAGCGGCCCGCGCTCATCCTCGAGAACGGCCGGCCGATCGACGCGGTCCCCGTCGACCTCGCGCTGTACCGCGGCAAGGAATGGCGGGAGTTCCCGACATTCAACGAGGCGGTCTCGTCCTACGTGGTCTCCGTCGCGGCCCAGGCGCCCGCTGCGGACGACCCGTCCGAGGGCCTCCGCCACCGCGCCGCGCAGCTCCGGGAGAACCTCGAGGCCCTCCGGCAGGAAGCGATGACGGCCGAGGCGAGGGCCCTCTTCCTGTACAACCACTTCCCGCTCTTCGAGGAGATGCTCAAAGCGGTGCGGGAGGACCGCGAGTTCGACCGGGTCCAGGTCCGGGGGATCGACCGGGAGAAGGGCACGGTCACCGTCGCGATCGGGGACTTCGACGCCCTCGTCCTGGACTACCGCAAGGACGTGAACGGGAACGCGCAGGACCTGTACGAGTCCCGCCGGGAGGCCCTGCGGAAGGCGGACCGCGTCGTCGAGGCGATCCGGGACGCGGAGGAGCAGGTGCGGGCCGCCGAGAAGAAGGCGGTCCGGGCCGCGAAGCGCCCGAAGGGCACGCCCACGCGGCGGTTCTGGTTCGAGGCGTACCGGTGGGCCCTCTCCTCGGAGGGCTTCCTGATCCTCGGCGGGAGGGACGCGAAGACGAACGACTCCCTCGTCCGGAAGCACCTGAAGGAGGGCGATCGGTACGCGCACGCGGACGTCCACGGGGCCCCGAGCGTCGTCGTGAAGGAGGGCTCGAAGGCGGGCGAGGCGACCCTGCGGGAGGCGTGCGAGCTCGCGCTCGTGTACTCGAAGGCGTGGCCCGCGGGGCTCTCGAGCGGGAGCGCGTTCTGGGTCCTCCCCGAGCAGGTGAGCAAGCAGGCGGAGTCCGGGGAGTTCCTCCCGCGGGGCGGGTTCGTCGTGCGGGGGAAGCGGAACTACGTCCACGACGTCCCCCTCCAGATGGCGGTGGGCGAGGTCGAGGTGGAGGGGCACCGGAAGGTGATGGGCGGGCCCGTCGCCTCCCTCGCCGCGCGGTCCTCGAAGTTCGTCGTCCTCACCCCGGGGGAGATGGACCGTCAGCGGCTCGCGACGCGCCTCGCGCAGGCGTCCGAGGTTCCCGCGGAAGAGGTCTCGCGCGTCCTCCCTCCCGGCGGGTTCTCCGTCCTCCGGGCCCACGGGATCGAGCTCGGCCTCGACGTCGCGGGCCCCGCGGCGTCGTGACCCGGGCAAGAGCCTTGCGGATTCCCACCGGCCTCCCCGCGCAAAGGTTCTCATACCGCGCCGGCTAGATTGAGGTCACGATGGGCGCGCGGCTGCGGACGGCGGGGCTGTTCCTCCTCCTCACGGGGATCTTCGTGGGGTTCGGGTGGGTCATCGGCACCGTGTTCTTCGGGGACTGGCTCCCGATGGTCGTCCTCTTCCTGGTCCTCGCCGCGGCGATGAACGCGATCTCGTACTTCTTCGCGGACCGCCTCGTCCTCTGGACGTACCGCGCGAAGCCCGTCACGGAGTCGGAGGCCCCCGCGCTGTACCGGGTCGTGCAGCGGGTCGCGGCGATGAACGACCTGCCGGTGCCCCGGGTGTACCTCGTCCCGTCCGCCACGCCGAACGCGTTCGCGACAGGGCGGAACCCCCGCCATGCCGTCGTCGCGGTGACCCAGGGCGCGTTCCGTGTGCTGAACGAGAGGGAGCTCACCGCGGTGGTCGCCCACGAGATGGCCCACGTGAAGGACCGGGACATCCTCGTGATGTCCGTGGCCGCGACGATCGCGGGCGCCCTCACCCTCCTCGCCCGGTGGGCCCTCTGGGGGACCCTCCTCGGGGGCGGGTCCCGGGACCGGCAGGGGGGCTGGCTGATGTACGTCCTCGCGATCCTGGGGATCGTCCTCGTCCCGTTCGCCGTCCTCCTCGTGCAGCTCGCGATCTCGAGGAGCCGCGAGTACAAGGCGGACCACGTCGGCGCGAAGACGCTGGGCGCGCCCGGGGCGCTCGCGGACGCGCTCGAGCAGCTCGAGTACCGGAACCGCCAGAACCCCATGGACTTCGGGAGCCCGTCCTCCGGCAGCCTTTGGATCGTGAACCCGTTCCGGGGGAACTGGCTCGCCGGCGTGCTGTCGACCCACCCGCCGATCGACGAGCGCATCCGGAGGCTCCGCCTCCTGGAGAAGGGCGAGGACGCGTACTGATCCGCCGGGAAAGGCTAAGTAACCCGCGACCGCTCGGAGGCCGGGCCCCGTGACCTCGAAACTGCTCGATGAGCTCGACGTCGCGATCCTGCGGCGGCTGAACCAGGACGCGCGGAAGAGCTTCCGGGACATCGCGCGGGAGCTCCGCGTGAGCATCAGCACGGTCAGCAACCGCGTGAAGCGCCTCGAGGCCGAGGGGGTCGTCCTCGGGTACATCCCCGTCCTCGACGAGAAGCGCCTCGGCTACGACGTGCTCGCCGTGATCGGCATCCGGATCTCGAAGGGGAAGCTCCTCGAGGTCCAGCGGAAGATCGGGCGGGAGGACAAGGTCGTCGACGTGTACGACGTCACCGGGGAGTACGACAGCGTGATCATCGCGCGGTTCCGGAACACGAAGGAGCTCGACGCGTTCATCAAGCGGCTCGTCGCGATGGAGAACGTGGAGCGGACGTACACGCAGGTCGTCCTGAACGTCGTGAAGCAGGAGAAGCGGGCCCCGATCTGACCTGTCCGTGCAGGGAGGGATATGGGCCTCCCCGGGAGTCCCATGCGCAACTTTTAAAGGACGGCGCCCCCCTCTGGCGGAGCACTGGGCCGGAGGGGACACATGGCGAACCTGCTCAACTTCAACGCGTCCCGGGATCTCGGGTTCTCCCATCTGCGGGAGCTAGAGTTCGACCTCAACCGGACCCTCAACTTCGACCCGAACCGCGACCTCGTCTTCCAGCCGAACCGGGACCTCGGGTTCGGGAAGCGGGGGGTGCTGTTCCGCGGGTACGCATGCCCGAACTGCGGGGCGATCGTCTCCCCAGACGCCACGTCGTGCTCGGAGTGCGGGGCGGAGTTCCAGACGCCGGAAATCCGTGGCGCGCCGCTGAAGGCGGTCGTCCAGACCTCGAAGTTCGAGCGGGAGGGCGAGCCCGCGCCCGCTCCGCCCCCGCAAATGCCCCCGCCGCCCGCGCCCCGGAGCGCACCGCTCCCCCCGCCGCCGATGCGCGCCTCGCCCCGGCCGCCGGCCCCGACGCCTCCCGCCGCCCCATCCACGACCGCTCCCTCCGGCTCGCGGTTCTGTCCGAACTGCGGGGCCCGCTCCTGGCAGGGGGACATGTTCTGCTGGAACTGCGGGGCGAGGTTCACCGGATCGGCGAAGGTCGCGACGACGAGCCCCACCGGGGCCGGCGTCCCGTCGACCGCGGAGTCGGTCCAGCTCCCGCCGAAGAAGGTGAAGAAGGTCACGAAGGACTGGCAGGACACGGGGAAGAGCCTGTCCGAGTACGCGGAGGAGAAGTGATCCTGTGGCCGACATTGTGATCGTTTACCTCGTGATCACCCTCATCTTCGCCATCCTCCTGGTCGCGATGGGACTCCTGGGCGGCCTGGGAGGGGTCTTCGACATCCACCTCGATGTCGGCCACGGGGTGGACGTCGGAGGTGGAGGCGTTGACACGGGCGGGATCGGCCACGATGTCTCCACGGACTCCGGCCAGTTCGCGGGCTCGGGGATCTCGCCCCTCAGCCTCCCGATTCTGTTCGTATTCGGGACGTTTTTCGGCGCCTTCGGGACGATGCTCGAGATCACCCAGGCCTTCCCCACGATCGCCGTCCCGTTCTTCGCCGGGGTGTTCTCCGCCGTCATCACGGCGGTGATCTACTTCATCATGGTCCGCGTCTTCGTCAAGAGCCAGGCCGCCAGCGAATACCGTCTCAAGGACCTGGTGGGCTCCAACGGGGAGATCACGGTTCCCGTGGAACCCGGCTCTCGAGGACAGGTCCTCGTCATGACGGACGCGGCCGGACGGACGCTTCTCTCGGCCGTCTCGAGCACGAGCCTGAGGACGGGGGACCGCGTGACTGTCAAGGGAGTCGAGGGAAACTCCCTCGTCGTTGAAAAGGTGTGAAAGGGGAGGAGAGCAATGGCATTGGAAGACACGCTGATATTGGTAGTGTTGATCGCGGTGCCGCTGGCCGTGCTGGGGCTGATCGGGGCCTACGCGGCTCGGTACAAGAAGGTCCCGCCCGATGCGGCAATGGTCGTGTACGGACGCCGCTTCGGGGGACGGGGGTATGACGTCATCAGGGGCGGCGGGAAGTTCATCCTGCCGATCGTTGAGAGCTACCGGTTCCTCCCGCTCGGGATCCGGACCCTCGACGTCATCGTGAACGAGATCGTCACCGACGTCACCCGGAGCGGCGCGCGGGTGAACATCAAGGCCGTGGCCCAAGTGAGGATCTCGGACGACCCGGACGTCCTGAGGACGGCGGCGGGCCAGCTCCTGCACAAGTCCGATGACGAGATCAACGAAATCGCACTGAAGACCCTCGAGGGCCACGTCCGAGGCGTTTGCGCGACCCTGACGATCGAGCAGGTGAACAGCGACCGGGACGCGATCGCGTCAAAGATCCTCACGATGGCGGGCGAGGACCTGAAGAACCTCGGAATCGAGATCCGATCGTTCGTGATCAAGGAGATCGAGGACGAACACGGGTACCTCGACGCCCTCGGCATCAAGCGGACGGAAGAGGTCAAGCGGGACGCCAGGGTCGGGAAGGCGAATGCGAACCGGGAGGCGACGATCGCGGAGGCCATCGCCGCACAGCTGGCGGAGAAGGCGAACGCGGACGCCGAGGCGCAGGTCGCCACGTTCCACCGGGACCGCGACGTCATCCGGTACAAGGCCGAAGGAGAGGTGGAGACGGAGCGGTCGAACCGGGAGATCTCCTTCCAGATGCAGACCGCCCGCCGGAACCAGGAGCTCGTCGTCGAGCAGACGAAGATCGACATCCGCCAGAAAGAGCAGCAGGTCCTCGTCCAGACGCAGGAAGTCCTCCGGCGCCAGCAGGAGCAGGCCGCAGATCAGGTCGTCCCCGCGAAGGCGAAGGCGGATGCCGTCGCCGCGGAGGCGGACGGCGAGAAGCGGCGCCTGGTGACGACCGCCGAGGGCGAGAAGGAGCGCGCGATCCTCGTCGCGGAAGGCGAGAAGGAGCGGCTCTCCCGCGTCGCCCAGGGCGAGGCGGAGCGGATCCGCCAAGAGGGGACCGCGGAGGCGGACATCATCCGCCTCAAGGGCGAGGCGAACGCGTACGCAATCAAGGCGACCGGGCTCGCCGAAGCGGAGGCGATGCGCGCGAAGGCGGCCTCGTGGGAGCAGTACGGCAAGGCCGCAATCACGCAGATGATCGTCGAGAAGCTCCCGGAGATCGTCGCGAACGCCGCGAAGTCCCTCGAGACGACGGAGAAGCTCATCATCATGGGGGACCGCGGGCCGTCCCAGCTCGTGAGCAGCGTCGTGGACATCGCCGCGACCGCGCCCGCCCTGGTGAAGAGCCTCACCGGGATGGACCTGACGGACCTCGCGGGCAAGTTGAAGGACGTCGTCAAGTAGCCCGCGCCATAAGGGACGCCGCGCGGCGTCCCTCCTTTCCATTTCAATGCGGGTGACCCCGTGAGAATCGCCTCCGTGGAGTGGACGCTCGGGAAGGACCCCGAGGTCCTCGTCGAGGTCTACACCACCGAGTCCCTGCTCGAAGCGGTTCTGGGGGCACTCCTCGAGGATCCCGCCGCGATGGCGAAGGCGATGAAGCTCCTCAAGCAGGCCGCGTAACCCCGGTGGCGGTCGTGCCTCTCGGCCCCCGAGTTTCCCGTGGCGGGCTTAGACCATCCGGTGGACCCATATCGTATACGCGATCGTCGTGCCCGTCTCCAACACGAGCATCTTGATCGTGATGTTGGGCCTCGTGAGGTCGATCGTGAGGTCTGCGGGAATGATGAAGCTCAGGAAGAAACGGGTGTTCGCGAGGCTGCCCAACCATGGCGCGGCAGAGCTGTACATGCCGCCGATCGCCGATCCGTTCCCCGCGTCCTCGAACCACACCCGGACATGGGCGCCGTTCGCGTCCGTGGTTCCCAGGAACGTGAAGGCGCCTGGAGAGGACCCCGCCGGGGCCCAAGCCACGGCGACCTGTGGCGTCTTGTGTCCCGGAGCCTTCTGCGTGTAGGCCTCGTTGCCGCCCGACGGGACGAAGTTCGGGACCCGGACGAGGAAATCGGTCTCGTAGTAGTACCCGACGGGCGCGCGATACGGCGTGATCAGCATCGAGTTCACGAGGACCCGATTCGGGGCATCTGCGGGGAGCACCAGGGTCTCGTGGAAGTGGCCGTCCGTCCACCGGGACTGGAGGACGAGGGGGTCTGCGGTCGTCGGAAGTCCCGCGATCGGGTTTCCGAGCCCGGGGTTCGAGCCCACGCGGAACCAGATCTCGACCGCGTACCCGAAGGGATACGTGCAGCCCGCGACGGTGAAGGCGCCGGACGGGGCGTCCGCGGGATTGAACGTAATGTACATCTCCATTCGATCCTCGAGGGAGCAGACCGGGAACGTCGCGGCCGAGGCGACCGGCACGAGCAGAGACAACGCGGCGGAGGTGAGTAGGATTATCGCGGCAACGGCGATCCCGATTCTCGTTTCCTTCCCGCGCGATCGATTCCAGACGACGCCTCTCGTACGCATCGCACCACCGGCAGGCGGACGGGCGCGGTGGCTAGAAGCGGGTTCCGTTCCGCCTATCAGCGATGACCGGTCACCGATGAGTATCAGGGGGCGAATCCCGGGAGGTTCACGTCCCGCCGACGCTCATCACGACGACGTCCTTGATCGCCTTCATCCCCTGGAACGGGAGGACGATCCGGCCCTGCGGGTCCGTCTTGAACAGCCGCGGTTCGACCTCCTCGGCGGGGACCACGAGAACGTTCTCCACCTTGCCCGAGTGGGTGTCGATGATGAAGTTCTCGATCATGCCGAGGATCTGCCCGTCCTGCGTCATGACGGTCTTGCCTCTAAGCTCAGTAGCGAATTTCTTCATCCCATCACGTCCCTTCCGACGCTGGGGCGACATCCCTCGCAGGGCTATTTGAGGCTTGTTGCGACGGCGGGGGAAATGGGAGAGGACCCGCCCTAGTGGGCGGGCGAGGCTCGGGCCCACGGCTTTCTCTGGAGGAGGGGCACCGCGAACACGATTCCCGTGAGGAGCGTCGCCGCCGTCCAGAGCCACCAGCCGGCCGCGGCCCCCCAGGTGAGGGTGTAGTCGTTGCTCCCGGGTCCGTTCACCGCGGCGCTGCCGACGAAGCCGGAGATCGCGGTGTCCAGGTCGAGGTTCGCGGCCGACCCGATCGCGACCGCGGGGTAGAGGACGGCGGTGATCCCGAGGGCGAGGGACGCGAGGGTCACGATGAGCATGACCGTCTGCGGGATCTTCCGGGGGCGAGCGAGGAACTGGAGGAGTCCGAGCACGAAGAGCGACGCGACGTAGGCGGACGCGACCCCGTACGAGGTCCCGACCGCATCCCGGACCCGGAAGTCCGCGAAGCTCGGGCTCGTGTACGGGGTCACGGTCGTCCCCGACCACGCCCCGTTCTGCCACTGCTCATGGGTCACGACCGACCACCCGTACGTCCAACGGTCGACGTCCCCGCCGGCCACCGTCTGGTCGTACATCCAGATCGGCTGGGCCAGGGCGACGATCCCGAGGACGAACGCCAGGCCCGTCAACAGGAACGGCCAGCCCAGGGCGCGCACACGTTTCACGTAGGAACCGAACGTCTTCATGGTTCGACCTTCCCGGCGCACCGGGGTCCCGGATAGAAACGGCTTCCGTAGTGGGTATCAGGCCTGACTATCAGAGATGGGAGGAGCTCAGCGGAAATACCCGAGGGCCATCTCTTCCTTCCGGCGGGCGACGCCCTTCTCGAGGTCCCGGCCGATCCGCTCGTAGAACTTCATCGTCTCCTCGTCGATCGACGGGCGGACCGCCTTCATCGCCTCCTGGAAGTGGGGCATGGTGACCTTCTTCGCCTTCTTGTTCTCCCGGAGGGCGATCATCGCCGCCTCGCGGCAGAGCCCCTCGATGTCGGCCCCCGTGTACCCTTCGAGATCCACGGCGAGCTCCTCGATGTCGACCCCTTCCAGGGGCATCTCCTTCGTGTGGACCCGGAGGATCTCGAGGCGGGCGTTCCTGTCGGGGACGGGGACGAGGATGATCCGGTCGTACCGGCCCGTCCTCAGGAGGGCGGGGTCCACCATGTCCGGCCGGTTCGTGGCCCCGATCACGACGACGCCCTCGAGGCTCTCCAGGCCGTCCAGGCTCGTGAGGAGCTGGTTCACGACCCGCTCGCTCACCCCGCTGTCCGCGTCGAACCCGCGGCGGTGCGCGATCGCGTCGATCTCGTCGAGGAACACGACGCAGGGCGCGACCTGCTTCGCCTTCTTGAAGATCATCCGGACCGCCTTCTCGCTCTCCCCGACCCACTTCGACATCACCTCGGGGCCCTTGATCGAGATGAAGTTCGCCTCGCTCTCCGTCGCGACGGCCTTCGCGAGGAGGGTCTTGCCGGTCCCCGGGGGACCGTACAGGAGGATCCCGCGGGGCGGGCGGATCCCCATCCGCTTGAACGCCTCCGGCTCCTTGAGGGGCATCTCGACCGCCTCCCTCAGCTTCATCTTGACGTCCTCGAGCCCACCGACGTCGCCCCACGTGATGTGCGGCACCTCCACGAGGACCTCCCGCATCGCGCTCGGCTCGACCTCCTTGAGGGCCGTCTTGAAGTCCTCCACCGTGACCCGCATCCGCTCGAGCACCTCGGGCGGGATCGGCTTGTCGAGGTCGATGTCCGGGAGGTACCGCCGCAGGGCCTTCATCGCCGCCTCCCGCGCGAGCGCCGCGAGGTCCGCCCCGACGAATCCGTGGGTCACGTTCGCGAGCTCCGAGAGCAGGCCGTCCCTCTCGTCCTCGGAACCCTCGATCGGCATCCCGCGCGTGTGGATCTGGAGGATCTCCTTCCGGCCGATCCGGTCCGGCACCCCGATCTCGATCTCCCGGTCGAACCGGCCGGGGCGCCGGAGCGCGGGGTCGATCGCCTCGTCGCGGTTCGTCGCGCCGATCACGATCACCTGGCCGCGGCCGCTCAAGCCGTCCATCAGAGTGAGGAGCTGGGCGACGACCCGACGCTCCACTTCGCCCGTGACCTCCTCCCGCCGCGGGGCGATGGAGTCGAGTTCGTCGATGAACAGGATCGACGGTGCGTTCTTCTGCGCCTCCTCGAATTTCTCCCGGAGCCGCTCCTCGGACTGGCCGTAGTACTTCGACATGATCTCCGGGCCCTGGATGGAGTAGAAGTTCGCGCCCGCCTCGTTCGCGACGGCCTTCGCGATCAGGGTCTTCCCGGTCCCCGGCGGCCCGAACAGGAGGACGCCCTTCGGCGGGTCGATCCCGAGGCGCTCGAACAGCTCCGCGTGCTTGAGCGGGAGCTCGATCATCTCCCGGACCTTGCGGAGCTCCTCCTTCAGCCCGCCGATGTCCTCGTACGTGACCGTCGGGGTGAGGACCTCGCCTTCGCGGACGGGCTCCTCCTTCATCTCGATGATTGTGTCGTCGACGATCTGGACGACGCCCTTCGGGATCACCTTGATGACCATGAACGGGAGCGCGCCCCCCATCAACGCGATGCCTGGGACGATCACGACGTCCCCCTTCGTGAGCGGGCGCTTCAGGAGTCCGCGCTTCACGAAGTTCTCGATCCCCTGGCCGAAGCTGATCTTGTGGCCCTCGGAGATGATCGGCGCGATCGTGACCCGCTCCGCGGCGAACACCTCCGCCTTGCGGACCTCGACCTTGTCCCCGATGGAGACCCCGACGTTCCGACGCACGAGCCCGTCGATGCGGACGATGCCCTTCCCCTCGTCCTCCTGCATCACGCGGAACAGTTTCGCGGCGGTGGACTTCTTCCCGATGATCTCGATGATCTCGCCGACGTCCACGCCGAGGGCCATGCGGGTCTTCGTGTCGACGCGCGCGCGGCCGAGGCCTACGTCCGACTGGGGGGCTTCGGCGACCTTGAGAACGACCCTTTCGGGCACGCGAGGTTCCAAACCTCCAAGGCCCTTATAAAATTGTCCACGTCATTGTCATTCGGTGGACGGGCCCTCCGGCGGCGTCGGAGGGACCGACGGGCTCGGCGGGTTTGGCGGGGCCGCAGGGGGCGGCGGAGGAGGTGCGCCGGCATGCCCGGCGTGCCCCGCGTGATCGCTTCCTCCCCCGTACGTGCGTCGCTCGCGCACCTCGGAGGACTCGTGGACCGTGAGCTCGCGGGCCTCGACGACGCCGATGCGGCAGTGCGGCCCGATCTCGACCTCCTCGCCCGCGACGCGGTTCGCGGTCGCGCACTCGATGGTAATCTCGCGGCCCTCAATTGTGTCCACGCTCAGGGAGCAGCGGCCCCGGTAGAACCCGCCCGGGCGCTGGACGTGGATCTCCGTGCCGACGAGGGCGGGCGCGGTCACGTCCCCGCTCAACTCGATATTGATTTCCCTCGACTCGATCGGGCCGCCGAACTTCCCGCCGCCGGCGAGCATGAACTCCCGCGCGATCGTGCGGCCCCCGACGTCCGCGCTGCCACGGATGTGGACCTCGCGCCCCTCGAGGTCGCCGCCGACGGAGAGCGAACCGGAGGTGTGGATCTCGTTCGCACGCAGCTCCCCGGCGACCCGTGCGGACCCCGCTGCGTGGAACTCGCGCGCGTTGACGTTGCCCTCGAACACGCACGACCCCGCGGTCTTCGCGAAGTCTGCCTCCAGGTCTCCGGCGACGCGGCCCGCTCCCGCGGACTTGAACTCCCGCGTCCGCACCGGGTGGCCTGTCACGACGCCGCTCCCCGCGATCTTCACGGCGCCGTTCGTCGTCACGACGCCCTTGCCGAAGTCGGAGAACTCGATCCCGCGGAGCGTGGGCTCGATGGAGTCCCGGACCCGGCGCTCGAGCTCCGGTAGGTTCCGCAGGGCGGGCTCGAGGGACTCGTGGATCGCCCGCTCGATGAGCCGGCCGATGTCCTCGGGGCGGCCCTCGTCCCCGTCCCTTCGCGCGGGCGCCTCCTCCTCGGGCATCGCCTCATGGCGGGCCTTGATCTCCAGGTACGTCTTCTCGGAGATCTCGCCCCGGGCGAGGCGCTCCTCGAGCCGACGGAGGATCTCCGCCCGGTTCATCGGAGCACCACGGTGTAGGGCGCTCGGCCCTCGGTGTCGAGGTAGATCGTGACCTCGGTCGCGTTCTTGACCGGCTTCTTCTCGGACATGAGGGTTCCAAACGACGCCCGTCTATTTAGGCGAGCTTCACGGGCGCCGAGGAAAGCCTCCACGAACTAAGGGACAAGCTCAACCCGCATGTTGAACAAGCTTTGAACCCCGACCCCGCCATGCCGCGACGTGGCGGACGACCCCCTCGAGGTCCTGCGGATCGCCGCGTCACCGACGCGCCTCCAGATCCTCAAGCTGCTGCAACAGGGCTTCGACCACCCCGAGGACCTCGCGAAGAAGATGAAGGTCCGGCGCCAGGCGATCGACAAGCAGCTGCTCGAGCTGTTCAACTGGGGGCTCGTCGACCGCACGGCCGTGTTCCCTCCCGGGGGGAGGCCGCGCATCGTGTACCAGGTCACGCCGCGCGGGAAGGGGCTCGTGGACCTCCTAGAGAAGGCCGTGCACGACTACCGGGAGAGCTTCCGGGAGGACTTCCGCCGCTCCCTGGCGGAGCTCGAGGCGCAGCTCGCGGCGGGGGAGATCGCGGAGGAGATGTACTTCAAGAAGCGCAAGGACATCGAGGCCCGCTACGACTGGGTCAAGGGAGGGTGAGGTCCGCTCTCATGCGTGCTCCCGCTGCCTCCGGATCGCCTCGTCGAGCGTGATGTCCCCCCGGGCCACCTGGGACGCGAGCGCCTTCGTGATCGTCACCCCGCCCTCGCTCCGGACCCGGCTCCTCCGCTGGATGTCCCGCACCTCGCCCGGCGTCGGCTCGACGTCGTACGGGGGCCGGGCCCGCACGCCGGGGACGAACGCGATCTTGATCGCCGCGTCGATGTCGGGCTCCTCGGTCCGGTCCGTGGTCCCCGCCTCGTCCACGATCTCGGAGACCAGGTCCTCGCGGGCGAGCGCGTTCAGGATCCGGTTCCGGTTCGTCCGGTCCCCGTGGCCCACGCGGACCCGTTGGCGGGAGGAGGGGAACGTGCGCAGGGCCTCCCGCACGATCCCGGCGACGTCCTCCGGGGCGGGGGCGTGGTACGTCGCGAGCACCTGGCCGTCGCCGACGACCGCGACCCCGGGCTCCGCGCCCGGGTCGATCCCCACGAGCACCTCCTCCCACCGGGTCTTCCCCTGGAGGATCTGGAGGGCGCGCGCGATCGCGGTTCCGATGTCCTCGACCGCGACGACGTTCCGCTTCCCCACCCGCTCGACCTCCTTCGGGGAGGTCACGATCACCCCGACGTTCTCCGGGATCCGGCGGGAGAACGACAGGCTCACGAACGGGATGTCGCGGGCCTTCAGCTCCGCCACGAGGTCGTGGTAGAGGCGGAAGTCCTCGGTCATCAGGCCCATGACCTTTCGCATCGGCGGAGGAACCGCCGGGCCCCGCTAAAACATTGCGAGGTCGCGCGTGTTGACGGAGATGGTCCGGGAGTTGGGAATCGCGTTCGATACCCGTCCCGCATGGTATTCATACCGTGCAGCCCCATCTCCGCTCCTGACCCGGGGGAGATTTTGGCGGAATCGACGAAGAACCTGCGAAACCCCTCGCCCATGGGGCGGGACGCGGTGATCATTGCCATCGTCGCGAGCGGCCTCATCGGGCTGTACGCCCTGTTCAAGGCCGTCTCAATCCTGGCGGGCCTCCCGTTCCCGTGATCACCCGAAGCGATCCGGGGGCGGGGGCCCTGCGTCGCCCGCACGGTCCCCCGTCACGGAATCGAGTTTCTCGAAGAGCCTGCGTTCCTCGGACGTGAGCCGCTCCGGCGTCCGGACGACGACCCGGACCAGCTCGTCCCCGCGGCGGCCCGTCTCGATGTCCGGGAGCCCCTTCCCGCGGAGCCGGAACACCGTATGGGTCTGGGTCCCCGGCGGGATGCGGAGACGGGCGCCCCCGTCGAGGGTGGGGACCTCGACGTCGCCCCCGAGGACGGCCCGGGCCATCGTGATCGGCCAGTCCACGAGGACGTTGCGGCCGTCCCGCTGGAACGGCGGGTGCTCGAGGGTGCGGACGACGACGTAGAGATCGCCGGGTGGAGCGCCCGGGTCGCCCGCCTCGCCCTTCCCGGCCAGGCGGAGCTGGAGGCCGTCCGGTGCCCCGGCGGGGATCTCGACGTGGAGGGTCGACGTCGTCTCGATGCGGCCCTGCCCACCACACGCCGGGCACGGGCTCTCCGGCCACTGCCCCCGGCCCCCGCACTTCGGGCACGCGGTGATGCTGATGAACTGGGAGAACCCCCGGGCCTGGCTCCGGCGCACCTGGCCCTGGCCGTTGCACGTCGCGCACGTCACGAGCCGCCCGCCCTTCGCCCCCGTCCCCCTGCACGTCTCGCAGGGCGCGGCGCGGGGGATCTGCAGCTCCTTTCGCGTCCCCCGGTACAGCTCGTCGAGCGGGACGCCGACCGCGACCTGGAGGTCGCGTCCCCGCCTCGGGCCCCTCCGGGCGGCACGCCCGCCGAAGAGATCCGTGAAGAGGCTCCCGCCGAAGGGGGAGCGGCCGAAGAAGGCCTCGAAGAAGTCCTCGCCGAACAGGTCCCGGACGTCGCCGCCATGGGTGAAGCGGGACCAGTCGAAGTCCTGCCCGCCCCAGACCTGCTGCTTCAGTCCCTCGCGGCCGTACGCGTCGTAGATCTTCCGCTTCTCGTCGTCCGCGAGGACCTCGTACGCCTCGGAGAGCTCCTTGAACCGCTCCTCCGCGACCTTCTTGTCGCCCTTCGCCATGTCCGGGTGGTATTCCTTCGCGAGGCGGCGGTACGCCCGCTTGATCTCGTCCGGGCTCGCGGCTCTGGGGACCCCGAGGACGTCGTAGTAGTCCCGCTTTCCCATGGTGGTTTCCGATTCCCGCCACGTGGCTTATGGCTTTCTCACTTGTCGACTTCCTCGTAGTCCGCGTCGACGACCTTCGGGCCCTCCGGCGTATCTCCCGAGGCGGGCTCCCCGCCGGGGGGCGGCGGCGTCGCGTCGGCCCCGCCCTTGCGGTAGACCTCCTCGCCCGTCTTCATCGCCTCCCGCTTCAGCGCCTCGATCGCCTTCCGGAGCTTCTCGATGTCCTTCGAGTCGAGGACCTTCTTCAGGTCGTCGACCTTTTCCTGGACGGACTTCCTCGTGGCGTCGGAGATCTTGTCCCCCATCTCCCGGAGGATCTTCTCCGTCTCGTAGATGAGCGCGTCCGCCTGGTTGCGGGTCTCGACGAGCTCCTTCGCGCGGCGGTCGTCCTCCGCGTGGACCTCCGCGTCCCGCATCGCGTTCGAGATCTGGTCCTTCGACATCCGCTGCGGGGCCACGATCGTGAGCTTCTCGGACTTGCCGGTCCCCTTGTCCGTCGCGGTCACGGTGAGGATCCCGCTCGCGTCGATGTCGAACGTGACCTCGATCTGCGGCATCCCCCGCGGCGCGGGCGGGAGGCCCGTGAGGTAGAACTTCCCTAGGCTCACGTTGTCCCCCACCATCGACCGCTCCCCCTGCAGGACGTGGACCTCGACCGTGGACTGCCCGTCCGCGGCCGTCGTGAACACCTCCGACTTCCGCGTCGGGATCGTCGTGTTCCGATCGATGAGCTTGTGGAAGACGCCGCCCAAGGTCTCGACGCCGAGGGAGAGCGGGGTGACGTCGAGGAGGAGGATGTCCTTGACCTCGCCGCTCAGGATCCCGCCCTGGATCGCGGCCCCGAGGGCCACGCACTGCATCGGGTCCACGCCGCGTTCCGCCGGCCGACCGAGGACCCTCTCGAACCGCTCCCGGACGACGGGCATGCGGGTCGGGCCGCCGACGAGAATCACGTGGTTCACGTCGGAGTATTGCCACCCGCCGTCCTTAAACGCCTGCTTGATCGGTCCTTCGAGGCGGGCGAGCACGGGCTCGATGAGCTCCTCGAGCTTCGCGCGGGTGAGCCGCTTCTCCAGGTGGAGGGGCTTGTCCGACTTCTGCGCGAGGAACGGCAGGTTGATCGTCGTCTCGAGCGTGCTCGACAGCTCGATCTTCGCCTTCTCCCCCGCGTCGCGAATCCGCTGCATCGCCTGGCGGTCCTTCGCGACGTCGACGCCCGTCCCGGACCGGAACTCGGCGACGAGCCAGTTCACGAGGGCGTTGTCCATGTCCATCCCGCCGAGCTGCGTGTCGCCGCTCGTCGAGACGACCTCGAAGACGCCGTCCCCCATCTCCATGAGGGTCACGTCGAAGGTGCCGCCGCCGAGGTCGAGCACGCAGATCTTCCCCTCGCCCTTCTTGTCCAGCCCGTACGCGAGCGCCGCCGCCGTGGGCTCGTTCACGAGGCGGAGGACCTCGAGGCCCGCGATCCGGCCCGCGTCCTTCGTCGCCTGCCGCTGGTTGTCGTTGAAGTACGCGGGGACCGTGATCACGGCCTGGGAGACCTTCTCCCCCAGGAACGCCTCCGCGTCCGTCTTGATCTTCCGCAGGATCATCGCGCTGATCTCCTGTGGCGTGTACGACTTGTCCGCGATCGTGACCTTGAAGTCCGTCCCCATCTTGCGCTTGATCTGCATCACCGTGCGCTCCGGGTTCAGGACCGCCTGGCGCTTCGCGGGCTCGCCGACGAGGATCTGCCCGTCCTTCGTGAAGGCGACGACGGACGGGAACATCTTCCCGCCATACGTCGAGCCCTCCGCGCTTGGGATGATCTTCGGCGCCCCGCCTTCCATGTACCCGGCCTCGGAGTTCGTCGTCCCGAGGTCGATCCCGATGATCTTAGGCATGCTGCTCACCTTCCTGTGTCTTGGGTTCTTTCTTGACGACCACGACCTGTGCCGGTCGTAGGACCTTCATCTGGAACTTGTACCCCTTGCGGACGACCTCCTTCACCTGTCCGTCCGGCAGGGCGTCGTCGTCCACCAGCTGGACGCACTCGTGCACGTACGGGTCGAACGCCTGACCCTCGGCGGGGATCTCCTCGAGGCCGAACTCCCGCATCGCCTTCAGCACGTTCTCCCGGATCAGGGCGAGGCCCTTCCCCGTCTTCCCCCGCGCGGCGGAGGCCGCCGCGTCGAGGTCGTCCAGCACGGGCATCAGGCGGGCGACGAGGCCCTCGTTCGCGAGGCGCACGGCCTGGTCGACCTCCCGCTCCGCCCGCTTCCGCGTGTTCTCGAGCTCCGCCTGAAGATACTTGAGGCGGGCGAGTAAATCGTCCGAGCGGCCCTTCGCCTCCTCCAGCTCCCGCTGGAGCCGGGCCGCGTCCAGAGCCGCCTCTGGCGCCTGGGTCTCAGGGACGTCGTCCGCCATCGTCCACCTCAGTTCACTGGGATACGCCATGTCTTATCTCTTTTCTCCAATGACACGTCGAGGACCCCATTCTTGTACGTCGCGGTGATCACGTCCACGCGCACCGGCGCGGGGAGCGGGATCTCCCGGTAGTACTTCCACGAGGGAGAGTTCGCGCTCACGACGAGCGTCGTCTCCGTGGCGTGGAGGTCGATGTCCTTCCGGGAGACCCCGGGCAGCTCGACCGTGACGAAGATCGTGTGGGGCCCCTCGATCACGTCCGTAGCGGGCTCCCGCTCCGCGATCGACACCGCCTGGGGACCCGGAGTTCCGGGCCCGAGGGTCCGGAGGAACCGGGTTCCCGGCGGGAGGGGCGCGAACCGGTCGAGCCGCTCGAGGACCCGCCGGAACACCTCTGGCAAGGAGCCCCGCGCGGGTCCGCCGTCCTCGTCGTTCATTGGGGCCCTCCCCCTCGAGGGGGGTCCTAGAACTCCTCGCCCTCGCCGCCGCCGTCCTCGCCGCCCTTCGGGCCGCCGCCGCCCTTGCCGCCCTCGCCCGTCTTCGCGGCGATCACGTCGTCGATCCGAAGGATCATCACCGCGGCGTCCGTGGCGCTCGAGATCGCCTGCGCGCCGACGCGGATCGGCTCCACGACGTTCTCCTTCCGCATGTCGGAGACCTTGCCCGTGAAGACGTTCACGCCCGCGTGCTTGTTCCCCTTGCTGTGCTCCTTCCGGATCGCGATGAGGGTGTCGATCGGGTCCAGGCCCGCGTTCTCCGCGAGGGTCCGAGGCACGATCTCCATGGCGTCCGCGAACGCCTCGATGGCGATCTGCTCCCGCCCGCCGACGCTGGACGCGTAGTCCCGGAGGCCCAGGGCGATCTCCGTGGCGGACGCGCCGCCCCCCGTGATCACCTTGCCGTCCTCGACCGCGCACGCGACGACGCTGAGGGCGTCCTCGAGGGACCGCTCCACCTCGTCCACGACGTGCTCCGTGCCGCCGCGGATCAGGATCGAGACGGCCTTGGGGTTCTTGCAGCCGGTCACGAACGTCATCTCGTCGTCCCCGATCTTCTTCTCGTAGACGAGCTTCGCGTTCCCGAGGTCGCTCTTCGTGAGCTCGTCGAGCTTCGTGACGACCTTCCCGCCGGTCGCCTTCGCGAGCTTCTCCATGTCCGACTTCTTCACCCGCCGGACCGCGTAGATGTTCTCCTTCGCGAGGAAGTGCTGCGCGAGGTCGTCGATGCCCTTCTGGCAGAACACGACGGTCGCGGCGGACTTCTTGACCGTGTCGACCATCCGGCGGAGCATGTTCTCCTCCTCGGAGAGGAAGGCCTGGAGCTGGCTCGGGTCCGTGATCTCGATCTTCGCGTCGATCTCCGTCTTCTTGACCTCGAGGGCGACGTCGATCAGTGCGATCTTCGCGTTCTCGACCTGGACGGGCATCCCCGGGTGCACGCGCTCCTTGTCCACGATGACGCCCTCGACGAGCTGCGTGTCCGCGATGGAGCCGCCCTGCTTCTTCGTGATCTGGATGTCGTCGTCGTCCACGTAGAACGAGCCGTCCGCCCGCTGCTCCGCGACCATCGTCACGGCCTTGACGCAGATGTCCGAGAGGTGGTCCCGGTGGCCGCTCGAGGACTTCGACGCCATCGCCGTGATGGCGACCTTCCTCAGGATGTCCTCGTCCTTCAGCGAGACCTTCGACGCGATCTTCTCTAGTACCTCGCGGGCCTTCTCGCTCGCGAGCCGGTACCCGCTCGCGATCACGGTCGGGTGGATGTTCTGCTCGATCATGTCCTCCGCCTTCTTGAGCAGCTCCCCCGCCAGGATCACGGCGGTCGTCGTCCCGTCGCCGGCCTCCTCGTCCTGGGTCTTCGCGACCTCGACGAGCATCTTCGCGGCCGGGTGTTCGATGTCGATCTCCTTGAGGATCGTCACGCCGTCGTTCGTGATCACGACGTCCCCCAGGGAGTCCACGAGCATCTTGTCCATCCCCCGCGGGCCGAGGGTGCTCCGCACCGCGTCCGCCACGGCCTTCGCGGCGGCGATGTTGTTGAACTGGGCCCCTTTGCCCCGGTCCCTTCGAGTCCCTTCCTTCAGTACGAAGATCGGCGTTCCTGCAGGCATCATAAGTAGCTCCTCCAGTGTCTGAGAGCGGCCAATCTAAGCGGGGACTTCTATATAAATTTTCCCCGGCGGGCCGGAGAGGTCTTTAGCCCGCGGCCCCCGTGGGCCCTCCGTGAAGGCCGTCCTCTCCGGCGTCGCGGATGCGGTCCAGTCCGCCGTGCGGGCGTTCGGGGGCGACGTGGGGGAGGTCGTCGGGATGGGCGCGACGGGCGCCCACACCCAGCGGATCGATGCGGTCGCGGAACAGGCCGCCTTCCAGTTCCTGGAGTCCCACAACCTCCCGTACACCGTGCTGAGCGAGGAGGCGGGGCGGGTCGAGAAGGCGGGGGAGTGGACCCTGGTCCTCGATCCCGTCGACGGCACACACAACCTCGTCCGCGGCGTCCCTGCCTACGCCGTGTCCGTCGCGGCGGTCCGGACTGCGCGCGCGGGGAAGGTGGAGCGACTCGGGCAAGTCACTGCTGGCCTCGTGCGTGACCTCGTGACCGGGCACACGTATCACGCCGAGGCGGGGAAAGGCGCGTTTCTGAACGACCGGCCGATCCGGGTCCGGAAGCCCTTCGCCCCGAACGACACCGTGTTCGACGTTTACCTCGGGGAGAAGGCGCACCGCGACGCGTCCGATGTCGCGGGACTCGCCCGCCGCGTGCGGAACTTCGGCGCCGCCTCCCTCGACCTGTGCCTCGTCGCGAAAGGGGCGACGGACCTTTATTATCTTCATAGCGCTGAGGTCGGCCACGAGTTGCGGGCGATGGATGTCGCGGCGGGGGTCCTCATCGTGCGGGAAGCGGGCGGCGGGGTCGTCGGCCTCGACCGGAGGCCCCTGGACATGGACCTCAGCCCGAGGGCCCGCACGAACTTGATCGCGTTCGGGGACGAGCAGATCCTGGAGATGCTCCCGTGAGGATCGGCATCACCGCGAACCCGAAGATCCCGGGGACCGCGGAGCTGTGCCGCCACATCCTGAAGGCGATTGGCAAGGCGCACGAGGTCTCCCTCGAGAAGGAGATCGCCGACACGCTGAAGGAGAAGGGGACGTCGTTCCAGGACGCAAGGTTCGACGCCATCCTCGCGGTGGGCGGGGACGGGACGATCCTGCGGGCGTTCCAGGTCGCGGAGGGAGACGTGCTCGGGATCAACAGCGGCTCCCTCGGCTTCCTCGCGGAGATCATGGCGAGCGAGGTCGATGCGTTCCTGCCCAGGGTCCTCGCCGGCGACTACCGGGTCCAGACCCGCATGCGGATCGCGGGCACCCTGGACGGCCGGCGTCTCCCGGACTGCCTGAACGAGGCCGTCCTCCACACCGCTCACGTCTCGAAGATCCGCGCGTTCGAGGTCGGCGTCGACGGACAGGTCGCGGCCCGCGTGCGGGCGGACGGCGTGATCGTCGCGACCCCCACGGGCTCGACCTCGTACTCGATGTCCGTCGGCGGGCCGATCGTGGACCCGCGGGTGGACGCGATCATCGTCTCCGCGATCGCGCCGTTCGCGCCGTACTTCCGGCCGCTCGTGTTCCCGCCGAAGAGCCGCGTCTCCGTGCGGCTCACGAGGCCGAAGGAGTGCCTGCTCGTGCTCGACGGGCAGCGGGAGGTCCCCCTCAAGGGCGACGAGGGGCTCGAGTTCACCGCCAGCGAGAGGGCCGCGAGGTTCATCCGCTTCCGGGACGACTTCTACCAGCGGATCGAGCAGAAGCTCGCGAAGCCGTGACCCGATGCCCATGTTCCAGCGGCCGACCGCGATCCGGCGCAAGACCCTGCGGATGATTCTCGCCGCGTCCAAGGACGCGTACCCGAACGAGTTCGGGGCGATCCTGCGGGCGGAGGCGGGCGTGATCACGGAGCTCCTCCTGATCCCCGGGACCGTGGGAGGGAAGCGGCACGCAATCTTCCAGCTGTGGAACATGCCGCCGGACTTCAGCGTCGTGGGCACGGTCCACTCCCATCCGAGCGGGGTGTTCCATCCGTCGGACGAGGACCTCCACCTGTTCTCGAGGTTCGGCGGGGTCCACATCATCACGGGAAGGCCGTACGACGAGGCGACGTGGGCGGCGTGGGACAACGCGGGAAGGCCGGTGGCGCTCGAGGTCGTCCCCTAGGCCCGCGGGGCGACTCCCCGGTAGACCGCCTCGATGTGGTCGACCATGAGGGGGACGGAAAACCTCCGCTCCACGGTCTCCCGCCCCGCGCGGCCCATCTCCGCCCGCTTCCGGTCGTCCGCGAGGAGGACCCGCATCTTCAACGCGAGGTCCTCCGGGTTCACGGGGTCCGCCAGGAGGCCCTCCTTCCCGTCCGTGATCACTTCCCGCACCCCGGGGATGTCCGTCACGACGACGGGCTTCCCGCTCGCCATCGCCTCCAGGGCGACGATCCCGAACGCCTCGAGGCGGGACACGGAAGGCAGGACGAACATGTCGCAGGCCGCGAAGTACTCCGGAAGGTCCTCGTGGGGAACCTCCCCCGCGAAGACGATCCGGCCTGCGATACCGAGGCGGGTGGCCAGGCGCCGTGCCGGGTCGAGCTCGGGACCGCCGCCGACCAAGAGGAACTTCGCGTACGCCACGGACCGCGCGGCCTCGAGGAGGTTCTCGATCCCCTTGTGGTCGACCATCCGGCCCACGAACAGGACGACGGACTCCCCCTCTCCGATCCCGTGCCGCTTCCGGACGACGCGCCCCTGGTTCCCGGGCCGGTAGCGGTCCAGGTCCACAGCGTTCGGGATGACCACGGGGTTGTACCGCCACACCGCGCGGCTCGTCGCCGCGTACGTCGCGGTCGTCACGATGATCTTGTCCGCCCGGCGGATCGTCGACTGCTCGAGGGTGTGCCGGTACACGGACTCGACGAGGGGGCCGAACAGGGAGGGGACCTCGACGTCCGCGTGGTACGTGATCACGAACGGGAGCCCGCGGCGGGAACAGGTCTTTGCGGCGTAGTACGAGGTGAGTGGCGGCGGGGAATGGGCGTGGACGACGTCCGCCGCCATCGAGCCGATGACGGCCTTCGTCGCGGGGGCGATCGGCGTCCGGAGCCAGACGGCCCGGGCCCTCACGCGCCGGATCCGCATCCCGCCCCACTCCTCCCGCTCCGGGAGCGCGCGGTCCCTGGCGCTCGTGACGACGATCACGTCGTGGCCCCGCCGGACGAGCTCCGCGCCGAGCTCCGCGACGTGGGACTCCACGCCCCCCACGTGCGGGTGGAACCACGGGCACACTTGGACGATCCGCATGGCGGTTGCTCAGTAGATCCGGCTGCGAGCCGCGATGACCCCCCGGGCGATCGCTCCCGGCCCGATGAACGTCTCCTCCCCGATGACCGTGCCGACGTCGATGGACGCGTTGATCCCCGTCTTCACGTCGTCCCCCATGATCACCCCGAGCTTCCGGAGGCCCGTGTCGATCAGATGGCCCCGCCACGGGACCCGCACACTCTCCTCGTCCAGTCGCAGGTTCGCGACCTTCGTCCCGGCGCCCAGGTTGCACCGCTCCCCGAGGATCGAGTCGCCGACGTAGTTCTGGTGCGGGACGTGGGTGCCGTCCATCAGGATGCTGTTCTTCACCTCGCACGCGTTCCCGACCTTGCACCTCCGGCCGACCGTGGTCGCGGGACGGACGAAGCAGTTCGGACCGATTTCGGATTCCCGCCCGATGATCGTCGGCCCCTGGAGATACGCGCCGTCCAGGATCTTCGAGCCCGCCTCCACGACGACCTCCCCCACAAGCGTCGCCCCCTTTGCGACGTCGCCATCGACGCGGCCCTTCAGCCCCGCCATGAGGATCGCGTTCGCGGCGAGGAGGTCCCAGGGGCGGCCGACATCGATCCACGGGTCCGGGATCCGGTACGCGAACACGTCCTGGTCCGCCATGAGCAAGCGGATCGTGTCCGTGATCTCGAACTCCCCGCGCGCGGACTTCGGCGTCCGGTCGATGAGACCGAAGATCTCCTTGGGGAACAGGTAGACGCCCGCGTTGATCAGCTTCGACTTCGGCGCCTTCGGCTTCTCCTCCAACCCTACGACGCGGTCCCCGTCGAGCTCGACGACCCCGAAGGCGGCGGGGTCCTCCACCTCGGCCACCGCCATCACCGGCCCTTTCGTCTTCCGGTGGAACTCGAGGAGGCCCTTCACCGCCCGCGTCGACACGACGACGTCCCCGTTCACGCTCAGGAAGTCGCCGTCCACGTGTTCGCGGGCCATCCCGATCGCGTGGGCCGTGCCGAGCCGCTCGACCTGTTCGTCATAGGAGAGTTTCACGCCGAACGCGTCGCCGCGGCCGAAGTACTCCTTCACGCGCCGCCCCTGCCATCCGATGAGCACCGCGATCTCGCCGATCCCCGCGCCCCGCAACGCCTCGATCGTGTGCGCGAGGAACGGCTTGCCGGCGACCGGGAGGAGCGGCTTCGGGAGGTTCGCGGTGAGCGGCCGCATCCGCGTCCCCTCCCCCGCGCTGAGGATCCACGCCTTCATGGGGTTCCGGACACCTTCGAACGGGCGAGTTCGTAAAGCTCTTTCGCACGCGCCTCCGTGCGGGCCTCCGCGGTCACGCGGACCTTCGGCTCCGTGCCCGAGAGCCGGACGAGGAACCAGCCGTCGTCGAACCCGACCCGCGGCGGGGAAGGGGACCGCCCCCCGCAGGATCGGATACGTCGGCACCCGGGCGGCGAGCTCGGAGAGGGGCGTCTCCGCGACGAGGGTGACGAGGTGGGCCGCGGCGTACACACCGTCCGGGCACAGGGTGACCCGGGGGAAAATCCATGTCCCGGAGGGTTCCCCGCCGAAGTCCGCCTTGCGGCGGCGGGCCTCCTGGGCCACGTACACGTCGCCGACCCTCGTTCGGTACACCTTCGCGGACGGGAGCATCTCGTCGATCGCCATCGACGTGTCCACGGGGACGACCGCGGCGCGCGTGACCTCCCGCATCGCGAACACTCCGAGGAGCCGGTCCCCGCCCACGAACTGGCCCTTCTCGTCCACGGCGACCATGCGGTCCCCGTCCCCGTCGTGCGCGATCCCGAGGTCCGCCTCCGTGGCGCGCACGGTCCGCCGGAGGACGTCGAGGTTCGCCTCCGTCGGCTCCGGGTCGCGGGCGGGAAACGTCCCGTCGGGTTCCGCGTTCAGCGCCGTCACCTTGCACCCCATCTCCCGCAGGACCGCGGGGGTAATCGACGACGTCGCCCCGCTCCCGCAGTCCACGACGACTTTGAGGTTCGCGTGGCCCACGGCGGAGAGGATCGCCCGCTTGTGGAGATCCTCCAGGTCCCCGCGCACGTGCCGGGCGCCGACCGCGTTCCACACTGCGTGCCCGGAGGGCGGGCGGCCGAGGGCGGCCTCCACCTCCTCCTGCTGGGCCTCGTCGAACGCGATCCCGTCCGGGTTCCACAGCTTGATCCCGTTGTAGGGCGCCGGGTTGTGGGAGGCGGTGATCACGGCCCCGCACTTGTATTCCTTCGCGCCCCGCGCGAGCGTCGGGGTGCTCACCATCCCCGCGTCGGTGGCGGGCGAGCCCGTGGAGAGGACGCCCGCGATCAGGGCGGAGGCGAGCATCTCCCCGCTGGGCCTCGGATCGCGGCCGACGACCGTCGCGCCGTACGCGGCGCCGAGGACGCGGCCGACCGCGAGGGCGAGGTCCGCGGTCACGTCGACGTTCGCGAGCCCTCGGATTCCGGAGGAGCCGAACATCCGCACGGCGGGTCAATCCGCGCGCGGCACTAAATCCTTCCCGAGCGCGAGCGACGGAGCGAATACGATTAAATATCGACCTCCGGATGCGCGGTCATCCGCACGCGGGGCGCGCGGCGGGAGGTACCCTCGGATGGTGATGGAGCCGATCAGCGTCGAGGCCGCGAAGGAGAAGGCCCGGAAGGCCGGCCTCAAGCCCGGGCGCGTCCGTGGCACGGACGCGGTGATCCGGTTCACGAAGGGACGGAACGACCGGATCGACATCATCAGCTGGGAGGAGTTCTCGGACGTCCTCCAAAAGAAGAACCTCCAGGTGTGCGAGTCGAACGGCTTCCTGAAGATCATGAAGAAGGAGTAGGCGGCGGGACGTTCCCCGTCGTCGGCTGCCCGCAGTATGGGCACACCCGCCACTCCGGCGCGAGCCCTCCGCCGCATCGGGCGCACGCGCGCCCGGCCGGCGGTGCGGGCGGCGGGGCCACCGGATACGGCGTACCGAACGGCGGCGTCGTCACGAAGAGCATCTGGCTCGGCTTCCCCGTGAGCTGCCAGAGGTAGTGCCAGAAGTTCGCGAGGAGGGCGCGGGCCTCCGTGTCGTACTCGGACCACGAGAGCGCGCCACCCACCACGGCAAGGGGGAGGAACAGGACGGCGGCCGCAGCGCCTCCGACGGCGCCCGCCTCCGTGATCCGCGCTCGGAACGCAACATCGATGTACACGGCCTCGTTCGCCTCCTGGAGGCGGACCTCGATCTCCCGCGTGAGGCCGATCTTCGAGTAGTAGGAGGAGCCGGTGAAATGGTTCGGGCCGACATGGTAGAGGGCGAAGCCCGAGCGCTGCCACCAGTCCCAGACCTTCGCCCAGACATCCGCGGCCTTCACACCCGGAATCGCGCGGTAGTCCCTGCGTTCGAGCATGTCCCGCTCGAAGGCAGCGGGCGAGAATAAGCCTTCGCCGGGAAGCCCCGCACCGCAACGTTCTTGCAGACCGCACGCATGGAAGCGCCTGCTCGTGCGGCGGTAGCCAAGCTTGGCCAAAGGCGTCAGATTCAGGGTCTGATCTCGCAGGAGTTCCCAGGTTCAAATCCTGGCCGCCGCACTCCCTTGTCCCTGCGGAAAAGTGCGAGCCCTATCGGGGCCCGTCCCGGAGCTGCTGGATCGCCGCGACGGCCTCCCGCTCTTTCCTCCGGCCGAGGATGAAGAACCGGACCATGAGGAGGACCGCGAGGGCGATCAGGACAAGGGCTAGGTAGAAGAGCCCCTGGAGGGCGCCCCCGATCGCGTTCCGCACCTCTTCGACGCTGGGCTTCGGCGGGAGGGAGGACGCGTACACCGCGATGATCACGAGCCCGCTCAGTTCCGCGACGAAGAACCCGAACCCCAGGGCGAAGGAGTACAGGCCCATCGTCGCCCCGTACTTCGTCTGCGGCGCGGTGTCCGCCATCAGGGCGAGGGCGGACGGGACGAACGCCCCCGACCCCAAGGCGAGGAGCCCGACGGGCGCGAGGTAGAGGGGGTCCCGCGCGAGGATCCGTTCCCAGAACACGGCCGCCATCAGGATCACCCCGAGGATGCTCAGGATGCCGTAGAACATCACAGGGACCCGGCCGACGATGTCGGAGATCTTGCCCCAGAGCGGCTGCAGGAGCAGGAGGGCGAGGCCGACGCCACCGAAGAGGAGGGCGATGTCGAGCGCCTGGACGTCCGCCTCGTATAGGACCCGCGGGAGGTACGTCAGGGCGATCCCGAGAATCGTGGAGATGATCAGCCACACCGGGAGGAGGACGCCGATCTCCCGCACCTTCAGCACCTCCCGGAGGTCCCGGAAGTCGAACAGCTTCGCGCGGACCGCGGTCACCTTCTCGCGCCGGACGTACATCTGGAGGACGAGCGCGGAGAGGCCGAGGAAGAGGGCGACGGGGAAGAACGTGAGGCGGACCGCCCCGAACTGGTCGTACCCGAGCCCCTCGAAGAGGACGATGAGGACGCCCGCGGAAACGGCCCCGACGATGTACCCGGCGAACGTCGAGTAGTCGTAGAACCCCATCTGGCGGCCGCGATCGTGCGGGTCCGCGTAGTCCGCGATCATCGCGATCGACGGCGCGACCGTCGCGGCGGCACCGATCCCGTGGAGGCCGTGGAGCGCCGCGAGGGCGATCGTGTCCTGGGAGAACGGGTACAGCAGGACCATGAGCATCGCCCACGTCGAGCCGCTCACGATCACCCGCTTCCGCCCGAGCTTGTCGGAGATCGAGCCGAACCAGTTCGCGGTGAGCATCTCCGCGAACGGGTACGGCACGGCGATCACCGCGACCTGGAGGAGCGTGTTGAACTTGAACCGGGGGTCCGGGGTCACGTAGAACGGGAGGGTGAGGAGGACGAACCCGAAGGCGAGGCGGAGGATGAAGTTCGATAGGTACAGCACCCGGAGGTACGCGTGGGTTTTCCCGCGGCGGGCGACGAGGCTCCGGAACACTGCGGGCCGCCCATCGAGGGTGCTCGATATAAGGCTGGCGCGGGCGCTCCCGCGGGTGAGAATCATGCGACGCCGCGCGGGCGGCGCGCGTCACCGCGAGGCCGCGAGCATCGCGACGCCGGCGAGGATGAAGACGGACGCGGTGAGCACTCCCGCGGTGAACCCGCCGAAGAACTCGGTGACGAAGCCGCCCGCGAGCGGGCCGAGGATCGAACCGAACCCCTGCACCGCGTTGAAGGCGCCCAGCACCCCGGAGCGGTCCCCGGGAGGGGCGAGCTCGGACACGAGCGTCGACCCCGACACGTTGATCGCAGCCCAGCACACGCCCACGAGGGCGTGGAGGACGAGGATCAGCGCGAACCCGGCGACCGGGCCCACCGGGAGGAGCGGGACCGCGAGGAAGGCAGGGAACAGGGCCGCGCGACCGGCGGAGGCGTACGCCTGGATCCTCCGCCCCCCGCCGGTGCGGATCCACCCGCCCACACGGCCGTACGCGATCGCCGAGGCGACCTGGCTCGCGATGAAGACTGCGAACACCTGCGCGGTCGACAGGTGCGTCACGTCCCGGAGGAACACGGGGAAGATCGCGTAGAAGGCCGTGAAGCCGGAGAACAAGAGGAACACAGTCGCGAGATACCGTCGGAGGGCGGCGGAGTACCGGTGGGGCCGCCCCAGGTGGTTCCGCAGATCGAGGATGTGGAGGATCCGCATCGGGAGGAACCGGAGGCGCTCCACCCGCCAGTGGAGGTCGACGAGGTCGAGACCGCGCCGCTCGATCGTTTCTGTCGGCTCGCCGATCCACCGCCATGCGAGGAGGGCCGAGAGGAGGGCGAGGGCGGCGCCGATGACGAACAGCGCGCGCATCTGGGGGGACTCGCCGAGCGGGGCGACCTCGAGCCATGCGACGCCGAGGGCCAGCCCGGTGATCCATCCGATGCCTCCGATGCGGGAGAACACCGCGATCCGGGAGGCCCACCCGTCTTGCTTCGTCGTCTCGAGGATCAGCACCGTGCCCACGGGCGCGCTCGCGGCGCCGAGGACGCCCGCCAGGAGGTTCGCGACGTAGAAGTCGGAGACGGTCCGGCTGATCCCCATGAGGAACAGGGAGAGCGCGGTCCCGAGGAACCCGACGAGGACGAACGCCTTGCGCCGGTGGAGGCGGTCCGAGAGGTTTCCCCATCCGATGAACGCCGGGACGGACGCGATGCTTGACGCGGCCGCGACCGCGCCCACGTCCGCGATGGACCCGCCGAGGAGCCGAGTGAACAACGGAATCAGCGGGGACGTCGCGCCGCCCGCCATCCCGTTCGGGAGGTACGCGTAGAACCACTTTTGGCCGTTCGTCGAGGGGCGACCCATCCCATCCCGCAAGGGACGCCGCACACCCGGGATGGATATGAACGTTTTCGCGCGCTCACGCCACGAGGTCGTACACGAGCTTCGCCGCCGCGATGAACAGGACGAGGATGAAGATCAGCGCGACGGGGCGCGTCCGGAGGGACCGCAGTCCCCACCGCGATCCGACGTAGGCCCCGACGAAGACGACGGGGAACAGGAGGGGGATGAGGACGAAGTCCGGGGGCCACGCGAACCCGCCCGGCCGGAGCCCGAGGTCGACGAGGTACGTCGCGAAGCCGACGAGCGCGGTCGGGATGATGAGGAGCGAGGACGTCCCGATCGCCTTGCGGGTCTTGCGGCCGAGGCCGTAGACCATGAGCGGGACGTTCAGCAGGCCCCCGCCGATCCCCATGCTCCCGGAGAGGAACCCAGAGCCCACGGTCGCGGCGGTCACGCCCGCCTTCCGCGGGGGCGTTATCTTCGCGTCGTCGTCCTCGTCCACGGACCGCTGATTCCGCAGCCAGTCCCACAGCATGTACGCCCCGAAGATCACGAGGACGATCGTGAAGAACCCCTTGAACGCGACCTCGTCCACGAGGAAGACGAGGGTGAAGACCGTGCCTAGGACCGCACCGACGAGCGCCCCGGCGACGAGGGTGCCTCCGAGCCGGAAGTCCACGAAACCCTTCCGCCGATGGTTGATGACGGAGGACGCCGCGGTCGCGATCGTGAACGTCAGGGAGATCGGGACCGCGACCGAACTCTCCGTGACCCCGGTGGACAGCAGGATCGGGACGAAGAGGAGACCCCCGCCGAGGCCGAGGTTCGCGTACACGAACGCGACCGCGAACACGAGGAGGGCCTGCAGAAGGAGGAGGGCGAGGTCCACGCCCGCGCGGATTCGGCTCGCTCAGATAAAGACTCGCGCGACCCTTTATCGGAAAGCGCAGGTTCCGTGGATGGATGGTCCTTCTCGTACGGTTCGGGGAACTCGCCCTGAAGAGCCGGTTCGTGCGCCGGCAGCTCCGGGACCGGCTCGTCGCGAACATCCAGGACCTCTTCGCCGCGGAGGGCATCGAGTGCCTCACCCGCGCGGACCACGGCCGGATCTACGTCGAGGTGGACGACGTGCCCGCGGCGTCCGCGGGACTGCGGCGGGTCTTCGGCATCGTGTCCTTCAGCCCCGCGCGGGAGACCTCGAGCGACCCGGTGGAGATCGGGGAGGTTGCGGTCCGCCTCGCCCTCGACCGGCTCCCCCGCGGCGGGAGCTTCGCGATCCGCGCGCGGCGGTCCGGGACCCACCCGTACTCGAGCCAAGACCTCGCGAAGGCCCTCGGGCGACGCGTGCAGGACGCGATCCCGGGGGCGACCGTCGACCTCGACGGGCCCGCAGCGGAGATCCACGTCGAGGTGCGGGAGAACCGCGGATACGTCTTCGCGGACATCGTCGACGGCCCGGGCGGGCTTCCCATGGGGAGCCAGGGGCGCGCCCTCGCTCTCGTCGACTCCGACGCGGCGCTGGTCTCCGCGTGGCTCGCGATG
>VBMI01000117.1 GCA_005878955.1 Methanobacteriota archaeon
TCGCCGATGAACGACCCGTTCGAGAAGAACCCGTCGTGGGGATCCCAGGCCTCCGAGCTGATGTTCGTGTTCGTCCAGGTGGCGCCGCCGTCGGTGGAGAGCGCCTGAAACGTCTCAATCATCCGGTTCGCCGGGTCGTTCCGATTGTCGAACCAGATCGCGTGGTAGCGCCCGCTCTCGTCCACTGCGATCCACGGGAAGAACTGGTCGCCGGGGGCCGCCGCCCCCGTCCCGGTGATACTGATGGTCTGGGCGTTCGACCATGTCGTCCCGAAGTCGTTCGAGGTCTGGAGCGAGATGTCGGCGCCGGAGGTCGCCCGGTTGACGCTGTTCTGGTAGACGTACACGAGCCGGTTCCGGGTGGCGTCGAAGGCCATCGACGGCGACATGGGGAGCCGGGCGTTCTTGGCCGGCAGGTGGTCCTGGCGGTTGGGGTTGTCGACGAACTGCCCAGGCTTGTCGACCTGAACCGGCGTTCCGAAGCTCCCCCCACCGTTCGTGGAGCGGGTGAAGAACATGCCCCGGTCGAACGTCGTGTTGCAGTCCTCGCTCACGTAGGAGACGTCCAGGGCGCCCGTGGAATCGACCACGGGCAGAGCCCACTGGTTGGCCGAGGCGCCGATCCCGCCGGTCCCGGGGGCGTCGGGCACAACCGCCGTGTGGCTCCAGGTCGCAGTGCGGGGGTCCGCTGTCGGGATGTCGTCAGTGAAGGCCAGCTGCACGGGACAGTAATCGCTTCGCGCGTTGACCCCTGCCATGTGGAACTTGATGAACGTCACGTAGATCCGCCCGTAGTGTGAGCTGGCGGGGTTGTTGTCGACGGCCATGAGCTCCTTGTCGTAAAAGACCGACCGGTCGATCGAGCCGTCGGCCGCTCGGTTCGTGATGACGAGCGAGGCGCTCGTCGATGCGGTCCAGTTGGCGCCGCCGTCCACCGACTTCCATACCTGGACCTCCGAGATGGGGCTGGTCGAGAAGAAGCACAGGGTCGAGACGTAGAACGCGGCGTCCCGACGGCTGTAGATGACCGAGGGGTCGCTCCCGAAGCACCGCTCGCCGTTCGAGGTCTTGGGGTCCTTGAAGATGCTGCCCCAGGTCTGACCTCCGTCGGTGGTGAACCCCATCCAGTAGCCGTCCCCGCAAAAGTCGTTGGCCGCGGCCACCGCGTTCATGGGGTCGGTCACGTTGAAGGCGACGGCGGTCTCGTCCTGGGGCAGCGGCGGATCGCAGTCCGCATTCATCTGGACGTTCTGCAAGGCCGCCGCTGCCACCTGGGTCGACCCAGAGCCGGCAGGTCGTAACGCGACGGTTGATCCCTTCACCTCGGCCGCAGCCAACCGGGCCCGCACGCCGTTGGAGATGCCTCCCGAGAACGACTTGACGTGGACCACCCATCGGGGCGCCGAGGCCGCCGATCCGGGCGCAGCGGCGGACAGGCCGATGGCCGCTGCGAGGAGTACGAACGCGAACGACGAACGAAGCACCCTGGCCATGTCGACCCCCTCCTTCGACCGCCTCCCAGGGCTCGGGGAGGAGAGAAGCCTATCCCGAGGAGTGGAGACGGCGCGAGGCGACGGTCGGCCGCCCGCCCACGTCACGGTCGGGGGTAAGGTCAGGAGAGGTTTGCCGAAAGGAGGCCGCCATGCCGGTCAGGACAGCCGACGCGCAGTGGGAAGGTTCGCTGGAGGACGGCAAGGGGACGATGCGCTTCAGCGGCTGGGAGGGGCCATACTCCTTCGTATCCCGCTTCGAGGAGGGCCCCGGAACCAACCCTGAGGAGCTGATCGCAGCGGCCCACGCCGGGTGCTACTCGATGGCGCTGTCCGGGGGGCTGTCGAAAGCCGGCCACGTACCCGACTCGGTGCACACCACGGCGAAGGTTCACATCGACAAGGGCGACGCCGGGTTCAGGATCACCCGGATCGAGCTCGAGACCGAGGCCCGGGTTTCCGGCATCCCGGAGGAGACGTTCCAGGAGATCGCCGAGGCCACCAAGGAGGGCTGCCCGGTGTCCCAGGCTCTGGAGGCGGTGCCCATCGAGCTCACGGCCAAGCTCGTGGCCTGAGCTGACTTCGAGTGACGGCGTCGCGCGGCGAAGGGGAACGCGCCGCGGCACATGGCAACACCTTGACAACGAAACCCCAGGTCAGATCCGTCAAGGGTGTTGACATGTCCAGCGCGTGGGAGGGGTCGAGCGGGCGGGGCAGCGTACCTGTGGCTCCGGACCGGATGAGCCGGGTCCGGCTCGAAGGGGCTACTCGCCGCCCTTCTGCACGTAGCCTTTGACGAACTCCTCGGCGTTCTCCTCGAGGATCTCGTCGATCTCGTCCAGGATGTCGTCCAGGTCGTGCTTCAGGCCGGCGGTGGATGGCGCGCTCGAGGCCTGCGCCGTCTCGGCGTCGCCGGGCGCCTCTTCGTGGTGGTGGGTCCTCCGCCGATCACGTGCCTGGATCGCCATGTCAGCCTCCTTACCCCGGGGTTTCGGCACCCCGAACGGCCGATGCAATGGCCCGAAGTAACCATTTGGGGCTACGACCGATTGGCGTTTCCGAGCAACGACCGGGTAGCATCGGCGTTCTCATGTGGGGGAGGCATTCCTTTGTGACCAGGTCAATTCGAGCAGCCATCGCGACGCTGATCGTCCTTCTCGTCGCGCTCGCGCCCACCGTCGTCGACGCGAGCCAGCGGATCTCCGGCACGCGGGACGGCGCGGCCCGCCGCGTGGTCGTGCAGCGCGTGCGGATGGTCAACTTCGCCTTCCGGCCGAAGAGCCTGACGATCTCCAAGGGCACGAAGGTCCGGTGGGTGGTCCGCGAAGGCACGCACTCGACCACCTCGAACACCGGCCTGTGGGATTCCGGCGTGTTGAGCCAGGGCGAAGCCTTCGGCCGAGTCTTCCGCAAGGCCGGGACGTTCAAATATCACTGCTCGGTTCACCCCTCGGTCATGAGAGGGGTCATCACCGTCACGTAGCGGGCAGATTGTCTGGGAGTTAGGGGGGCACGATGGTTCGGAAAGCGACGGTCTTGGTGGGGCTCTTGGCGCTGGTCGGGGCGATCATCCTTCCGGCGACGGGGGCCGGCGCGGCCACCACCCTCGAGGTGCAGGTTGGCGCGCCCTTGTTCGCGAACCCGGCGGCCAACGGCGCGCCCGCCGATGGGATGCGCTTCTACGCTCCGCCCCTGAACGTCCATCAGGGCGATACCGTCACGTTCGCCATCGCAGGGTTCCACACGGCGACGATGCTCCCGGCCAACACCGACGCCGACACGTGGGTCGCGGCGAACGCGGGCGGCCCGGGCAAGCCGTATTCGCTCATCACCGCGGACCCCGACGAGGGTGCGACCGGCGCCAAGTTCAACAACACGGCGATCTTGCCCTCGTCCCTGGATTGCGGCGACGCCACGGCTCCGTGCCCGTATGACGGCACGACCGTCGTGAACTCCGGGATCGTCGACGCGAACGACGTGAACGGGCAGGAGTACAAGTTCTCCGCGCAGATCAACTCCGCCGTGGGGAGCACGACCTGGGTCCTGTGTCTGATCCATCTCGGGATGCGGCTCCAGATCTCGGTCGTCGCCAGCACGGCGACGGCAACCACCCAGGCCGAGATCGACACCTACCTCGGTCAGAAGTCCACTCACGACGCCCGGGCTGCAAGCCGGCTTCACCGCTCGTTGCTGGCCAGCACGTCCTCGACCCCGACGGGCGGAGTCGTGCAGGCATTCGCCGGCTATGACGGGCCGCACTTCGCCCTGGATCACTTCTACCCGAGCAAGATCCTCCTGAGGAAGGGCCAGCGGGTACAACAGCTTCGTGCCGGTGTGCGATCCCGACGGGGACACCGGGACCATGCCCGACCAGCCCGTGGACATGAACGCGACGACGCTGGCCACGGCCTGTCCGGGTGGCGCTTCGCAGGTCGAGCTCGACCTCGATCCGAGGTTCGGGCCTCCCGCCGGAGACGGCGTGATCGCCAGCACCCACGACTTCGAGAGCTCCGGAGTCGAAGGGGCGAACGCCGGAAATACGACGCCATTCACGCTTCGGTTCGGAAAGAGGACCGGTAACGTGCCGTACACGTTCCGCTGCATCATCCACCCGTTCATGCGGGGCAGAGTGATCGTCGGGTAGCAGACGTCGCAAGGGAACGTCGAGATCGAGAAGGGGGATCCAGTGAAGACTCGCACGATCGTCATGGTGGGCCTGCTCGCGCTGATGGCGACGTTGGTTCTTCCGGCCACGGGAGCCGGCGCGTTAACGACCTACGACGTCGAAGTCGGGAAGTTCCTGACGAGCGCCCCTGCGGAATCGATGCGGTTCTTCCCCGGCACCATCGACGTCCACAAGGGGGACACGCTCCACTTCACGACCGAGAGCTTCCACACGGCTACGCTCCTGCCGGTCGGGCAAGGGGTCGTGGACTGGTACGACGCCAACGCCACGCCCGGCACGTCCCAGCCGTATGGGCTGATCCAACCGGATACCGAAGACACGCCCAACACGTACAAGTTCGGCAACCTCGCGATCTTCCCCACCAGCTCGACGTGCGGCGGTTCCGGCCAGCCCGCGTGTTCGTACGACGGGACGACCGTGGTGAACTCCGGCGTCTCCGTCCTCTTCGACGGGCCCATGGACTGGAGCGTCACGGTCGACGCGGCGCCCGGAAGCTCGTTCTGGGTGGTCTGCCTGATCCACAGCGCGAACATGCGGATGAAGGTCAACGTCGTCGCGAACACCGCGCCGGCGTCCGATCCGGCGGCCCTGGACACCGCGAACGCCCAGGCCCTCGCTCAGGACACCGCCAGCGCTGCGGCGCTGAACGCCAAGTACAGCGCAAAGCAAACGTGGCACACGAAGGGCGCCCATCGGGTGTGGGACGCCTGGGCGGGCGTGGACAACCGCCATGTGGCCCTATACGGGATGTACCCGCGCACGCTCCACATCGCCAAGGGTGACACCGTGCAGTGGCACTTCGACAGCCTGACCTTCGAGGACCACACGGTGACGTTCCCGTCCGACAAGGCGGTGAAGATCGCCAACGTCTTCGATCCCGCGTGCGACCCGGACGGGGATACGGGGCCCCTGCCGGACGGCCCGCCGGACACGATGGACCCGCCGTTCTGCACCGACCCGACCCAGCTGGAGATCCACTTCTCCCCCAACTTCGTGCCCAAGCTCGGAAACGGGACCGTCACGGGGCAGCGGGACCTGGAGAGCTCGGGTGTGCGGGGGGCAAACAGCTCCGAGCTCGGGGGCGACGCCAACTACAACCTCAAGTTCGGCGCGGCCTCATCGGGCACCGGGTTCAAGTACATCTGCATGATCCACACGTTCATGCGCGGCCGGGTGGTGGTCCGCTAGCGGACTAGAAGTCGGCGTGAACCGAGAACACGTCCATCGCGTTCGCGCCGTTCCCCGTGTACAGCACCTGGGCCGTCGCGTCGTTGGACTCCACCGCGATGTAGTCGCCGAGGAACGTCCGCCCGCAGTCGCCGACCGTGAACGCCAAACAGGCATGGAAGTGGTCACCGTCGAACCCGGCCGAGGTGAGCGCGGTGTTCGTCCACGTCAGGCCGCCGTCGGTCGAGGAGGACAGCGTCACGCAGTTCTTCACGTTCGCCGGCAGGTCGCAAGTTCGGTCGTAGAAGACCACGTCCACCCGGCCGCCCGGCGCCGAATCGATCCACGGGAAGAACTCCTGCCCGGCGCTCGGCTTGATCGCCATCGGGGTCGACCATGAGGAGAGGTTGCCGGCGACGAGGTTGTGGGTGACGTAGATGTTCGATGCTCCCGACGGCCCTGTCCGGTCGGTGAACGCGATCTGGAGGGTCCCTCGGACCTGGTCCACGG
>VBMI01000118.1 GCA_005878955.1 Methanobacteriota archaeon
AGCCCATGAAAGACGAAAGAGTCCGCTCCCGCTTCATGTTCACCTACCGGGTACCGAAATGCGAGAGTCAGCGCCAAGATCGAAAGAAGGAGGGCAAACGTTACCTCCTTCGGAAACGGCCTCATCCGAGAGCTCCTCCGGTTCGGCCCAGGCGGGGCACGACGTCCTGCAACCGCACGATTTCGTATTCCGAGCGCAGTGACTGCAGCACTGCCCCGAACGACCGAAGGTCCGGCGAGCAGGTCGATGTCAGCCACGGCGGAAGACCGGGGTATCGTTTGCCCAAGTCGATCGCCTCCCACGGGTGGCACAGTATGGTGATCACCAGTCCGGAGCTATCGCGGATAGCACGTAACACAACCTCAGGCCGCTCGTTGTTTACGAAACCTAGGCCGATCGGTGCGCCCGGCGCGGTGGGGTTTTCCGTCACGGGTACTTCCCAGAGCCGAAGGCTCCCCGGCTTGCAAGGATCCCTTTTGTCTGGATGGTATGGGTTGCGCGGCGCGCGTCGGTGGTCCACGACAGGGACGACGCGATACCGACGTTTCACGCGACCCGGGAGGACGGAGGAGTCTACTTCGTAACCGAGATCGTCCGCAGATCGAAGCATCGCAGCACTCACGCTGAAGTTCGGTGCTCGAAACAGTCGCGGCCTCGCCCCCGCCAGGGCCGTTAGGCCTTCCGTGGCATCATCCAACGTCCGTTCCTGCCAGGAAATCGGTTGTTGACTATAGTGGGCGGGGCTGTGCTTAACGCCGTGAGATCCGAACCACCCTCCGCCTGTGGCCTGCTCGCGCAGGAAGTCGGGAACCCGCTGGGCGGCATCGAGCGTGAAGAAGTAGTCTGCCGGGATATCGTGAGCGCTGAACAGTTCGGCGAGCCGGGGGAGACCCTCCTCGATTCCAGAATGACCCGCGACGAACATTGCAGGGTCCGACTCGACGTCGACGCTCACGACGACAACGCGGGACCCGTCGTCATCGACCACCGGAGAGCCTCCCGGAAGTCGGGGCCGGAGCAATGTGTTGAGTCCCCTTCGGCGAAGGCTGACCCCCGCCGTCTAAGCATTGCCGGTACGTGTCCACGAGTCGTCCGGCCATGACTTCCCATCGGTGCGCGTCGATGCGAGCCCGTGCGGCCTCTCCGAGCTTTTCTCGCTCCGACGGATTTTCGAGCAAGCGCGCGACGTTCCATGCGAGGGCGATAGGTTCTCCCGGTTGGTAGTACAGAACAGTCTCTCCCAAGAGAGCTCGCAACGCCCCGAGATCTGCCACAACCATCGCTTTGCCGGCGATGGCGTATTCATATGCCTTGTTCGGGGTCGCGATTTCCGTCAGCGGATTCCGCTCGTACGAAACGATCCCGATGGTCGAATTCGAAATGAGGGGTGCCACAGCTCCTGCCGGAACCTCGCCCTCGATCGTCACAATGCCCTCGAGATTTCGCGCTCGGACCTCGTCATGAAGCCGACGTACGTAGTCGGGATCTCCGGGACCAATAATTCGCCACCGGATTCGGAACTTATCACGGAGCAGGTGCGCGACATCTAAGACCGAAGGGATGTCTCGCTCCGGATTCAAACCACCAAAAATCGTAATTTCATAGGTACCAACCGGAACGGATCCAAGCGGCGGTTCGCTGGCGGCCTGATAGGTCCAGTCTGGGGAATTCTCGACAACCATAATCCGCGCCTTCGGCACACCACGGGACTCGAGAATGGCGGCTATCGTGGAGTTTACTGTGATGACCCGGGTCGCAAATGCGCAGGCGACGCGCTGGGCGACGAGGGCGAGGATGTGCGCCAGAGATCCGTTTCGTCCCGGGAACCGGGCGCGGTAGATTTCGGGCATCGACTCATGCAGGTCTAAGACGAGCCGTGCCCCCAAGATTCGCGAAGGCAGGGCCGCGAGGACAAGGAAGTCCGGGAGGGAATGAACATGGACGATTCGGTAGCGGTTCCGAAGCTGCGCAGCGACCAGGCTCGCAGCGACCAGGAAGAAGAATAGGGCGTACTGAAACGCGTACCGCAGGCGGCTCCCCCGGCGTGCCTCGAGTGGCAAGCGCCGGATCCGGACACCAGATTGGACCTCCACCGTGCTCTCCCCCGAGGCCCGCAGGCACAAGACATCGAGTGCGAAGCCCGAGGCATCCAAGGTCCGGACCTCTTTCCGAACTCGTGGGTCTCCGGGATACTTCGCGTACGCAACATGGCACACGGGGAGGCGAGGCAGACCGAGGGGTGCGGGTCTCACGCCTTCACCCCGACTGCGACAATTTTGCGCGCAAGGAAAGCGACAGGGGAGCGGGAGAGGCGACTGTCCAGCCGATCGAGATCCCAAAGTATGCGACTTCGGAGAAGTGGCGGCATGCGTCCTGTCATCCACGGGAGGAAGTCCGATCGCTCGCAGTAGGCGACGTGGAAGCAGGTCTGAAGGAGCCGACGGATCGCGCGTCGCGTGAAGAGTCGTGCGTTGAATGAGTGTAAGGCCCCCGGTGGCGTGTGCTGGGCGAGAGCGATCCGCGCGTTGAGCGGCGATGCCGAGAACACCACGAAAGCCGCCAGAGCCCCTGGACGGAGCACCCGATGAATCTCGCGTACTACTCGAGGAGGATCGGCGACGTGCGGCAACACGAGAATGCTAGTCGCTCCCGAGAAGCTCCCGTTCCGGAAGGGGAGGCTTTCCCCAACGCCGATAACAGAACCGCGGGCGTGATGGCCGCGACCGGTCGGGTCGATGCCGACGGGCGACCAACCTCGAC
>VBMI01000119.1 GCA_005878955.1 Methanobacteriota archaeon
ACGAGTCGTTTCATTACGAAGGACTTACACCGCGAGGGGGAGATACCCGTACTAGAAAGCGGTTTGTTCCCCATCTGTCGCACCTATAGGGTCACGCACAAGCTTCCGAGGGGGGTCGGACGTCTGGTTTCTCGCGGGGACGTTCTGAGACGCGTTAATCGGATTCGAGAAAAGAGTTCTGCAATCGGAGATGGCGTTCAAATCCTGCTGAGCAATTTGGAGAGGCTAGCCCTCTCTAATCTCACATTTCTTCGAATCAAAGCAGTAGATGTCGTAGATCACCGCACGGAATTTGCGTACTGTTTCGAGGTGGAAGGAAAGCCGAATGGGTTTGTCATTGGGGGAGGGCTCCTAGTGTCGAACTGCTTCGGATATACCGGATATAAAAACGCGCGCTTCGGCCGCATTGAGTGCCATGAAGCCATCAACGCGTTCGCGCGGGATCTTCTCGTTCGTACAATGGAAATTTCGGAATCCCACAACTACGACGTCGTCCACGGCATCGTGGACTCCATGTGGCTTCGGGCTCGAGACGGCGCAGATGCCATTCGTCCGGTGATCGATCACATCGCGGCCGCCACGGGCCTCACGATCGAGCTCGAGGGCCGGTACAAGTGGATCGCGTTCCTCCCGTGTAAAACCACGGGAGTAGGCGCCCTAAACCGGTACTACGGCCTCCTGGAGAACGGGGAGTTCAAGCTCCGCGGGATCGAGCTCCGGAGGCACGATACCCCGCCGTTCATCAACGCCGCGCAGGAAGCGATGCTCGGCGTCCTCAGCGAGGCGACCACCGCCGCGGAGTTCCACGAGCGGATCCCGAAGGCGGTGGACGTCCTCCGGGTCGTTGCGAAGCGGATCCTCGACAACGCGATCCCGCTCCGAGAGTTCGTCCTCACGAAGAGCACGACGAAGGCCCTCGAAGAATACGTCGTCCTCACCGCCACGGTCGCCGCCCTGAAGCAGCTGAAGGACCGCGCATTCACCGTCGAGCCCGGGGAGAGCGTCCGGTACGTCGTGACGGACATGAAGAGCCGGGACTACGCGGCGAAGGTGAAGGTCGCGGAGTTCCTGGAGGGGAGCGAGCGGGTGGACAAGTGGGAGTACATCCGCCTCCTGTGCCGCTCCGGGCAGACCCTCCTCGCGCCCTTCGGGTACACGGAGGAGCGGCTCGTGGGGCTGTGCCGGGACCTGAGCGACCTCTCGATCGACCACGTCCCGGAGGCCGCCATCGCGGTCGCGGAGGACTACATCTCCCACGGGAAGAGCAGGGCGAAGGGCGGGGTCGGGTACCAGAAGGCGTGGCGGGTGGAAAACCTCCCAGAGGGCGGGCCCGCGGAGACGTGAGGTTTTCATGCCGCCCGCGATGCCGGGGCGGTGTACGCGGTCGGAATCGACCTCGCATGGTCCCCGCGGAACGGGACCGGGCTCGCGATCGCAGAGAAGAAGCGGAGTGCGTGGGTCGTTCGGGAGGCCATCTCCGACCTCGGCACGAACCGCGAGATCCTGGAGGTCCTCCAAAAGCATGTTGGGGGGAGGCCCGCCATAGTGGCAATCGACGCACCCCTCGTTGTTCCCTTTGAGAAGCGTGGTCGCGAGGGGGACCGCCTGATCACGAAGCTGTTCGGGCCCTACGAGGCGGGCGTGTATCCCGCCACGCGGTTCTACCTCGGCCGCTACGGGGGAAAGCGGATCTGGGACCTCGTCGCCGACCTGGAGAGGACGGGCTTCCGCCATGACTGTCACATCGTGCCGGAGAAACCGAGCCGCCAGTTCTTCGAGACGTACCCGCACGCCGCGACCGTCGCCCTGTTCGGCCTCCGCAAGACCCTGAAATACAAGACCCGCCAGGGCCGGACGTACGAGACGCGATGGCGGGAGTTCCGGAAGCTCGAGTCCCTCCTCCGGGGACTCGCACGGGCGCGCCCCGCCATGGTGGGGGTCAGCGACCTCCTCGCCGGGGACGTGAGGACTCTCCGCGGCGGGAGACTGAAGGCGTACGAGGACCGCCTCGACGCGATCCTGTGCGCGTACGTCGCGGCGTACTATTGGACGTGGGGCACCCGCCGGAACGCGATCATCGGCACGCTCGAGGGCGGGTACATCGTGACCCCGATGACGCCCGCGATCACGAAGCGCGCGCCGCCGGAGACGCGGATTCTCACGTACGAGGGATTCGCCGCCCGCACGAGTGAACGCACCAAGCGAAGCCTAATCTCCGACCTCAAGAATGAGTCCTGAGACATGGAACCGATTATCGCCGGCCATGACCTCCGGAAGTCCTGGGGCTCCACCCTCGTCCTAGAGAACGCGGACTTCCTCATCCACGCGGGCGAGAAGGTCGCCCTCGTCGGCCCGAACGGGGCGGGGAAGAGCACGCTCTTCCGCCTGATCGCGGGCGAGACGAGCCTGGACCTCGGGGACCTCGTGATCAAGGAGGGCCTCCAGTACGGCTACCTCCCGCAGGTCCCGAACGTCCCGCCGGAGACGCCGGTGCGCGACGTGCTCTCCGCCCAGAGCCCGGAGGCCCAGCGGATCGAGGCGGAGCTCGCGGAGGTCGAGGCGTGGATGGGTCGGCCGGACGCGTGGGAGGCCAAGGACGCGACCGCCCGGATGGCCCGGTACGAGTCCCTCCACGCCGCCCTCGGCGCCGCCGTGAGCCGGAGCGACGTCACGCACGACCCGATCCTGAACGACCTCGGCGTCAGCGAGGAGCTCCTCGACCAGACGTTCGGGTCCCTCTCCGGCGGGGAGAAGTCGAAGGTCCTGACCGCCCGGGCCCTGGCGAACGCGAAGGAGAAGGACATCCTCCTCCTCGACGAGCCGACGAACCACATGGACGTGGACACGATCGAGACGATCGAGGAGTTCCTCCTGGAGATCGACGCGGCGCTCCTGCTCGCGAGCCACGACAAGTTCCTCCTCGACGCGATCGCGCACAAGGTCCTCGAGGTCGACCACCTCCGGATCCTCGAGTACGACGGGAACTACACGGACTACAGAGTCCAGAGGGACGCGCTCGCGCGGGCACGGGAGGCCCAGCGGGCCCGCCACCTGAAGGAGATGAAGCGACAGCTCGCGATCATCGAGGAGTTCAAGGCCCGCAAGGTGTACGAGCAGGTGCTCTCCCGGAAGCTCGCGGTGGAGAAGATGCGGCGGGAGACGCCGGAGGCGGGGCCCACGGAGGCCCGGGCCTTCCGCCTCGCGTTCAAGACAGGCGGCTCGGGGCACGGGATCGTGCGGCTGGAGGGCGTCGCGAAGTCCCACGGCGGGCGGCTCCTGTTCGCGGAGGTGGACTTCGAGCTCGGCAAGGGGGACAAGGTCGGGCTCGTCGGGCCGAACGGCGCGGGGAAGACCACCCTCCTGGAGATCCTGATCGGCCAGCAGGAGCCGGACGCCGGGTCCGTCCATCGGAGCCGGAGCCTGAACGTCGGGTACTTCGCCCAGGAGGCGGAGGAGCTCGACTTCTCCCGAACCCTCCTCGAGGAGGTGATGAGCATCCGGAGGCCGCCCCCGCCGGAGGGGTGGGCGCGGGGGCTCCTCGGGCGCTTCTGGTTCCGCGGGGACTCCGTCTACGGCAAGGTCGGGAACCTCAGCGGCGGGGAGCGTGCGCGCCTCGCTCTCGCGAAGTTCATCGCGCAGGAGTACGACCTGCTCGTCCTCGACGAGCCGACGAACCACCTCGACATCGAGAGCCAGGAGATCGTGGCGGCCGCGCTGAAGGGGTATCCGGGGATCGTGCTCGTCGTGAGCCACAACCGGTCCTTCCTCAACGACGTGTGCAACAAGATCGCGGTAATCGCCCACCAGCGGCTCGCGGTGTTCCAGGGGTACCGCGGCGGGGACACAGTCACGCTGACGGGCGCGGAGACCCAGGCGTTCCTGCGGCTGCTGCGGTGGGCCGAGGCGGCGGGGCGGGTCGAGCGCCTCGAGGAGTAGGGCCCCGGCCCCCTCCGGCCGCGTCCCGTGGGGGGCGGCCAATCAGAGCCCGTCGTCCCCGCGCGTCCTCCGGGCGCGGCGTCTCCACGCGGACACCGCGCCGACGCAAAGGATGAGGATCGGGGCAGCGAACACGACCCGTTCCCCGGCGGAGAGGAGGTCAGGGGTCCCGGTCCCGCGCGGGACGGGGACCACGGTAACGTTGATCTCCGCGAGCCACTCGTTCCCCGACGTGTCCGTCGCGAGAGCCCAGATACGGCTCTTGCCCTCCGGGAGGGTCAGGTTCACGGACCAGGAAGTCGTGCCGTTGGCGAGGGCCCACGTGACGTAGTCCGTGCTCACCTCCACCTTCGACACGGCGATGTTGTCCGAGGCTGTGCCGACGACGGTGACGGCGCCCGAGGTGAGCGTCGCGTTGTCCTCGGGCTGCAGGATCGCGACCGAGGGGGAATCGACATCGGGCGGCGTCGCCACCGCGACGTTCGAACGCGGGCCTTCGCCGAGGTTATTCACGGCGCTCACCTGGTACGCATACGTGGTGAGGGTGGTCAGCCCGGAGTCGCGATACGTGAGGACGTTCCCGACTTGGATGAGGAACGCCGGTGTCGCGGGCGGGACGCCGCGGTAGATGCGGTATGCGGAGATCGAATAGCCGCCGTCCGAGGCGGGCGCTC
>VBMI01000120.1 GCA_005878955.1 Methanobacteriota archaeon
GTCGAACACAATCACGTCCGCCTCCGCGCCGAGGACGGCCCAAAACCGCCTCGCCCTCCGGAGTTTGAGCCTCAGGAGTCCGACCTTCGAACCCGTCACGTACAGCCTCCGTCGCGTGATCTGAGCCCGGAGGCCGAGGGGGGCGTCCTCGTCGAGTTTCGTCATTGACTCGATCTCCCGCAGGGTGAAGGTACCGCGGAAGTACCACCCCTGGCGGAGGATCAGACGCGTCGTCGTGAGCCAGTGGCTTGTGAGGAGCGGGGAAATCCCCCAGATCACGATGAACAGCACGAACAGCGCCACGAAGACCGCCAGCCACACGGCGGGGGCCGAGAACTGAAGCGCAAGGACGATCAGGACGAACGCCGCGAAGGCCGTGAACAAGAGGAGCCGCTGGAGGAAGAACCCGCGCCCATACCGGAACTCGGCCCTTTTCTGCGACGTCCCCGTCCGGTCACCTCACACGTTGCGAATTGTGCTGATGAACTTGATCGCCTTCACGCCTTTCACTCGCCGCAGGGCCTGCACGAACTCCTTCAATCGCCCGCTAGGGCCTTCCGCGACGAAGATCTCCAAGCAGTTCGCGTCGTCGATGTGCGTGTGGAGCATCGTCCGGATTTCCGAGAACTTGTGCTGGATCGAGGCGAGGTCGGTCTTTGTGGACTCCTTGTCCACGAGGGCGGACAGGATCAGCATGCTCGCCCCGGACTCCTTCTCCCATTCTGCCTCGTCGATGAAGTCCCGCAGCGCCTCGCGGAACGCCTCCGAGCGGCTCGGGTAGCCCCGCTTCCGCACGACCTCCTCGAGCTTCCGGAGGGTCTGAGGGTCGAGGGACATCGACACGATCGTCATCGCGTTATTAAGGAACGCGGAAGAGGTATTTGGAGATTATTAAGCGAGGCCGATGTATTAAATAACCACCGGCCCGTGCGCCGCGCGCATGGTGGATATCGGGCTCATGCTCCTCTGGGCCGCGATCACCGGGGGGACTCCCCTCGTGATCCTGGTAATCCCTCTGGCGAGGAGCCGCATTTCCGACCGGGTCACCCACTTGATGCTCGGTCTCAGTGCGGGGATCCTCCTCGGGATCTCTCTGTTCGACATCCTCCCCGAAAGCCTCGACCTCGTCCGGGGCAATCCGCAAGGGAGCCGCCTGGTCGCGATCGGGACTGCGGCAGGTTTCCTCGGACTCCTACTCGTGGAACGCACGCTCCTCACTCGCGGCGGGAGCCAGGCCCACTTCGAGGAGGGACGCGAGATCCGCCCCTTCGGGACGCTCGCGATGAGCGCCCTGGCGGTGCACGGTTTCGTCGACGGCTTCGTGATCCCGTTGGGGTTCGAGGCAGGCGCCGCCGTCGGGCTCGTGATCACCCTTGCGATCGCCTTGCACCAAATCCCAGACAGCTTCGCGGGGGCATCCGTCAGCATCGCCTCCCTGCGGAGCCGACGGATCGTCCTCGGGTTTGTCCTCGCGACCGCGATCGACACGCCTATCGGGATCGGCGTGGGATCGTTGTTCGTAACCGCGAGCGCGGCCTGGCTCCCCATCGGCCTCGCGTTCTGCGCGGGAACCTTCCTCTTCGTCTCGGCAGCCGATCTCATCCCGGAACTGCAACACCGCGCGCGCAGCCTCCTCGTCACGGCCTCGATTTTCGGAGGCTTCGTTATCGTCGCGGCGTTGACCCTCCTCCTCCCGGCGTGATGAAGCTCCTCTCGCTTCGAGCGATAACTTTCAAGGTCGCGAAGTCGTCAAGTTCCATCGAGTTATAGAAATAAAAATCACAACTTTCGCACCACGTCGATTTGGTGTGCCCGCGATGAGAAACCCATTTATAGACCCCGTCGCTATCCGCGCGCGCTTGATTTCATCCGCGCATCTCTGCGCGGAATCTTGGAATTCTAGGGGGAGCCGAAGCACATGGAAGAAAGCATCTTCCAGCCGTACATAGGTTCGCGGCCCATCTTCAAGATGGACCGGGACATCCTGCGCCCTTCGTTCGTCCCGGACCGTCTGCCACACAGGGAGGAGCAGCTCGACCAGCTCGCGCAGATCCTCGCGACCGCTTTGCGGGGGGACCGCCCGAGCAACGTCCTGATCTTCGGGAAGACGGGGACGGGGAAGACCGCCGTCGTGAAGTACATCGAGAACGAGCTGAAGAAACTCGACGGCGGGCGGGCGGTCCAGTACGTGTACATGAACTGTGAGATCGTCGACACGCCGTACGGCGTGCTCCAGAACGTCGCGAACCGGTTCGTCGAGAACCTGAGCCAACGGATCCCGTTCACCGGGCTTTCCACGGACCGCGTGTACCAGATGCTCGTCGAGAAGCTGGACGAGGAGAAGCGGATCGTGATCCTCGTCCTGGACGAGATCGACAAGATCGTGACGAAGAACGGGGACGACCTCCTGTACCAGCTCCTGAAGATCAACGACGACCTGACGAAGGCGAAGGTCTCCCTGATCGGGATCAGCAACGACCTGAAGTTCACGGAATGGCTCGACCCTCGCGTGAAGAGTCGGCTGAGCGACGAGAAGATGGTGTTCCCGCCGTACAACGCAGGGGAGCTGTTCGACATCCTGCAGCAGCGATCCCACAAGGCGTTCGACAACGGGGTCGCTGCAGAATCCGTGTTGTCTCTGATCGCCGCCCTCGCGGCGCAGGAGCACGGGGACGCGCGGCGGGCCCTCGACCTCCTGCGCGTCTCCGCGGAGCTCGCGGAGCGGGCCGCGGAGGACCGCATCACGGAGCAGCACGTGCAGCGGGCGAAGAACAAGATCGAGCTCGACACCGTCGTCGAGGCGATCAAGTCCCTCCCGACTCAGTCGAAACTCGTCCTGTTATCGATCATCTCGAACGGGGAGGCGGGAGCGGACCGGATGACAACCGGGGACGTGTACGGGACGTACAAGGAACTCTGTCGGAAGACGGGGATGCCCGTCCTCACGCAACGCCGGGTCACGGACCTCATCTCCGAGCTCGACATGCTCGGCCTGGTGCACGCGCGGGTGAAGAGCTATGGCCGCGGCGGGCGGACGAAGGAGGTCCAGTCCGCGGTGCCGTTCCTCGAGATCAAGAAGGTCCTTGAGAAGGATGAGTTCCTCGCACCCGTGCGGGGGTACCGCCCGAAATCCCAGACGACGCTCATCTAGAATCGTCGGGCTTGGGCGGGAGGTCCTCTTCCGCGGTCTCCGGAGGCTCGACGGCGGGGTTCTTCTTCCCCCGGTACGCCTTCCATAATCGCTCCGCGTATGCGAACCCGTAGTCCGCGAGGAAGATGCCCACGGGGATCAGAACGAGACTCGTCGCTAGGGAGTCCCAGCTATTCCGGGGAGCGGTGGCGTCCCCCCATCCGTCACAACAGCCCGCCGTCGGCGAGACCGTCAGCTTGATGAGTCCGAACCACGGCAACTCGCCTCGAGCCTTGCCGATGATCGCGGAGGTGGGGACGGGGGTGAATCTCAAAGATGTTTTGCCGTCCCAATCCGGGTTGTGATCGCCCTTTGTCAAGAACCCGGCGGTCAAGTTTCGCGCCGATACAGAGAAGTCAATCGTCTGATCCGAGATCCGACGTGAGCCTTGTTTCCAATCCTGCACACGGATAGTGACCGCCCTCAGGTTCACGGTCTGGGTCGTCGTGCTGTTATCCCAACCTTCGGCGCTCCACTCGTTCGCGGGGAATCCTGCCAAGCCGGGGATGTCCACGCCAGGACCCGCGGCGCTCGGCTCGACATACAAAAGCGCCCGGTGGATGATCGGGGTCGCGCTCGCGGGGCTGCCTGGCGGGTGAAAAACAATCACGTC
>VBMI01000122.1 GCA_005878955.1 Methanobacteriota archaeon
GGCGCGGGCGGCCCAGTTGCAGGCACCCGCGAGGGACGTGACCATCGAGACGTCGTAGTCGGTGGCGAGGGTCCACGACATCGGCCGCGGGGAGCCGCCGCCCGCGGACCCGCCCGGAAACCCGAGGGGCATGAGGAATCCGACGATGATGAGAAGCGAAGCCGCGCGACCCCTCAGGAGCGTCCCCTCCCCGAGTGGGACGCGCTCCCGGTGCCTTAATGGTTCCCCCTTCCGGGCGGCGGCCCAGGACCTCGTTCGCACTTCCGGCCTAGGCGAGGCGATCCGGCGGGGAGAGGGACGCGAGGTCCTTCGCGGCCCGGTCCAGGTCCCGTTCGACCTCGCGAATCGCCGGGTCGAGCGTGCCCTCCCACGCCCGCCGCGCGGCCTCGCCCGAGACGCGGTAGCCTCGGTCGGCATCCTGGGCCTTCGCGAGGTCGCCGGCGCTGATTCGTTCCGCGACCGCCCGGATTCGATCCCGCGCCTCCCCCGCGTCATGGAGATGCTCCGCGAAGCGCTGGAGGGACTCCGTCCTCTCCCGGAGGGCGTCGAGCGAGAGGTCGATGCCGAGCTGCGGGAGGAGGTTCCCGGGGGCCGTGATCGCCTTCAGCCACGGAAGGTTCGCATTCAGGGCGGCCCGCAGGGGGCGGCCGTCCCCGACGAGGTGGGCGAGCTTCGCGTCCGAGTACGAGAGGGCCTCGAGGAGTCCGTGGACGCCCCGATTCCCGAACGCGTCCCGCATGGGTCCGACGTCGGAGAGGAGGACGAACAACGTAAGGGCATCTTCCTCTGGGATCGGCGGGAGCAAGAGGCGGCGGTCTCGTGATCCCTCAAGGAACGTGGGGAGGGCGAGGTGGCAAGGCACGCCGTGGAGCTCCGCGATGATCGCGGCGTTGATCGCCGTGTTGGCGTCCCGGAGCATTGTCCGCACCCGCTCGACATCGGTCTCGGACATCGGCGGCTTTCGCACAGTGCGGAGGCGGTCCCGCTCCGCCTTGAGGCGGGCGATCTCTCGCTCGATCTCTTTGTATCCTTCACGGTAATCCGCGAGGAGCCGGTCGCGCTCCCTTGCCTGGGCGCGGACCTTCCCGAGTCGGTCCACGAGGCGCCGGCCGAGGAAGAAGTCCCGCTTCCGGATCCGGAGGAGGGAGGCGTCCAGGGTCCGCACGAACTTCGGGTGGAGGGCCTTCTCCTTCTCGAGGCGGGTGACGTCCGCGGCGACGACGTCGAGGTCCCGCACGAGGTTGCGGTACTGGCGGTACGAGGCCCCGCCGTAGTCCCTTAGGATCCGCTCGATGGCGGAGGCGATCCGCTCCACATGGCCCTCTGAGAGCCCTTGGGTCTTCTTGAGCTTCCGAGAGAGGGCGGCCGCAGAGTCTGCGAGGCTCTGGAGTTCGGCCACTGTGGGCGCGTCCGCCATCACGGCTGCGAACGATAGCCGAGCCATGAACCTTGCCGTATACGAAGAGGCAGTTTCACACAGGTCCCGCTCAGCTATAAGTATAACCCTCCGTATAACTCGAGTTGTGATCACCCGTGCGAAGAAATGGGGTAACTCCCTCGGCCTGATTCTCCCGGCAGAGGTGGCGCGGGACCGGAACATCCGGGACGGCGACTACCTCGAGGTCGAGATTCGACGCAGGATCCCGAGGCCGGACGAGCTCAGCGGCACATGGAAGTTCCGTCGGAACCTCCGAGACCTCATCCGGGAGATGAAGGAAGGTTGGGACGATCTCTAAGTACCTCTACGACTCGTCCGCGATCCTCGCAAACCTGTCGGATCCGAAGGTGCGGCCGTACTTCGAGCCGGGCCGGGGGAAGACGACTTGGCTTCATCTTATGGAGGTCTACTATGCTCTCCTGCGCGACGGGGGTGCCCGCCAGGCAGCGAGAGCAGTGGTCTCCTCCTTTGAGCCGCTCCTGCTCGAGTTCTCCCTCCCGGAGGTCCTGGACGCGATGGACCTTCGGACCCGCTGGCCGCGGAACCGGCCCCGGATCTCCTACGTAGATGCGATCGGCTATTCCCTGGCCCAGCGGAGGAAGCTTCGGTTCCTGACCGGCGACCGTGCTTTCAAGGGGCTTCCGGGGGTCGCGTTCGTTCGGATTCCTTCCGGGTAGCCATCACGGGAAAGGCCGTGTCACCACGGGACTCCGACGGCCCGGGCGAGGAACGCGTTGAGCGGGTCCATCGCCGCGCAGGTCTCGATGAAGTCGTCCAAGAACCCGGGGGAGGTGACCTGCGATTCGCGGAACGAGCGGCTCGCCAAAAAGTCCTTCCTCCGCAAATCGAGAACGAAGGGGTGGCCCACGTCGTATCCGGGCGGGACGCGCTTCAGGGATTCCCCCTCGATCTCCACCTTCTTCCGGACCGCCTTCCATTCGTCCGGCTTCTCGACGATGCGGTCGCGCACCTTCTTGAGGACCGGGGCGTCCGGGTGCCAGACGCCCCCGCCCGCGAAGTTCCCGTCGAGCCCGAGGTGCAGGTACAGACCGGGGTTCATGTGCTCCGGGCCCCTCGCCTTCCCGTGCCAGAAGTGGATCCCGAGCTCCGTCTTGTACGGGCTCTTGTCCGCGGAGAACCGGATGTCCCGGTAGATCCGGGACAGGGAGCCGCCGAACGGGCGGGCGTCCGCGACGAGGTGCGGGCTGAGGGTCTTGAGCTTCAGGCCCGCGTCATGGATGAACCGGAGGGCGGGCTCCTGGACGGACGCCTCGTAGCGGGGCTTGTTCTCCGTGAACCAATCGCGGTTGTTGTTCTTCGAGAGATTCTTCAGGAACCCGAAGAAGTCC
>VBMI01000123.1 GCA_005878955.1 Methanobacteriota archaeon
CTGAAGCTCTTCGAGCGGTACGACCTGGGCGAGGTCGTCGTCCACGACCCGGGCCTCGCGCGGTACATCAACCTCACCCCGATCGTGATCCCGCACACCGGAGGCCGGTGGGCGAACAAGCCCTTCGGGAAGGCGAAGGCGAACATCGTGGAGCGGCTGATCAACGGGATGATGCGCTCGGAGGACTTCACCGGGAAGAAGTCGAAGGCGATCCGCGTCGTACGCACCGCCTTCGAGATCATCGGAACGCGCTCGAGAAGACGGCGCCCCGCGAGGAGATCACCCGCCTGCGATTCGGTGGAATCTCCGTGCCGAGGGCCGTGGACGTGTCCCCCTCCCGCCGGCTCGACATGGCCCTCCGGAACATCTGCACAGGGGCGACCGCGGCCTCCTTCAAGAACCGGAAGTCGATTCAGGACTGCCTCGCGGACGAGATCCTCAGGGCGTCCCGCGGGGAGATGGAGAGCGCGGCGGTCGCGAAGAAGGACGAGCTCGAACGGATCGCGATGTCGGCCCGTTAGCCGCCGCCCGGAAATCTTTATCAAGAGGCATCGGGGTAGCGCGGTGACCGGACATGGGACGGAAAGAGGACAACATCAAGAAGGCGGAGACCCTCCTCCACAAGAAGGAGTTCATCCGGAACATCGGGACCGCCGCACACATTGATCATGGAAAAACAACCCTCTCTGATTCCCTGATTGCGGGCGCGGGGATGATCTCCGAGGAGCTCGCGGGCTCGCAACTCTTCATGGACTACGACGAGCAGGAGCAGGCCCGCGGGATCACGATCAACGCGGCGATCGCGTCGATGGTGCACGAGCACGAGGGGAAGCAGTACCTGATCAACCTGATCGACACCCCGGGTCACGTCGACTTCGGCGGGGACGTCACTCGCGCGATGCGAGCGATCGACGGCGTGATCATCCTCGACGACGCGGTGGAGGGGATCATGCCCCAGACGGAGACCGTGATCCGGCAGGCGCTCAAGGAGCGGGTGAAGCCTGTCCTGTTCATCAACAAGGTGGACCGGCTCGTGAACGAGCTCAAGATCACCCCGGAGCAGATGGAGCAGCGGTTCGTGAAGATCATCACGGACGTGAACACGAGGATCCTGAAGCAGCTGCCGGACGACCTGAAAGACAAGTGGGCCCTCAAGGTCGCTTCCGGGAACGTCGCGTTCGGGAGCGCGTTCCACAAGTGGGCGCTCAGCGTCCCGTACATGAAGAAGACCGGCATCACGTTCAAGGACGTCTACCGGCACTGCCAGGAGGGGACAATGAAGGAGCTCTCGAAGAAGGCGCCCCTCCACGAGGTTGTCCTTGAGATGGTGATCAAGCATCTCCCAAACCCCCTCCAGGCCCAGCCGATCCGGATCCCCGTGATCTGGAAGGGGGACCCGGAGAGCCCCGTCGGGAAGGCGATGACGAAGGTGGACGAGAACGGCCCCGTCGGGTTCATGGTGACGAAGATCCTCGTGGACCCGCAGGCGGGCGAGACCGCGGGCCCAGATCGTCGCGATGATCGTGGGGCCGGAACGGATCCCCGTCGAGGAGATCGACGCGGGGAACGTCGTCGCCGTCGTGGGCCTGAAGGACGCGATCGCGGGCTCCACGGTGAGCGACAACAAGGACATGCAGCCGTTCGAGGCGATCGTCCACTATTCCGACCCGGTCGTCACGATGGCGATCGAGGCGAAGTCCACCCAGGACCTGCCGAAGCTCGTCGACACGCTCCGGTCCATCGCGAAGGCGGACCCGAGCATCCAGGTCGAGATCAACCAGGAGACCGGGGAGCACCTGATCTCCGGGATGGGAGAGCTCCACCTCGAGATCACGATCTACCGGGTCCAGAACGACTACAAGGTCCCCGTGATCACGAGCCCGCCGATCGTCGTGTACCGGGAGGGCGTGAAGGGGAAGGGCGGGCCGTTCGAGGGCAAGTCCCCGAACAAGCACAATCGGTTCTATTTCGAAGTCGAACCCTTGGAGGCGGCGGTCGTCAGCGCGATCCGAGCGGGTGAGATCGTCTCGGGCCAGAGGATCAAGGATTCGAAAGTCCTCGCGAAAAAGCTGGAGGAGCTCGGCATGCCGCGGGAGGAGACGAAGGACGTCGTGTGGATCGAGGAGACGAACGTCCTCATCGACGCGACGAAGGGGATCCAGTACCTCCACGAGACGATGGAGCTGATCAAGCAGGCGTTCATCGAGGAGGCGATGCGGAAGGGGCCGCTCGCGGGAGAGAAGGCCATGGGGGTGAAGGTGCGGCTCGTGGACGCGAAGCTGCACGAGGACTCCGTCCACCGCGGCCCCGCGCAGGTGATCCCCGCGACGTACCGCGCGATCTACGGCGCGATGTGCCAGGCGGGCCGCATCCTTCAGGAGCCGCTCCAGAAGGTGTACGTGAACGTCCCCCAGGACGTGATGGGCTCCGCGATCGGGGAGATCCAGTCCCGGCGGGGCGTGATCGAGGACATCACCCAGGAGGGGGACCACACGATCATCCAGGCGAAGGCGCCCGTCGCGGAGATGTTCGGGTTCGCGACCGCGATCCGGTCCGCGACCCAGGGGCGGGCGTTCTGGTCCACCGAGAACGTCGGGTTCCAGGCCGTGCCCGCGGACCTCCAGCCGGACGTCGTGCGGAAGATCCGCGAGCGGAAGGGCCTCCAGCCGGAGCCGTACGACGAAGCGTACTACGCGGCGTGAGGACCGGACGGAACGGGACCGCTCTCACATCCTCTCGTTATCGGGAGGCCGTGAAACCGAGTCCGAAGGAAAGGGTCATATACGGCAGGATAATAGGGATGGCCCTACGGGGTAGAAACATGCCCGCAAAGCCGCACTTGAACCTGGTGTTCATCGGCCACGTCGACCACGGCAAGTCGACCACGGTAGGCCGGGTGCTGTACGACACCGGGAATATCGACCCCCACGAGCTCGAGAACCTGAAGAAGCTCGCGGAGTCGATGGGAAAGGCCACCTTCGAGTACGCCTTCGTCATGGACCAGGTGAAGGAGGAGCGCGAGCGGGGGCTCACGATCGACGTCGCCCACAAGCGCTTCGACACGGACAAGTACTACTTCACGATCATCGACGCGCCCGGCCACCGGGACTTCGTCAAGAACATGATCACGGGCACCTCGCAGGCGGACGCCGCCGTGCTCGTCGTCGGCGCCGCGGAGGGGGTCCAGACGCAGACGAAGGAGCACATCTTCCTCGCGCGGACCCTGGGCGTCGAGCAGCTGATCGTCGCGATCAACAAGATGGACGCGGCAAAGCCGGAGTACTCGGAGGCCCGGTACAACGAGATCAAGACCGAGGTCACCGCCCTCCTGAAGTCCGTCGGGTACAAGGTGGACAGGATCCCGTTCATCCCGATCAGCGCGTACAAGGGGGACAACATCGTGAAGGCGAGCCCGAAGCTCGGCTGGTGGAAGGGCCCGACGCTCGTGGCCGCCCTGAACGCCCTCGAGGTCCCGCCGAAGCCCCTCGACAAGCCCCTCCGGCTTCCGATCCAGGATGTCTACGGGATCACCGGGATCGGCATCGTCCCGGTGGGCCGCGTCGAGACGGGCGTCCTGAAGCCGAACATGAAGGTCGCCTTCCAGCCTGCGGACAAGGTCGGCGAGGTGAAGTCGATCGAGATGCACCACGAGGCGATTGCCGAGGCCGTGCCCGGCGACAACGTGGGGTTCAACGTGCGGGGCCTCGACAAGAAGGACCTCCGTCGCGGGGACGTCGCGGGGCCCGTGGACCACCCGCCGACGGTCGCGAAGTCGTTCACCGCGCAGATCATGGTCCTGAACCATCCCAGCGTCATCACGGTCGGGTATACCCCCGTCTTCCACGCGCACACCGCCCAGGTCGCGTGCACCTTCGAGGAGATCACGAAGAGCCTCGACCCGCGGACGGGGGCGACGAAGCAGGAGAAGCCCGACCACATCCAGACCGGCGACGCCGCGATCGTGAAGATCCGGCCGACGAAGCCCATGGTCATCGAGAAGGCCAAGGACTTCCCGCAGCTCGGTCGCTTCGCCATCCGCGACATGGGGCAGACCGTCGCGGCGGGAATGTGTATTGATGTGGAAAAGCGCTGAACCCCCTTCCCCTCTTCTCCAGTCCTTTTGGTGGTGCTGAATGGCTCAGCGGGCGCGGATTTCGCTGAGCGGAACGGACCCGAAGAAGGTCGACAACGTGTGCCAGCAGATCAAGACGATCTCCGAGCGGACGGGGGTCGCGATGAGCGGGCCCATCCCGCTGCCGACGAAGCGGCTCCTCGTGCCGGTGCGGAAGTCCCCCGACGGCGAGGGGTCCGAGACCTGGGACCGGTGGGAGATGCGGATCCACAAGCGGCTGATCGACCTGGACGCGGATGAGCGCGCATTGCGGGCGCTGATGCGGATCCAGGTCCCCGACGGCGTGAACATCGAGATCGTGCTGCGGTCCTAGGCGCACGAAGCCTATATCCGCCCCGCCGCTACCCTTTTCCACCGGGCCGGTAGATCAGCGGAAGATCGCCTGCTTTGCAAGCAGGAAGTCCTGGGTTCAAATCCCAGCCGGTCCACTTGCGATAGCACGCGGGAAAGTTCCGATAGCACCCCTTCGCACGAGAAGGGCCCCCGGTCCAAGGCACTGGGGGCGATCGTCGCGCACCGCAACTAGAGTCGCCGACGCGTGCCGCATCGGGTGCACACCGGCTGATTGCGGTATCTTCGGAACAGCGTGACGGCTCCACACGTAGGACACGGAATAGCCGCGGTCGTGCCGAAGATTGCCAGCGCGTAGAACGCGAGGCCCATGAAGAGGAAGGTCGCGGTCGCGTAGAATCCGACGGCGCCGAGAACAAGGTAGGTGCTAGGGACGCCAAGGCCCCCGAGAACCATGAGGAAATCGGCAAGCTTGATC
>VBMI01000034.1 GCA_005878955.1 Methanobacteriota archaeon
TGATGGGGGCGCAGTTCATCGTCGTCGGGGCCGTGCAGCTCGCGGCCTCCACGGGCATCAGCGAGTGGATCCTCGGGATCACGGTCGTCGCCCTGGGGACGTCCCTCCCGGACATCGCCGCGGCGTACCACGCCACCCGGAAGGGGTACTCCGACCTCGCCCTCGGGGAAGGGCTCGGCGCGTGCGTCGTGACCGCCCTCCTCACCCTCGGGGTCATGGGGATCCTGAGGCCGACGACGTACCCGGCGACCCAGATCGTCCCCGCGGTCGCCGTCCTCCTTGGGAGCTCCTTCCTCCTCCTCGCGTTCATGCTGGGCGGATGGAAGGTCTCCCGCCGCGCGGGGCTCGTCCTCATCGGGGCGTACTTCGTGATGGTCGCGCTGAACGTCCTCTGGTTCACGAGCGGGACTCAGTAGACCGCGCCGCACCGGACGCACGTGAGCTTGCCGTCGCCGCGCTGGACCAGCTGTCCCCCGCAGTTCGTGCAGAACCGCATCTGGGGGACGAGGTTCCCCGAGGGGTCCCACTTGTGCTCGGGCCATCCGCTCCCGGCGGGCGGAGCCTGTCCAGGCCAGCCGCCGGACGGCGGCGATTGCGGGGTCGACGGCGGGGTCATCGTGGCCTGCGTCGTCGGCTGCGGCTGCGCGGGTGCGGGCTGCCCCCAGGCGCCCGCGGGCGGCGGGGTCGGGTGGGGGGGCACGTACTGCATCTGGCGGAACTGCTCTTCGATGTACGCGTTCGCGTCGACCCGAGTCACGGTGGTCCTCGCGATGCGGTCGAGGTACCGCTGCCGGGGGTCTCCGTGGGTGGCGATGCCCATGATCCAGTCCAGCAGGAGGAACAGGACGTGGATCTTCGAGATGTTCCGGATCAGGGCCTTCTCGAGGTTCATCACGCCATCGATCGCGACGACCTGGAGCCGCATCACCCGCTTGCCGATCGTGGCGCGGCCCGAGCTCCCCTCGAGCAGGGCGGAGTACAGCAGCCAGATCAGGCCCGTAATGAACGTCCACCACAAGCCGAGGGCGAACAGGGCATTTTGGAAGAGCGCGTTCAGCACAACGGTGACCACCGCGAGGACGATCGCATCGATGATGATCGCGATCACTCGCTTGATCCAATGCTCCTGCAGCGCCGCATTGCCGCCAATGAGGTCGATGCCGGTCGGCATACCCACCTTCTCCTGACGCCCCGACGTATGCAGTGCCCCGTTATAAAATGTATGGGCTTTAAAAATCCGGCGCGAATAAAATTCACTCCGCGGAGCCCTCTTCCGGGGAGAGCTCCTCCTCCGCCCGCTCGGAGCGCCGGACGAACTCCGGGGGGACCTCCTTCGCGAGGTACACAGTCTTCCCCGCCTTCTTGATCACGACCCCGGCCTCCCGCGCCCGGGTCGTGTCCACCTCCAGGATCACGGGGCTCTGGATCCGGACCCGCCCCGCCTCGAGGGCGGCGTTGAACGTCCCGCTTAGATGGACCATCTTCCGGTCGGAGGGCCGGAGGCCCGCGCCCAGCAAGACGCCGCATTCCTCCTCACTCGTGGGGTAGAAGAGGACGTCCGGGATGTTGTCCGTTGGAAGGTCCAGGTCGACGTCGAGGCTATGCCCGTACGTCGCCCGGATCCGGCCGTCCCGGAACTCGTACCGTCCCTTCGGGTCCGTCTGAATCAACCCGAGGATATGGTTGGGCTTGAGGAACCGGAATCGCCGATTCCGAATCGACACTGCGGTGATGAAGTCTCCGAGGTCGACCCACCCGTTCGCGTCCATCTCGAGGCCGTACCGCTCGGGGAAGTGGCGGAGGATCCCGGCCATCGTGCGGCCCACGGAGTCGATCTCCTCGTCTTTCAGGAGGAAGCGGGTGGCGGGGTCGCCGCACATCGGGCAGACCTCGTCACCGCGATAGTATCCGTGAGAACGACATTCCCGGAGCAGGGGGACCCTCCCGAGGCCCTTGTATCCGGACCCCGATTAATAACTTTGCGAGCCCGGGAGGGGATCGAGGTCATCCTCCCGCACAGCCCGGAGGCCGCGGGCTTCGAACCTTCGCTCGAGGTCCCGGAGCACGGGTTTTTCGATCGCCTTGCGATGGAAGTACACGAGGCTCGCCCCGCGCGACCGCGCGATGATCTGGTCCAGCATCTCGTCGTCGAGCTGCGGGAGGTCGTACCCCGGGACGAGGTGGGCGAGCGCCACGTCGCGGCGGAGGGCGAGGTCCGTGAGCCTTGGCGTGTAATGCCCGCCGCCAACACCGACCGCGACCGGCCCATCGCGAGGGCGCACGCTCAGGAGGGCGCGCATCAAGATCTCGGCGGCGCGGGGATCGCTCCATTCTGTCTCCGTGCTTCCCGCCTCGATGAAGAAGGCGGGGGTCTCCAGGTGCGGACCGTGGTGAGTCGCCTCGAAGGTCACCGCGTAGCCCGTGCCCGCGGCTTCCCGCCGGATCGCGCGGAGCGTATCCGTCATGCGGTGCGGGTCCGCCGGGACGAGGGTCCGGGGACGACCGCCTAAGTCCGCGCTCCCGAGATTCCCGATCGGATGGACCGTGAGGCTGGGCGTCCCGCTCTCGCTCCGGTGCTTCGAGAGGAACACGACCGCCTCGGGGGCCTCTCCGAGGGCGATCTGCGCCTCGCGATCGATTCCATCCCGGTACAGATGTAAGTCCGGAATCGTAACAAGCGCGAGGTCGTCGCGACGGAGGACCGGCGCGTCTCCAAGCCGTCCATGTTCGGTCCAGCCGGGAACCCGGAGGAGCGCCTCCCGCTGGCCCATCGAAGCGGCGTCAGGGCGGGAGGCGACGAGCAGGAGCATGCCCGACCGAATCGCCTTGCGTATATTTTTATTCACCCTGGCAAATGAAGAGGGCCACGCGGACCGACGCCGGCCCGCAAGCCTTATGGCGCGCCGCCCCTTCGGACGCGCGAGCCCCACCCATGACGGAGGTCATCTTCCTCACGTCCGTTCAAGCCGAGCAGGACCGCCGCGTCCAGAGCATCTCCGAGAAGGTCCGCCAGCGGATCCCGGGGATCGACGTGAAGGTGCTTTCCGGGGCCTCGAACCGGGACCTGATGGCGAAACACAAGATCCAGTTCGGCCCCGCGGTGATCGTCGACGGGCGGCTCGAGTATGTGGGGATCCCGAGGCTCCGGCCGCACCGGCGGGGTCGAACCCCGATTCCGGCTGATTCGGCACAACGTTCTTATCGACCGCCGGCCTTCTCGTTCTCCGAGAAACTCGTGATCGTTCTAGGGGACGCCGCATGAATTTTGTCGCCATGCGGGCCTGTGCTCTCCCGCCCCACGACCGGCTCGAAAACTATAAGACGGCCGCGGCCAATTTTCATCGGGGTTCCCCCGGGATGCGTTGCGCGGTTTCGAGGGTATCGAGGGGTTCGTGGGATGAGCGGTGACGACAGTTTCGAGGACATGCGGAAGACGATCAACCGCATGTTGAAGGACGCGTTTGAGGGGAAGCTCGGCGTCTTCCGCGAGCCGTTCGTGTACGGATTCACGATGCGGAACCGCGAGGCGCGCGGGGAGGGCTCGTTCCAGGCCGTCGAGGGCCAGGAGATCGCGAGCCGGGACCCGCTCGTCGACGTGATCCTCGACGCGGACTCGATCCACGTGACCGCGGAGTTGCCGGGTGCGCACGATGACGACGTGCGCGCCCGCGTGGACGGCCTCCGGATGATCGTGGAGGCGGACGGGGAGAAGCGGTACTACACGGCGGTGGACCTCCCGGAGGACGTCGACCCGTTGAGTCTGGACTGCACGTTCCGGAACGGAGTGCTCGACGCAACCCTAAAGAGACGGAGGCCCGTTCCCCGCGCTTGAGTGCGCGGGGGCGGCGTGCGCGCCCCCGAGGGGGCGGGGACGACGGCGAGTCTCGAGCGCGTGGACCGGAAGCTTCGCAGGTTGCGCTCGATCGAGGCGGGCTACCGGCACCTGATCAAGCGGGCGCAGGACGAGTTCCGCCACGAGACCGTCGACCGTGAGAAGGCCCAGAAACGGTTCGAGAAGGTCCGCGACAAGTACCACGGGAAGATCGAGAAGCTCCAGCCGAAGATCAAGGCCCTCGCCCTCCGTCGCTCGGAGTTGAAGACCTCCGAAGGGTGAAGTTCTTCTAGACCCCGTGGGATGGACACGCTCGTGGCGGAACCGCTCGAGGCGCTCGCGGCGCGGATTCGCGCCTGCACGCTGTGCCGCCTCCACGAGGGCCGGACGAACGCGGTCCCGGGCGAGGGCGCGGCGAGCGCACGACTCCTGCTCATCGGTGAGGGACCGGGTCGCCACGAGGACGAGCAGGGCCGTCCCTTCGTGGGCGCGGCGGGGAAGGTGCTCGACGCCTCCCTGGCGAAGGCGGGCCTGACCCGGGGGGAGGTCTTCATCACGAACATCGTGAAGTGCCGGCCGCCGGAGAACCGGAAGCCGAAGGCGGACGAGGTGGCCGCGTGCCGACCGTACCTCGAGGCGCAGATCCGCGCCGTCCGACCCGCGGCGATCGTCACGATGGGCGACACCGCGCTGAAGGGCCTCCTTGGTCCGTCCGCGAGCCGGACGGCGCCGGGCCGCCGCCGCCCGCGTCACGAGGGGATCCCGGTCGTCGCTACGTACCACCCCGCCGCGGCCCTCTACGACCGGCGCCTCGGGGAGGTGCTCGGGTCGGACCTGGCGAGGGCCGTGCGCCTCGTCGCACCGATCACCCGGCCCCGGAGCGGGCGCCCGCGGCAGTCGCGGCGCGTGCGACCCGCCCTCTCGAGCGGGTGCGCGGTCCTCGACGGCGAGAATCGCATTCTGTTGCTGCGGAGGGCGGACGAAGGGTTGTGGTGCCTCCCGAAAGGCACCGTGGAGCCCGGGGAGACTCTCCAGGAAACGGCGATGCGGGAGGTCCGCGAGGAGACGGGCCTCTCCGTCCGAATCCTCGCGCCGTTGACGGAGATCACGTACTCCTTCTACTCCCCGTCCGACGACGCGAACGTGGAGAAACGGGTCGTGTACTTCCTCGCGGAGCGGACGGGGGGCAGGCTGAAGCCCGAGCCCGGGTTCGACGACGCGCGGTGGTGCGGCCGCGCGGACGCCCTCCGCCGGCTCCATTTCGAGAACGACCGGAACGTCGTGCGTCGCGCCTTCGAAGCCCTCGCGCCCGCTACCGGAAGAACCCGCGGACGCGGTCCAGCTGCCAGCAGTTGACGACCTGGTCCGGCTCGAGCCATCCCCTCCGGGCGAGGCCCACGCCGAACCGCATGTTCCCCAGCTGACCGTGCGCGTGGCTGTCCGTGTCGATCGCGAGCATGCAGCCCTTCTCCTTCGCCATCCGCGCGTACGCGCCGTTGAGGTCCATCCGGTTCGGATACGCGTTCACCTCGAGCGCCGTCCCGCTCCGCGCGGCGGCGTCCATCACCGCCTCGAGGTCGAGGGCGATCGGGTCCCGGCTCCCGAGGAGCCGCGTCGTGGGGTGCGCGAAGATGTTCGCGTAGGGGTTGCGGAGCGCGGTCACGACCCGCTCCGTCTGCTCCTCCTCGGTGAGGGAGAACTTGGAGTGGACGGACACGATCGTGTAGTCGAGCTCCCTCAGGATCTCGTCCGGGTAGTCGAGGGCGCCGCCGTCGAGGATGTCGCACTCGGTCCCCGTCAGGATCGTGATCGTCCCTTCGAGCTGCTTGTTGAGCGCCCGGATCCGGGCCCGGTGCATCCGCAGGGCCTCGGCGTCGAGCCCCTTCGCGACGACGAGCGACGGGGAGTGGTCCGAGATGCCGACGTACTCGTATCCCCGTTCAACCGCCGCGCGCACCATTGCCTCCAGGTCGTCCACGCCGTCCTCCCGGAGCTCGGGCGGGATCCACGGGAGGCCGAAGGCCGCGTAGATGCCCTCCTCCGTGTCCCCCGCGACCTTCCGCTCGCCCTCGAAGATCCCGTACTCGTCGAGTTTCCACCCGCGGGCGATCGCGAGGCTGCGGAGGTGGATGTTGTGGTCCTTGTTCCCGGTGAAATACTGGAGCCCGGCGCCCCAGCTCCCCGGCTCGAGGACCCGGATGTCCGCCTGGATCCTCGCCTCCACGATCACCGTCGCCTTCGTCTCGCCCGCCAGGACGACCTCCTTCACGCGCGGCATCCCGGTGAAGGCACGGATCGCAGCGGGCGGGTCGGGGGACGTCACGAGGACGTCGATGTCCCCCACGGTCTCCCGCATCCGCCGGAGGCTGCCGGCGACGGCGGCCTTGTCGATCGGGGCGTGGTCCCGGAGATACGCGACGATTTCCTCCGCGATCGGGAACGCGACGGCGAGCAGGGTCCGCGCCTGGCCCTCCTCGTGGAGCTTGATCGCGTCGAGGATCTTTTGCTCCGTCTTCTCCCCGAAGCCCTTCAGCCTGCGAATCTGCCGGCCCTCCGCCGCCTTCTTCAGGTCCTTCACGTCCGTGATCCCGAGGGTCCGCCAGAGCACGCTCGCCCGCTTCGGACCGAGGCCCCGGAGCTTCATCACCTCCACGAGGCCGCGCGGGATCTCCTTCGTGAGTTCATCGAGGGCGTTCACCCGCCCCTCGCGGAGGTACTGGTCCACCTTCGCCGCGATCGCCTCCCCGACCCCCTGGACCTGGCGGAGGCGGGGGACGCCGCCCTGACGCCACAGCTTCTCGATGTCCTCCGGCATCGCCTCGATCTCGCGGGCCGCGCGGCGATACGCCATCGGTCGGAACCGGTCCCCTCCCTGCATCTCCAGGAGGTCCGCGATGTCGTACAGGAGCTGGGCGACCTCCGCGTTCCGCACGCGGCTCGGAACACGGGCGGCCCTTATAGATTCGCGGCCGGTGGAACGGATCTCCCCACCGCGGGGCCATCTTTGCCATGCGATGTCGGACGCGGTTCCATGCTCCCGCGCTCGGTCGCGGGCCCTTTGGCCACGGCGATCTCTGAACGATATCGAAGCTGATAAGACCGAGCAAAAGTATTACCTCCCTCGGCCGCTTGCGACGGGACGGTGCGCGGGTGACGCAGAGGGCGGGTATCCCGGGCGACATCCTCGAGTTCTTCCGGAATCCCGGGGGCCACTCGATGATCGCCAAGGGCTCGGCGGGCACGGGGAAGACCACGTTCGCCCTCCAGCTGACGGAGGAGCTCGGCGGCATCGCGACGAGCTTCTACATGAGCACGCGGGTCTCGGACGAGTCCCTGTACAACCAGTTTCCGTGGCTCCGGGACCGCATGAAGAAGGCCGCGATGGAAATCGCGGGAAAGCAGTTCTCGAAGACGATCGACGAGACCCCGATCCTCAAGGAGGCCGGCACGGACATCTCGTTCGAGACGCGCGTTCGAGGGGACCACCGCGCCGCGGACGGCGCGAAGCGGCGTCTGGAGCGGACGGAGCTGGACAAGCTCGAGGGCCGGATCGAGATGGGGGAGGAGGGGGACGAGACGTACGCGAAGCATGGCGAGGGCCAGGTCTCCGACGGCACCCTGGTGTTCGACCTCGGGAGCGACCTCCCGGAGATCGACATGGCGTACGATGCGGTGGAGAAGAACCTCCCGCAGAAGACCCTCATCCTGATCGACAGCATCAACGCGCTCGCGGAGCGGTACGGGATTCATCCCTCCAAGCTCATCAACACGCTCCAGAAGGACCTCGTCGAGAGCGCGGGCGCTAGCGTCGTGTTCATCCTGGAGGACAGCGGGGAGACGAAGCTCGACTACCTCGGGGACGGCGTCGTGTTGTTCCAGAGCCGGGAGCACGCGGGCCGCCGCCTGCGGGTGATGACGATTGAGAAGCTGCGGGGCACCGGGGTCCGGCAGCACAAGTTCCTGTACACCCTCGACGGCGCGCGGATCCGCGCGTTCGACATCCGCCCCTCCGAGAGGCTCGCGACCCCCGGGTCCTGGAAACCGGTCGAAGACCTGACGAAGGACGAGGTGAGCACGGGGAATGAGGCCTTGGACTCCCTCATCGGAGGGGTCCGTCGCGGCCGGATCATGTGCCTGGAGTTCGGCGCGAGCGTCCCGACGGAGTACGTCGACAACATTCGGCTCGGGCTCATCTGCAACTTCGCCGCCCTCGGCCGCGGTGTCGCCCACGTCCCGATGCGGAGGGGCAGCCTCGACCTGCTGCGGGACGTCGTGTCCCCCCATCTCGAGGCGGGCACGTTCGATCTGCACGTCCGCGTGTTCGAGACGACGTCGCTTGGGGGGATCGAGGCCCCGAAGGGCGCGCTCATGATGGAAGGGAGCAACGTGGACACGGACCTCAAGTGGTCGAACGTGGAGTACCACTTGCCGAAGTCCCAGCATCCACTCCTCTCCCTCCTCTCCTTCGACACCCTCGAGTCCGTGTACGGGGACGGCGTGCTCGAGCAGCTTTCCGGCCACCTCGCGGCCGTGCGGCGGCAGCGCGACCTCTTCGTCGGGCTCACGACCCCCCTCACCGCGTCGAGCGCGAAGCTCGCGAGCATGGCGTCGCAGCACGTGCGGGTGGAGAACCTCGACGGGTCGATCGTGCTCTACGGCGAGAAGCCGCACACGGAGCTGCACAGTCTATCCTTCTCCTATGCAAAGGGAATCCCGAAGGCGGTCCTCACTCCCATCGTGTAAACTAAGTCTCAATCCTGATAACCGGGTAGCAAGGCACTTAATATAACCGAAAAATCGCACGAATGCGATGCGGGAGAAGGATATTTCTCGTCTCCTGACGGACGAGTATGCCGAGCGCATTCTCGTCGCGACCCAGGAGAACGCTCGGTCCGTCCAGGAGATTTCGGACAAGTACGACATCCCGATCGCCGCCTGCTATCGCAAGATCCACGAGCTCGAGGAGGCGGGCTTTCTCAAGTGCGCCGAGATCGTCACGACGCCGAAGGGCAAGACGATGAAGCTGTACCAATCCCAACTCCGGTCCGCCGTACTGATGTACCAAGACGGTGTTTTCAAAGTGAAGTTCGACTTCGACAACGATCGCGAACTCAGCGGGAAGTGGATTGAGCTGAACAGTTCAAACGGTTCGTGAACCTAGAGCTCTAGTTCAATTTCTTTCGGTGATAATCATCCCCGATATTTTAAATAGCCCGTGAACGAATGCTTCCGCAAGAGAAAGGGGTCGAGACAGTGGAGGAAAATCCACCGGAACCGAGCGGCGACGACCCGGCAATGTCGCCCCTTCAGGCCTCGCAGCTTTTGACCGACGAGTACAGCGCGAAGATTCTCCTCGCCACGTACAAGCGCAGGATCAGCGCGCAGGAAATCAGCCAGCGGTACGGGATTCCCATCGCCGCGTGCTACCGGAAGATCCGCACGCTCGAGGAAGTCGGGCTGATCCAGTGCGTCGACCGGATCCTCACGCAGAAGGGCAAGCGGAAGAACCTCTACACATCGTGCCTTCGCAACGCGTACATCTTCTTCGAGAACGGGAAGCTCCGCGCGCGCTTCCAGCTCGCGACAGGGGTCGTGCGCGACTTCGGCGGGGACTGGAACGGGCTCGACCTGCTTCGACAGTGAGCGCTCCGCCGGTCCCCAATCGTTATCATGTATCGTAGCGGAGAATCGTCTCGCGCTGTTTATCATCTCGGCGGTCGCTCATCGCAATCGAGCGGCATGCGTATCCGGTTCCACAAGATCCTGAACGAGGGTCGGAGCGTCCGGTACGAGAAGGCACCCGAAGAGCGGGACGTCATCGACCTGAACATCATCGTGATGAAGGAAGCCCGCGGTCGCGGCCGCGAATGATCCGACGCCCGCGCGACGCTACGCGCGACCCCAAGTTCTGCGAAGGCCGATGAGAATCAGGCACGTCCCCGCAACCGCGAGGAGGCCGCTCCACGCGGAGATGCCCGCGAGACTAAGCAGGATGTACGCGGCGGCGTACGTGCACCCGCCGAGGAACAGGACCGGGCCCGGCGGGGGCCTGAGCGACATCCGCTCCAGCGCGCCGCGCACGGTTCGGTTGCTCAACCCGTTGATCCGACCGCCGGGAAGGATGCGGAGGTTCTTCGGAGCCGCCATCTCGTTTCCTCAACAGACCCCCGACGGAATGACTCATCCCGGAGAATCTTGTGTTGAACATGGACCTCGTTTTTAAGGCGCTTTGCCCCTGATTATCCTCGGTGATAAGCGCGACGGGCCCGCAACGGCCGTCCCCACCACGGTCAAATAGCGTGCGGGCGTTCGGGGCGCGTGGCCGCTACGGCGACGGAACTCTTCCGAGACTTGTCCCTCCTCCTATCGGTCGCGGTTGTGAGCCACTTCCTCATCCGGCGGTTCCGACAGCCGACGATCATCGGCGAGATTGGAGTCGGGATCGTCCTCGGCCCAACGGTCGTGGGTGCGTTCGGAGTCACCCTCTTCGACCAGACGCTCCTGGAGAGCTTCGCGGCGCTCGGCGCCATCGTCCTTCTTTTCCTCGTGGGCTTGGAGAGCGACTTCCGGTCCGTGTACACCCGGAAGAATTTCGTCGTCGCCCTTGGCGGAGTCATGCTCCCCCTGGTCCTTGGGTTCACCGTCGCGTATGTGATGGTCCCGGCGGCCGGTCCCGGTCCCAACGGGACCCCCTTCACGATGGCGGCGTTCGTCGGCGCCGCGATGGTCGCCACGAGCACCGCCATCGCCGCCGCGATCCTGCTCGAACTCGGCCTGATGAAGGAGCGGATTGCGCAGACGATTATGGGAGCCGCGGTCGTGGACGACATCCTCGGCCTGCTGGTCCTCTCGATCGTCGTTGGCAGCAGCCGTCCCGGAGGCGTCGACGTCGTGGGAGTCGCCTTGTTACCGGCCTCCGCGGTCGCGTTCGTCGGCGGGGCGATCTTATTCGGGACCTATTTCTTCAGCCCGATCGTCGTCCGCCTGCAGGACGCGGGTGCCCGGCTCGGCATGCGGCACGGCGGTTTCAGCGTCGCGATGGCGATCACCTTCATGTACGCCTTCGTCGCCGACCTGATCGGTCTCTCCGCGATCGTGGGCGCGTTCCTGGCAGGGAGCATGTTCGCGTCCACCCCGCTCCGGGAGGAATTCGAGGAAGGCGCCCGTTTTCTCGGGGCCGTCTTCACGCCCATCTTCTTTATCTCCATGGGCCTCCTGGTCAATCTTGGCGAAAGCGCGAAGGTTCCGCAGTTCTTCGCGTTCGCCCTTGTCCTCATCGCCGTCGCGATCGTCGCGAAGCTCGCGGGGTGCGCGATTCCCGCGCGCCTCACGAAGATGACGGTGCGGGAGTCCATCGCCGTGGGGTGGGGGATGACCCCGCGCGGGGAGGTCGGGCTCATCGTCGCGCTCACCGCCCTCACAGCGGGTATCATCGAAGAGGGCCTGTTCAGCGTCATCGTCCTCGTGATGATCGTCGTGAGCATTCTTCCCACCCCGTTCTTCAAGCGCGCGCTCGAGTGGGTGGCTGCCGAGCGGGCGAAGGCCGATGCACAGACCCTCGCGCCCGAGACGTCGGGCCCGGACTAGGGACGCTCGACGAGCCGACCGTCCCGGACCTCGACGCGGATCAAGGTCCTGATCGTGAGTCCGAGGTCCTTCTCCATCCGCGCCTTCTCGCCCGTCTTCTCGAACACGATTAACGCCTCCAGGACCTCGGCTCCCAGGGCCCGAAGCGCCTTCACGACGGCGTACAGGGTCCCGCCCGTGGACAGCACGTCGTCGACGAAGACGACGCGGTCTCCGCGGTCGATGTTGTTGATGAACATGTCCGCCCTCGAGTACCCCGTCGCCTGCTTCAGCGAGGTCTCGCCCGGGAGACCGTACTTCCGTTTCCGGATGAACACGTACGGCTTGCGGGTCTTCAGGGACAGGACCGCGACGAGGGGGAAGCCCATGGACTCGGCGGTGACGATCTTGTCGCACCGCGTCCAGTCCCCGGCGCGGACGAGGGCGTCCGTGACCTCCTCCAAGACCGCAGGATCCCCGAGAGGGATGCCGTCGGTGATCGGATGGACGAAGTACTCGTAGTCCCCGAACCGTACGACCGGGGCCCCCGCGAGACTTGCGCGCAGCCGGTCGAGGGCCATCCTTCACTCCCGGGACGCCAGGCTCTGTCCGGCCTCGGCGGCCCTCCGGACGATCTCCGCCTCGCCCGGGACGCGCCGCCCCTTCATCAGGACCTGCCCGTCGCAGATCACGGTGTCCACGACGTTCCCGTGCGCCGAGTACACGAGCAGGGACTTGAGGTCGTGGGCGGGGTTCAGCTCCGCCCGCCGCAGGTCGATGAGCGCGATGTCCGCGAGCCGGCCTTCCTCGATGAGCCCGCAGTCGAGCCCGAGCGCCCGGGCCCCGCCGAGGGTCGCCATCTCGTATACCTCCGAGGCGGGCGCGACCGTGGGGTCCCCCGACGCGAACTTCTGGAGGAGGGCGGCGAATTTCATCGACTCGAGCATGTCGAGGTTGTTGTTCGAGGCGGGGCCGTCCGTCCCCAGGGAGACGAGGACCCCCGCCTCCCGGAGCGCGCGGTACGGCATCGCCCCCGCCGCGAGGTTCATGTTTGAGACGGGGCAGTAGGACACGCGCACGCCGTCGCGGGCCAAGAGATCCACCTCGTCGGGCTCCAGCCAGCAGCAGTGCGCCGCGAGGAGCTGGCGGGAGAGGAGCCCGAGGGACTCCACGTACTTCACGGGGCGCATCCCCTGCTCGGAGAGGCAGTCCTCGACCTCCCGCTTCGTCTCCGCGAGATGGAAGTGGACGAGGTACCCCTTCGTGTCCGAGAGCTCCTTCATCGCCTGGAGGGACTCGCGGCTCACGGTGTACAGCGAGTGGGGGCCCAGCGCCGCCTTCACGCGGTCCGTGCCGACCCCCTCGATCTTCTTGAGGATGGACCCTTGCTTCTTGAGCAGCTGCTGTCCGAGGTCGGCGTCCCGGTTGTCGATGAACCCCTCGCTCAGGACGGCGCGGAGGCCCATCTCCTTCACCGCCCGCGCGGCCTGGTCCATGTGGAAGTACATGTCGTTGAACGTCGTCGTCCCGCCCTTGATCATCTCGAGGCACGCGAGCTTCGTTCCCCAGTAGATGTCCTCGGGCTCGATCTTCGCCTCGCGCGGCCAGATCGCCTTCTCCAGCCACTCCTGGAGGGGCAGGTCGTCCGCGTAGCTGCGCAGGAGGGCCATCGCGGCGTGCGTGTGGGTGTTCACGAAGCCCGGGATCGCGGCCTTCCCCTTCCCGTCGAGGACGGTGTCCGCCTCCACCCGCGCCTTGCCGCCCACGGCGGCGATCGTGTTCCCCTCGATGTAGATCGACGTCGTCGCGCCCTCGAGCCGGACATCCTTGATCAGGAGGCTCATCCCAGCACCCCCAGGGCCGCCGCCAGGACGGCCTCCGTGGCGGCCGCGTTCTTCCTCTGGGTCGCGGCGATCGACTCCCAGGTGACGGAACTCCGCGCGATCCCGTGGCAGTAGTTGTCCACGGAGCAGAGGGCGGCGTACGGGAGCCCGAGCTCCGCGGCGAGGGTCGCCTCGGAAGCGATCGTCATGCCGAGGACGTCCCCGACGGTCTTGAAGAAGGCGATCTCGGCCCGCGTCTCGAGGCGGGGTCCGGTCGCCTGGACGTACACCCCCTTCGACGCCGCGCGAGCGTGCGCCTTGCGGGCGGCGGAGGCGAGGCCGGACCGCAGCTCCTCGTCGAGGACCGGCGTCACGTGGCGGACCTCCGCATCGTAGTACGTCGGGATGCTCCAGAAGGCCACGTAGTCGTGGGGCACGACGAACGTCCCGGGGCGGACGGGGACCTTGAGCGATCCCACGGACGAGGTCGCGACGACGCGGTCCGCGCCCGTCTCGCGCAGGGCCCACAGGTTCGCCCGGTGGTTGACCCGGTGCGGGGGGACCGTGTGCGCGGGCCCGTGGCGGGGGATGAACGCGACCTTCGTGTCGCCGCTCCGGGCGAGGGTGACCGGCCCCGACGGCGCGCCGTACGGCGTCACCGGGAACGTGTCCCGCCGCTCCGTGAACAGGGTCGGGGACGCGAGCCCCGAGCCTCCGATGACGCCGATCATGGCCCCGCGGGGCGGCCGAAGCGGATGGCCCGCGATAAACGTTTGGCCCGATTTCTCGGGACGCATCGGGAGGGATTAAGTCTCACCCCTGATTCTGATGGGGGTACCTATAAACCGGGCGGGCCGGCGTACTTGGGTGTCGACTTCCAAAGATATGCCCGAGGAGGACGAGCTCTTCGCCAGCCTGCTCTTCGGCCGCCGGAAGGAGCTGGAAGAGGGCAGGTCCTACGTCGTGAAGGAGCGGAAGCCCGACCAGGGGCTCGCCCTGTTCCTCGCGTTGATCGAGAAAGGGTACCGCCCGCTCATGATCACGCGGCAGCACCCGAACCACGTCCGCCGGGCCCACCTCGGGGTCGACATCCGGGCGATCTGGTTGTCCACGACCCTCGGGAAGGACTACGTCGACCCGCACAACCTCGCGGCGCTCACGAACCAGATCGTCGAGCACATCCGCCGCGGCGGCAAGTCCGCGGTCCTCCTGGACGGGGTCGAGTACCTGATGATCAACAACGAGCCCGCGAGGATCTGGAAGTTCCTGGAGTTCCTGAACGAGGTCGTCGCCCAGAACCCCTCCGTCCTGCTGATCTCGGTGGACGAGCGAGCCTTCGAGCCCAGGGATCTCGCCCTGCTCGAACGGGATGCCGTCGTCCTCGACAAGCCGTGAAGCCCTTAAGAGGAGGGCGGCCGTTCGGCGCGGCGTGTTCGAGGTCCTGAAGCGGAGCGCGATGGGTCGGCTCGGCCGCTGGACCCACGACGGGCGGGAGGTCACGACCCCGACGGTCGCGTTCGTCGATGCGGAGGGGTTCCCCGCGCCCGATTGGGCCGAGGTCATCACCGCGCGGGCAGGCTCTTCCGAAAGTCGCGCCACGATCGGAATCGGCGGGAGCTTCTTCATCCCGGCCGAACCCCGCGGCGAGATCCCGCTCCCGCAGCGATCCGGCCTGCCGCCAGGCATGGACCTCGAGATCCCGCGCGAGGCCGCGCGGGGCGCGGTCGCGCTCTCCGCCTCCCTCGCCCAGATCGCCGCGGCGGAGGGCCTGGAGGTCGTCTTCCTGGAGGGCGGCCCCTCGTTTCTCGACCGCCCGAAGGATTTCGTCCGCACTCTTGTGGAGGCCCGCACAAAGTTCGGGGCCGCTCGGCTCCTCGCGGTCCCCGGGATCGCGGCGCCTCACACCATCGGCGTCCTCGTGTACTGCGGGGTGGACCTCCTCGACTCATCGCGCGTCGCGTACGAGACGTCCCGCGGGCGCTTCCTCACGGCGGACGGCTCGGTGCCGCGGGAGGGCCTGGAGGAGCTGCCGTGCCGCTGTCCGTCGTGCGCCCATGGCGGGCCGCTCCTGGACCACAACGACCACGCGCTGTGGCAGGAGCTCGCGGTTGCGCGCACCGCGATCCGGCACGGGACCCTGCGGGAGCTCGCCGAGCGGCGGGCCGTGAACGATCCATGGGCCACGGCGGTCCTGCGCGAGCTCGACCTCCGGCATTACGAGTTCCAGGAGCTCCACTTCCCCGTCGCGGACGGCGCCGTCAAGGCGTACAGCCCCTCGGCGCTCACCCGCCCGGACGTCGTTCGGTTCCAGCGGTTCGTCGCGTCCTCGTACCGGAAGCCGCCCTCGCCGCGGGTCCTTGTGCTCCTCCCGTGCTCCGCCCGCAAGCCGTACGCGGAGTCCCGGACGCACCGGCGGTTCATGGAGGCGATCGACGCGTGCGGGAACCCCGCGGCCGTCCACGAGGTGATCGTGACCTCCCCGCTCGGCCTCGTCCCCCGCGAGCTCGAGCGGTCGTACCCCGCGGCCCACTACGACGTGCCCGTGACCGGGGACTGGTCCCGGGACGAGGTGGGCATGCTCGCCGGAGCGCTGCGGGCGTTCCTCGAGCGGAACCGGTACAGCGCCGTCATCGCCCACGTGACCACGGAGGCGCCGTTCGTGCGGGAGGCCGTCCCCGATGCGGAGTTCACCGCCGTCGGGCGCCCCGCCGCGGACGAGTCCCTCGCCCAGCTGACCGACGCGCTGCGGCGGGCCGTCGGCACTGGGCCCGCGGTTTCCGCTCCCCAGCGGCGGCTCGAGGATGTCGCGTCCCTCGCGCGGTTCCAGTTCGGGTCCGCAGGAGAGGACCTCGTCGCCGGCGCGTCCCTCCGAGGCCGGTCGCCGTTCGTCCGCATCCTCCGCGGGGGCCGCCAACTGGGGATGGTCACGGACCGCGGGCCGATCTCCCTCACGCTCGAGGGCGGGGCCGTGCTCGCAAAGGCGCGCACTGCGTGCGTCGACATCGAGGACTTCGTCCCGCAGGGGAACATCTTCGCGGTCGGGGTCGTGGGCGCGACGCCGGACGTGCGTGTGGGGTCCGAGGTCGCGGTCGTGCACGGGTCGGAGGTCCGGGCCGTGGGCGTCGCGCGGATGCACGCGGGGGAGATGGTCGAGCTCCGGCGCGGCGAGGCGGTGCGGGTGCGCCATCGGGTCCCGCCGCCGAACGCTTAAGAGCCGCACGACGCTACCGCGCCCCTCCGGACGGCCATGCCGCTGATCCCCGACCTCGGAATCGCCGCGTCCGTCGCGCTCGTCGTCTTCTTCATCGTCCTGGGGCTCCTCGTACTGTTCATCGAGGACATCGACCTGAAGATCGTCCTCGGGCTCCTGTTCATCCTGCTCGGCCTCACGGTCGCGCTCCTCGCGATGGGGGAAGCGGGCGTCGCTCTGATCGCCCTCGCTGCGATTGCCGCCCTGGTCATGGACCAGGTGTTCGAGCACTTCGCGGGCGTCTGAGGCCGTCTGTCCTCCAGGGGAGTACTTTCGGCCACCTCCCCCCGGCTCAGCCCTATATCCGCCCCCGGGTTCCGCACGTCCGATGATTGACGCGGACACCGCGATGGCCCTCCGGGGCACGGGCATCGGCGAGCCCTGCAGCTGGGAGGAGGTCTACGCGAGCTTCGGATGCTCCGTGGACTTCGACCCTGAGGGCGACGACGACCCCGGGTAACGCTCGCATCCCATCCCGTTCAGGTTCGGCGAGGGCGACCGGCTTCCCCGCCCTTGTCGATCCTCTATTTTTCCGAAGAAAGCTTAAGGCGGGCATTCCGCATCGAGCGGGCCGCGCAGGCGTCATCTAGCCTGGTTAGGATACAGGCCTTCCAAGCCTGATGCGGGGGTTCGAATCCCCCCGCCTGCATGCTCCGGCGACTCGCGGTCGGGCGAAGATATTTCCTTCGGTACACGCTAGGAGCGGGGCCCATGGACCTCGGCAAGGTGTACAGCGCGGAGGGGGCGTTCTGCTTGGGCGGCCTCTTCTTCATCGCGCTCGCGTTCGTCGCGGACGTCTACCAACATCTCGCGTTCGTGGGGGAAGAGATCGGGCACAGCCATGGCGGGGGCGATGTCTTCGTGCGCGTGAACATCCCCGTGATGGGGATCGCGTTGATCGCCTTCGGGCTCGGCATGTACGTCCTCCACGAGCACCGGGACCGGGTCCATTTCCTCGCGTACGTCGCGGGACTGCTCATCCTCACGGATGGGATCGCGCACCTGTTCGCGGTCAGCGACCACATCAACGTCCCGCTCTACGTGGTCGGCTTCTCGGTCGTCGCGGTGGTCCAAGTCGGCGGCGGCGTACTGTTTCCGTTCCTCCCCCGGCCGTGGGACAAGTTCTGGATTCTCCTGACTGTCTCGATGATCGCCGTCTACGCGATGAGCCGGAGCTTCTCCCTCCCCCCGTTCTGGGAGCTCGAGGAGACGGAGCCCCTAGGGATCTTCTCCAAGGCGATTGAGGTCCTCACGCTGTTCCCGCTAATTGAACTCGTGAAGAGAGAGCGCGCGTTTTCCGCGCCGACCTCGAGTTCCGGGGCGGCAGAGCCTTAATACCGCCGGCCACTTCGGCGGGTGGACCCGTGGCCTAGTCCGGATAAGGCACCGGCTTTCTAAGCCGAGGATCGAGGGTTCGAATCCCTCCGGGTCCGCTATTTCTCCATTAGGACGCGTCCGAAATGGTGGTCGTTTCGGGCGTGACGCGTCTGACGTCTTGCCGAGGCTCGGTTACTCGGCTCCGCGCACTGGCTGCACCTTCACGCGTTCCCCTGATTCCGCGGACCTCTCGATGGCCGCGATGACCTCGTGGCGCCGGACGGCGTCAGCGAAGTCCGGAACGGTGTGAGTCCCGTTCTCGATGTCTGCCGCGAACGCGGCGTAGGCCCGCCCGACGTTGTAGGCGGGCGCTCCTTCGAGGCTAGTGAGCGCGGGCCATTTCTGCGTCAACGCCGCCGGTATGGCAAGCTCGGCGGGCTCGCTCCGCCCGTGTGCTCCCGCGACGGTCAAGGGATAGATTTCGGGGTATGCGGCGTCAGCGGTGATCCGGAGCGTTCCGTCGGTTCCGTTGATTTCCCACAGGAACCCGGTACCGCCGGCCACTGCCTCACGGACGTGGACGCTGGCAGTGGCCCCGGACGTCAAGGTGCCGATCACCGCGATTTGGTCGGCCGCCGTTTTCACGATCCGCTCCCCGGTGTCTTCGATGGTGATTAGCGGCCTGCGGAGGTTCGAGACGGCCGACAGGTCGGCGAACTCGCCCAGTACGTAGTTGAGGATGTCTAGGCTGTGGCCGACGGCGATCGTCAGCACGTTGGCCCCGTTTGCCTTGTCGAGCATGTAAGCGTTGGGCTGGGCGACGACGTCGCCCGGGACCGACAGACCGACCATGGTCGTTGACAGGACCTCACCGATGTATCCGTCGC
>VBMI01000139.1 GCA_005878955.1 Methanobacteriota archaeon
ACGTTCACGGGCCGGGCCTGACCCTTGTACCTCGGGAACAGGGCGACCGCAGGCGGGAGACGCTGAACACCGTTCGAGCCCGACATACATTTAAGTAGCGAACCAGATTCCAGAGGCGGAGCCGGTCTTTATGATCAAGCCGCTGTCCCTTTTGAACCAGTCCATCAATTCGAACGTCCTCGTCGAGCTGAAGGCGGGACGCGGGTACCGGGGAATCCTGGACGGCTTCGACCCCCACATGAACGTGGTCCTGAAGAACGCGGAGGAGCTCATGAACGGGGAGCCGCAGAGGAAGATGGACCTCGCGATCGTCCGGGGCGACAACGTGATCTACATCTCCCCGTGAGGCGGACGGCATGACGAAGGGCACGGCATCGCTCGGCAAGATGGGGAAGCGGACCGTCCACATCCGCTGCCGCCGCTGCGGGAGGCACTCGTACCACAAGCGGAAGGGGTACTGCGCGTCCTGCGGCTTCGGCCGCACGGCGACCCTCCGGAACTTCGCGTGGGCGAAGCAGCACTGAGTCGCGCCCCGCGCCCGCAAACGTAATGTAGCCTGAGGTTCTACCTTTCAATCGTGGCGGTGCGCCCCTCCCCGGCCGCTCCCCGCGGCCGCCGTACCGCCGCCCCCGAGGTCCCCCGATGAGCGAATTCGGCGAGCTGAAGCCCTCCGACAAGTGCGGGATCATCGCGATCTCCTCGACGGACCCCGTCGCGAAGGAGATCTACTACGGCCTCCGGATCCTCCAGCACCGCGGGCAGGAGTCCGGCGGGATCGCGACGTTCGACGGCGGGGAGACCCGCTCGAAGCGGGGGATGGGGCTCGTCCACGAGATCTTCCGCGAGGAAGACTTGAACAACCTGAAGGGGAACGTGGGGATCGGCCACGTCCGCTACTCGACGACGGGCTCGAACGAGTGGGAGAACTCCCAGCCGGTGCACCGCTCCGCCGGCGCCGGTGGCAACCAGCGCGAGCTGGCGCTCGCCCACAACGGCAACCTCATCAACGCCGTCGAGCTCCACGCCGAGCTGCGCGAGCGCGGGGTCACCTTCACCTCGACGTCCGACTCCGAGATCATCGCCGCGCTGCTGGCGACGCACCCGGCCGCGACGATCGAGGACGCGATCGCCGAGGTCATGCCGCGCCTGCAGGGCGCCTTCTCGACGGTCGTCATGACGAAGGACCGCGTCGTGGCGTTCCGCGACCCGGCCGGGGTGCGCCCGCTCGTGCTCGGCAGGCTCGGAGACCGCTACTGCGTCGCCTCCGAGACGTGTGCGTTCGACATCATCGTTCCGGCTCCCGCACCCGACCCACACGGCCCACTGCATGTTCGAGTGGGTGTACTTCGCCCGCCCGGACAGCGTCCTCGACGGACGCCTCGTCTACGACGCCCGCGTGAAGATCGGGCAGCAGCTCGCGCGCGAGCACCCCGTGGAGGCGGACATCGTCGTCCCGGTCCCGGAGAGCGGGAGGGCCCAGGCCCAGGGCTTCTCCCAGGCGAGCGGGCTCCCGGTCGTGGAGGGGCTCATCAAGAACCGCTACATCGAGCGGACGTTCATCATGCCCGAGCAGGCGGACCGGGAGGTCGGCGTCCTCCTGAAGCTGAACCCGATCAAGTCCGCGGTGAAGAACAAGCGGATCGTCCTCATCGACGACTCCATCGTCCGGGGCACGACGATCAAGAAGATCGTGAAGATCCTGCGGGAGGCGGGCGCGGCGGAGGTCCACCTCCGGATCGGCTGCCCGCCGATCAAGGCCCCCTGCTACCTCGGGATCGACATGAAGACCCGGGACGAGTTCATCGCGAACAACCGGACCGTCGAGGAGGTCTCGAAGTTCGTCGGGGCGGACTCCCTTGGGTACCTGAGCATGACGGGACTCGTGCGGGCCCTCAGCCACCCGAAGGAGGACATCTGCTTCGGCTGCCTCACGAGCGTGTACCCCGTGGAGATCCCCGGCGAGAAGTTCCGCGGCGTGGAGAAGCTCGAGCGGTTCGGCATGCCCCCGAAGAAGGTGGACTCCAAGGAGACGCGGGTGCGGGCCCGCACGGCCTGAGGTCCGCCGGGGTACCTTTTTATCCCCGCAAGCTTTCGAGCGGGACGCTGGGCCGGTAGATCAGCTGGAAGATCGCTATCTTGGCATGGTAGAGGCCGTGGGTTCAAATCCCACCCGGTCCATCGCTTCTTTTTCCACAAAGGATTTGAACTCAGGCTCCCTTATCCAAGCGGAGATATGGGCAATGAGAGAAGAGTCGAACGTTACTGCCGACAAGTCCGCGGCCGCGTGGCGCACGATCCTTTCGGACCCCGACGTCCGGGAGTGGCACGCGACGATGCAGCTGAAAAAAACAGGCACCGCTGACGAACGGGGGCGGGTTCTGTACCGCTATTGCAAGGCGACGCTCCGGTCCTTCGTGTACATGAGGTTGATGATCTCCTGAATGAGGACGGAGGCCTCCGGTCCGACGATGTGGGCGCCGAGGATCGCGTGTCCTCGACGTTCGACCAGGACCTTGACAAAGTAATCCTTCACGTCCATCGCCTCGCCCTTCGCGGTATCTTGGTACTGGTAGAAGCCGATCAGGACATTCGCGGACCCGAACTCCTTGAGGGCCTCCGCTTCCTTCAGCCCGACGCTCGCGACCTCGGGATCGGTGAACACGGCATGCGGGACCGCGTGGTAGTCCACCTTCCGCCTCACGGAAATTTCCCCGTGGCGTCGCCCAACGCCCAGACGTTCGGTTGGGACGTGGCGAGATACTCGTCCGTCACGATCCAACCGTTCGCATCGGTCTTGATCCCCGCGTGTTCGGGGTGGAGGATCCTGACCGGGCCGCGGCCGGTGGCCACGAGAATCTCATCGGCCGCGACCACGGTTTCCTTCTTCGTCCCCCGATCCCGCGCTCGAAGACGCTTCCCATCGCCCGTTCGGGTCACCTCAACGACCTCATGGTTCGTCTCGATCCGCATGACCTCGCTGAGGTGCGTTCGGGCGACCTGGGAGACTTCAGGTTCTTCCTCTGGGAGGAACTGAGGATTCCTCCCGAGGATCGTAACGTCCGCGCCCATCGTTGCCAGGAAGAATCCGTACTCCGCGGCGATATACCCGCCTCCAATCACCGCGACGCGCGGGGGAAGTTTCCGGATTCCGAGGATCGTGTCGCTCGTGAGGTATCCGGCCTCCGCCAGGCCTGAAATCTCGGGAATGATCGGTTCCGAACCGGCGCCGAGGAGGATTGTGGACGCGCGAATCTCGATGCCGTCGGCGAGCATCGTGTAGGGCGCCGTGAACTCCGCGGGCGCGTGGAAGTAGTCGATATTCTCGGAGCTCGACAGCCCCTCCCGGATCTGGTCGATGTCCTTGTGGATCAGGGCATGCATGCGCTCCATCACCTTGACAAAGTCGACGGACCGCAGCTCGACATCGAGTCCGAAGCCGCGGGCCCTGCGGATCGTCCGGATGAGTTCCGCGGGGTAGAGGAGGACCTTCGAAGGGATGCAGCCGCGGGTCAGGCAGATCCCGCCCGGCTCGTCCTTGTCGATGACCGCGATCTTGGCCCGTGGATTTTTCTCGATCATGGCTTCCACCACGGCCATGACCGATCCTGTGCCTACCGCAATGACGTCGTACTGTTTCATCCGCTCCCCCACGGCCTGAAACGATGACGCGCCGTTAAGGGCTTCGGCGAGCGAAAGACAAGGCGCAAGACCCTCGAGGGATCGCGACTGCGACATCATGACTCCGACGACGACACCGTCGCATGCACCATCGGCAGGCGAGCCTGGGTGGCGTTGTTGTTCAAATCCCACCGGGTCCGCCTTCTTTGGGCGCGTGACCTCCTAAGTGCCGAGTCGTCTGTGAACACCGAGGTTCGCGAGTTGCTCGCTAAGAACTATAACAAACCTTGCCCACATATGCGCTGACGGCTCCAAGTCCCGTCGATCGAAAACCTCCTGGAATGCCCCCAGAACGCGCAGCTTCCTACCCCAATAGTAAAGGACCCTGGCCCTCGACCTTGTGACCAATATCCAGCCAACAAGAACAACGATTCCTAGAAACGTGAGAGCTAGGGCCATGGTCGGGTTACTGAGGACGGTTGCCGCGGCAACGCCTGCGGTGAAGGTCTCTGCCACGAGGAACTGCTGGCGGTAGGCTTGAAGGAGCGAGTCCTGATGAGAGAATTCGGCGATGATGTCGCGACCGGACAAGGTGGGTAGTCCGTCCGGCGTGGTCCCGTCCACCGTTTTCGTGCCTTCTGCAACGCTATTCTTCTTCACTAATCGCCGCCCTTCACTGCGCCGGGAAACGGACATCCGGGCTATAAGAGGTCGCCGCGCACGTCAAAAGGGGACATCGCTCGTCGTCCAATGGACCTCCTTCCTTGCCGTTTCGATGGGCATGCCGGAGACCTCTTCCTCGACCGCTTCTTTGACTTCGCGTTCCAACGGTCGCCACGCTCGCACAGTGACTCGGCCGACCTGTCGACGCCACGTACCCACGAGATCACCGTTCACCATGAGTGCACCCGGCCACACAGACTTGGGCCATGATTCAGATCGAAATCGTGGCTGCGGGACGAGCAATGCCCGGTCTGCGGACGCCAGATACGGGTCCCCGGCCGGCAGCAGGCGCACCGCTTCGACGGGTACCGCGCGTTCCAGCCTTGAGCGGTCCGTCCGAAGGGCCCACCGCTTCCGACCTTCGACTTCAACCTCGGTAAGCTCCTCCCCGAGGGAACGAAACGTCTGCTGCGCGTCGGAAAGCTCTCCTCGTCTGGCCAAGCCAAAGGAACCCGCCCACCCGCCCGTCCACCACGCGAATTCACTGGGCGTCGAAGGACCAACCGACCGCAGGAACCGCCGCGCAAGCTCGAGGCGGGCGGGTTCCGGCGCTTCCGTCGGGGGCTCGACGAGCCGCCAGGAGGTTCTGGCCCCATCCCACTCGATCCTCACCGCGCCGGTCATCGACGCGATTCTCAATTCCCGGAAATTCACCCCACCTGCTGGATGGGAGTGGATGTGTCCCGGCTGAGCCCGTCGAGCGCGGAAGGCGTGGTTCGCTTTCTCGGCGGCGGCTCTCACGGCCGCTCCCAGAACGGGATTGCGCGGGGACCGACCGAGCGTGAAGACGGCCACATCCTTACGTGGCACGACGTATACCGCGCCCCGGGGGCCCCATACTTGAACGAACTGGGGATTCCTCCAAGCGGACGGCGATACATCCTTTACGCGAGCATGGAGAGCCAAGACGGCGGACCTCGGAGAACTGTCTTGGAGTCCTGCGAACGCGGCCTCGACGAGTCGCCCCGGCGGCAAGCGCCTGTCTAGATACGTCGCACGTTGCCGGAAGGCAAGCACATTCTCGCGGATGATTGAAAGGATCGCCATCAGGGACAGCGAGTGAGCTGTACGGAATCCACCGCATTAAGCAACTCGGACGGTCCGCACGAGTTCTCCACCCCGTTCTCCTCTAGGTCTGCCCGAGGAGGCGTCAACCCGAGCGTTAAGGCTTTAGGTCAAGAATCAGATTCCGGACGCTCCGCTCGGCAAGGGGACGGGAAACATGGGAAAGGCTGAGAGGAAAAGCACCGACGGGTCAGTGCAGGGATACGTGGCAATCCCAACGAAACGCGACGGGCCCGGCGTCCTCGTCCTCCATGCGTGGTGGGGGCTGAACGATTTCTTCAGGAGCGTCTGCGATCGGCTGGCAACGGCGGGATTCGTCGCACTCGCTCCCGACCTGTATCATGGCGCGACCGCCTCGACAATCGAGGAGGCCAAAGCCGTGATGTCGAAGCTCAAACAAGAAGAAGCTCGCGACGACATTGTGAAGGGCGTACGGGCCCTTCAGGGCCATCCGAAGGTCCGAGGAGAACGGCTCGGGGTCATCGGGTTTTCTATGGGGGCGTACTGGGCGCTTTGGTTAGCTGAAGAGCATCCGGAGGATGTCGCCGCCGCCGTCCTCTTCTATGGGACGGGTGAGGCCAAGTACGAGAAGGCGCAGGCCGCTTTCCTCGGCCATTTCGCCGAGAAGGACCCTTACGAAAGCCCCGAGTACGTTCTGGAGGTGGAGAAGGCCCTCCGCACGGGCGGAAGAGAGGTCACGTTCCACACGTACCCCGGGACGACGCACTGGTTCTTCGAGGAGGACCGACGGGACGCGTTCAACGCGGCGGCTGCCCGCGTCGCGTGGCAACGAACGATGGGATTCCTGACGACTCACCTGGTCGGGAAGGAGTCGTAGGCGGTGGAGGGTTTAGGTCGCACCCCGTCCTTCTCCAGCGAGTCCAGTCGAGTGAAACGCAACCCCCGCTGAGTACTGCCAATTGTGTACGTGCCGGTTATCCGCCAACCTCAAATGCTGACTCATGACCGGCCAGGGGTCCGTCAGGCAAGTGGGGCGCACATTGCAATCGGTCACTTCTCAACTGGGAATCAGGCGGTCAGCGTCCCGCTCCTTCATCCCCGTCGGCCTCCTGATCGTAATGCTCGCCGCCAGCCCCTTCGCCGGGCGGGCAGTCGCGGATTCCGGTGTGGGGACAACCTCCTGCGACTCCAGCTGGCACCTCATCGCGCAGTACGACGATTCGTTCCTCTGGCAGGAGCTGTTCCCCGGACTCCGTTCCGCGTCCTGGTCGGGTCGCGTCCAGCTCCAAGAGAAGTATGATTCCAACTGCTACGTCATCGGGGTCCGAATTGTCTACACGGGTCCGGTAGGGGGAGGGACGCTCGCCCTTACCGGGGACCTCTTCGTCTCTTTCACCGTCCAATATCCGGCGGCCTTCACCAGCTATGCGGGCGTGGCTACGAACGCGTACGGAGACCTTGTGTCGTGGAGCCCTAACGCTGGGACAGGGATCGGTTACCGCGTCGAAACGCACTTCAACATCAACTCCCGCGGGGCCGACGAGTACTTCGTC
>VBMI01000140.1 GCA_005878955.1 Methanobacteriota archaeon
CCCTCGTGCAGTGCCGGTACAACATGGCCCCGTTCAGCGTGACGGACCGGAAGCGGCCGGGGCCGGACCGGCGGTCCGTGGAGATTTCGAAGGTGATCTCGGAGGCGTTCGCGAGCGTCGTGTTCGTCGAGCAGTTCCCCCGCACGTCCGTGGACATCTTCATCGAGGTCCCCCAGGCGGACGCCGGCACCCGTTGCGCGGGGTTGACCGCCGCGAGCGTCGCCCTCGCGGACGCGGGGATCCCGATGCGGGACCTCGTCACGTCGTGCGCGAGCGGGAAGATCGGCGGCGTCGTCGCCCTCGACCTGAACAAGGACGAGGACAACTTCGGCGATGCGGACTGCCCGATGGCGATCGTGCCCCGTACGGGCGAGATCGTGCTCCTCCAGATGGACGGCCACCTCACCGCGGACGAGTTCGACCGGGCGATGGGCCTCTCGATCGGGGCCGCCAAGAGGCCCGGATGGAGGCCCCTCCCCCGCGCCCGCCGACGGAGGCGCCGCCTCCGCCACCGGAGGACCTGCCCGAGGACATGCCGGAGGACCCGGGCCCGGAGGTCGATGACCTGTGACGACCGAGGTGATCTCCGAGCTCCTCCGGGAGCACATCGCCCGCCTCGCCGCGTCCGGCAAGCGGATGGACGGCCGGGCGTTCGACGAGCCCCGCCCGCTCAACGTCCAGAAGAACTACATCAAGAACGCGGAGGGCTCCGCCCGGGTCCAGCTCGGGAACACGGACGTCCTCGTGGGCGTGAAGATCGACGTCGGCGAGCCGTACCCGGACACGCCGAACAGCGGCGTCCTGTCGACGAGCGCGGAGCTGATCCCGATGGCGAGCCCGAACTTCGAGGCCGGGCCGCCGAGCCCGACCGCGATCGAGATCGCCCGCGTCGTCGACCGGGGGATCCGGGAGTCGAAGACCGTGGATACAGGGAAGCTGTGCATCACGCCGAAGGAGAAGGTGTGGATCATGTTCATCGACATCCACGCCCTCGACTACGACGGGAACCTGTTCGACGCGGCGAGCTACGGAGCACTGAGCGCCCTGTCGTGCGCGAAGGTGCCCGCGTCGAAGATCGGGAAGGAGGACTATCCGCTCCCGCTCGAGCACTGGCCGATCTCCGTGACCGCGGCGAAGATCGGTGGGACGATCATGGTCGACCCGAACCTGGACGAGGAGCGCGTCGCGGACGCGCGGCTCACCGTGACGACGGACGAGAACGGGGACGTCCGCGCGATGCAGAAAGGGTTAAGAGGGAGCTTCAGTTTGGACGAGGTCCGCGGGGCCATCGAGACGAGCCAGAGGGTTGGGAGAGAGCTCCGCGGCATCATCAACCAGGCGTGACGATGGCGCGGCGCACGAAGAAGGCGAGCTCGGTCGGGCGGTTCGGGCCCCGGTACGGCGTGAAGATCCGCCGCCGGATCCTCGAGGTCGAGAGGGTCCGCAAGGCGCCGTCCACGTGCCCCCAATGCCAGGGCCCGAACGTCCGGCGGGAGAGCTCGGGCATCTGGCGGTGCCGCCGCTGCGGGCTCACGTTCGCGGGCGGGGCCTACAAGCCCGTCGTGACGACGAGCGTGAAGCGGGAGGTCGCGCCCGCGGCCGAGGTCGCCGCGGAGCCCGAGGAGCTCGAGAAGCCCGGGCGGAAGGCGGAGAAGAAGCCCACGGGAGGCGCCTGATGTACAAGTGCGCGGTGTGCAAGGAGCCGATCCGCACGAACATCAACACCGTCGGGATTCAGTGCGAGCGGTGCGGCTCGAAGATCTTCTACAAGGAACGCCCGAACGTCAAGAAAATCGTGAAGAGCCGGTGACGATGCCGCGGGCGGAGATCCGGATCGAGGGGGACGAGGCGGCGATCCTCCGGCGGGCCCTCGCCCCGGAGGCGGGCCGCGAGATCCCGAAGACCTCCGTCCGGGTGACCGGCCGTGGGAAGAGCGTCACCCTCACAATCGACGCGGAGGATACGGGCGCCCTGCGCGCCGCGGTGAACTCGTACCTCCGCTGGGCGGACGTCGCGGCGGGCGCCGCGCGGGTGGCGAAGCGATGAAGGAGATCTCCCCCCAGCTCCAGAACCAGATCCAGCAGTACCAGCAGCTCCAGCAGCAGCTCCAGGTCCTCGGGACCCAGCGGCTCCAGCTCGAGGCGAAACTCCGGGAGGTGGACAGCACGCTCGAGGAGCTCGGGAAGCTGAAGGACGGCGCGGACGTGTACAAGAGCATCGGGATGCTCCTCGTGAAGGCGGACGACCACGACGCCCTGAAGAAAGAGCTCGAGGACCACAAGGAGACGCTCACGATCCGCGTGAAGTCGATCCAGAAGCAGGAGAAGGCCCTCGGCGAGCGGTTCGAGGACCTCCAGGGGAAGATCCAGGCCGCCCTCGGCGGCGGGCCGCAGGCGGGCTGAGCCCGCCCTTCGGGTTCCGCATGCCGTCCTGGAGGCGAACGCCTGACTTGCGGAGGATTTCGACGAGTTCCCGCGTAGTCAGGCACGGCACGAGGCGTTGCAGCTTGAGGTGCGGATCGTCCGACCAGATTGCGTCGCACGGGACCGCGAGGGCGGCCGCAAGGTACGGCGCGTCCCGCTCATCGATTCCTTTTAGGATTCGAATCGCCTCCGCGATTCGTTCGGCGATGAGGTCGGCGGGGATGACAACGAAGTGGTTGCGAATCGTCTTGAGGAGCCTTTCGGCATCGCTCGGGGCGAGTCCCGCCCGCCGGGCCAGCTCGCGCCGGTGCCGCTCGAATTCCTCGAATATGAACTCGGGCACGAGCAGCTGGAGCTCGGCCAGCGTGATGATCCTTCGGGTCGTGGAATCCTTGAGGAACGCGGCGATCAGGACGTTCGCATCCGCCACAAGCCGAGGGACTTCGGGCAGCCTACCCCTCCGCCCGCCGCCGGTATCGGCGGAGGAGGGCCTCTTTGAGAATGTGGTCGAACTCCGCCACGTCCTCGGGCGTCAGGATGCTTCGGGAAACCATGCGGTCCATGGCCTCGAGAGCGCGGATCTTGTCCGCGAGGATTCGGCGCACGACCTCGCTCCATTTGACCTCGGGGTGGCGGCGCATCTTCCGGTGCAGATCCTCCGGGAGGGAGAGAGTGATGTTCGGCACGGTGGGCGATTATGTGCGCCCACATAATTAACGTTTCGTCCCCGAGTTCCCGCGCAGGGGCCGCCTTCGCTCGCAGGCCTATCTGGCGCGGCGGGCCGCAGGCGGGTGAGCGACAACTCGTCGTTCGTCAAGGCGTCGTACTCTAGCGTTTGGCGGCGACTATCGCCGGCGATATTCTCGGGGGCATTGGAATATAGGCCTGGCGGGCTATGCCGAGAGAGGCCTCGAGGGACCATGAGGGCGTCGAGAATCGCGGTGCTGTCCCTGATCGGACTCCTCTTGATCGGTGCGGTAGCAGTGCTCATCCTCCGGATGCCGAAGCCGGCCACGGTGACCGACGGCATCGCCGCGAGATATCCCGGCGACGCCGGCATCGAAACTGATCCCGACGTGTTCTTCGTCGAGAGGTTCGACGAGG
>VBMI01000035.1 GCA_005878955.1 Methanobacteriota archaeon
TGGTATCGCTTCCATTATCCCGTCCACTACTACTACGACCTGCTCGTCGGTCTCGACTTCATGACGGCCCTTGGATTCGGAGCGGATCCGCGGTTGCGTCAGGCGGTCTCGGTCTTGAAAGAAAAGCGGAGGCCGGACGGCCGATGGAACCTAGACGCGGTCCATCCGGACGTGGAGGGGGCGATGTCGGAATGGTACACGAAGCATCCGAAGCACCGACCCGTGCCGTTCGCTGTCGAGCGGGAGGCGGAGCCCAGCAAGATGATCACCCTCCGCGCGATGCTCGTCCTGAGTCGCCTAGGGACCTCGGATAGCCCGCGCCCGCCCGAGTAAACCTGGGTGTCGTGGGTGCAGCGCACTGTGTACGTGGCCCTTATGTCCCATCAGGGGGGCTGACAATACGTGGCCATCTTCGGGTCCGTCCACCGTGGCACGTCGTCCACCCGCGTAGACCCCCCGCGTTCTCTGTCGACCGCCCGGCGACTGCGGTCGGTCCTCGTCCTGTCGTTGGCGGGGGTGATGATTGCGACCGGCTTCGGGGTCGCGCGGACCTCCGGCTGGGGAACGGGCGGGGGGTGCGACCCCGGCTGGTATTGGGTGGACGAGGTGGACGACTCCTTCATGTGGCAGGAGGACTCGGACCCGTTCCGCACAGTGTCATGGTCGGGCACGGTTCAGCTTCTCGAGGAATACGATGCCGATTGCTACGTCGTCGCAATCGAGCTGGGTTTCACGGGGCCGGATTCCGGGGGCACCCTCGACCTCAATGGGGATCTGTTAATCTCCTACACGATTCAGTTCCCAAGTCCGTTCGACCAATACAGCGACGTCGGCTCGAACGCGATTGGGGACCTGGTCTCATGGAGTCCCCCTGAAGGGGGATGGCCACCCGAGTTCCCCGCGTTCTACGACTTCCCCCAGTACGACATCAACGCGAACGGCGCGGACGAATTCATCGTCCAGGGCACGGGGCTTCCCGGAGTCGCCTCCGGTGTCTCCGCGTTCTTCTCGATCTCCACCGACCTACTGGGACAGACCGTGAATGCACAGATACACGTGGGGCCCGATCTATGTCGCTGCAGCGTGACCGGGATTTTCCTCCCCGGCGAGAGCCCTCCCGCTCCTCCGGGAGAGGACACGACTCCGCCCGCAGCGATCACGGATCTCCAGGTATTGCCGGTCGAGGCGGACTCCGCGACCCTCGGATGGACGGCGCCCGGTGACGACGGGATGAGCGGACAGGCCACGTGGTACGACGTCCGGTACACCGATGCCGGCCCCATCACCGAGGCCAATTTCTATGAGGCCACATATTACCCGTCCACGTTCCCGGGCCCGCCAGGGACGCCCGAGCAATTCACGGTCTCGGGTCTGTCGACCGGGGTGACGTACTGGTTCGCGATCCGAACCTCGGACGAGGTCCCTAACTGGTCCGACGCATCGAACAGCCCCTCCGCCACCATCGGCGCCCCGCCCGCCGCGGAGGTCTGGGCGGTCTTCATCCATGCGCATGAGGACGACTGGCAACTCTTCGAGTCCCCCAACCCGTACTACGACTATGTGGCGGGCGACCACCTGCTCTTCATCTACATGACGGCGGGGGACGCCGGCCAGGGGGCCTCGTACTGGCATGCACGGGAGTCCGCGGCGCAGGCGAGCGTGATCGAACTCATCGGCCCCGTCGGCCAGGGGAACTCCGCCACGGCGACCTTCTGCTACACCGGGACCACGACTGTCTGCCACACGATGACCACGTGGACCTACGATCGGAGCGTCTCCGTGTACATGCGGCTCCCGGACAGTGGGGTGTCGGGGGGAGGGTTCGGGTCCACGGGATTCCAGAGCATGTCGAAGCTCCGCGATGGACTGATTTCGAACATCACCGCAGTGGACGGCTCAGCGACTTACACGAGTTGGCAGGACTTGTACCTGAGTCTCGGCGCGATCGTCGACGCCTACGCACCGCACGATTCGACCACGACGATCAACGGTCCCGATTTCGACCGCGACCGCCAGACGTCCCAGGGGGACATCTGCTCCGGGTGCACCGATCACGCGGACCACCTCGCCGTCGCGGACGCTGTGCAGGCGTTTACGATCGGACAGGCGGGGCCTTGGAGCCGCGCATTCTTCATCGACTACCCGCTGGGCTTTGCGGATCCCCGCTATCCCGTCAACCTCGATTCGACGGACTACGCCATCAAGAAGCGCCTGTTCATGGCGTACAACACGGCCATGATCACACAGACAGGCATCGACGAGTATGGTCAGATGCCTTGGTTCTGGGAGAACTGCTTCCAGCGGGACTACTACCGATCCATCTAGCGAACCATCCGTCCACCAGCCGCGACTTGGCAGCCTAGGAGCCGGTGCTGAAGTCCCGGTCGGTCTGTACCCCACCGCGGGCGACCGGATTGTGGCCAGATTCGGGTGAGACACGGCCCTGTTTCTGACGTAACGGGATACCGCGCGCATCCCCTCGCCCCCCGAGCTTTGCAGGCTCAGGAGACGCAAATGAAAGCAACATGGGTGCTGGCTTCCTCGTGCGCGCTCGTCCTTGCCGTGGCGATCCTCGCGGTCGCTCCTGCTGGCGCCGCGCCTCCGAGGGCGGGCGGGCGCGTGTACGCGAACGGAGTTCTGTGGGGAACGTTCGGGACGCCGACAACGATCAGCGGAACGCCTGAACAAAGCCTGGACAAATTGTTCCAGTTCCCCGGGACCGATCTGATCCCCGTAGGGGAGGCGTCGCCGGGAGACCGGGACTACAACGGTGGCCGTTGGGACGTGCGGCTGGTCACGTTCACGGGGATGGAACCGACGCAGTTCACGAGCGACGACGAGGTGTGGTACCACGCGTCCCTCGGGGACCTGACGATCAGCGACACGATGGGCGGCTTCGTCTGCCCGTTGTTCGCGCTGTAGGGGCGTTCGGCGCGCCCCCTTTTCCCTCCACGCGCGCGTATTTATCGGCGGTGGGGCTTTGCGACCGCGACGGTCATGAGCGCAGCCCTCCGTCACCTCCTCTGGTACCTGATTGCGGGGACGCGGGGTGGTCCGAACCGGGCACGAATCGTCGTCGCTCTCCGCGGGCGACCGTACAACGCCCATCAGTTGAGCGAGGCGCTTGGGCTCGATTATCGGACCGTCCGACACCATCTCGACCTGCTCGAGAAGAACGGGCTCGTCACCCGCCCCGCCGGCGATGCGTACGCGGCCCCGTACGTCCTTTCGACGTATCTGGAAACGAACTACGCGGCCTTTGAGGAGATTCAATCAAAGGCGAGGGAGTAAGACGGTGTTGAGGCGCGATTATGGCATACGCCCAAGGTTCTCCGAGGGATTGGGGTCGGGAGCATGGCTGACCTGCTGATGTACGGCAGCATCGGAGTCGGGATCGCCAACATGGTCCTCGCAGGGCTCCTCCTACTCGTGTACGGGGGGACGTACGCGAAGACGAGGGCGCCCTTCACTTTGGCCTTACTCGCCTTCGGGACCGCGTTCCTCCTTCACAACGCACTGATCGTCTACTCCTACGTCACGATGATGCCGCTCGTGCCCCCCGAAATGACCCCGTACCTTCTCGGAATCGGGGGGCTCGAGGCGGGAGGCCTGGGCGCGATGCTCTGGACCGCCACCCGCTAGTCCCGGGGCTTCGTCGCAAGCGTCGCGAGGGCCACGATCCCCTCGAGCGGGATGAAGATGTTTTGCGGGCGATACTTTAGCTCGTATCGGAATTCATAGAGGGCCTTCTCCATCATCCATCCGTGAATCGCACGCAACGCCTCGTCCGGAGCGAGCCCCTCGTACAGGTTCGTCCGGGCGAGGTAGCGCGTGGAGAACCGGTCGACGGCAGCGGCCTCCCACGCGAGGAGGCGGCGGGCAATTGTCACCTCGGGGTCCGGAAGGCCCTCCCGCATCAAGAGGCGGGTCGCGGCCGACGCGTCCCCATGGACGGCTTCCCGCCACGCGTAGTGCTTGACGTACGAGAAGGAGCGGTTCATCGTGGCCACGTCCCGCAACGGGGGGAGTTTCGCGCCTCGGTGTCCGGGAGCCCGCTCGGGCTCGCCCTCAAAGTCGATGAACAGGAGAGATCCGTCCCCCGCGCTTCGGAGGATCTGCTCAAGGTGGAGGTCACCATGGATCACGGACGTCGGTGTCCCGAGCATCGCATCCAAACCGCGCAGGATGTCCTCGATCTCCGGGCGGTTCTCGAAGAGGTACTCCCGCGCCTTGGAGGCCATCCGGGCGGCGTCGCGGTCCGCCCCCTTCGAGAGGATCACGAGCCGGCGGAGGGACTCCCCCAGGTTCGTGATCGCCGCCCGCCGCGCGGCCGTCGCGTCCTCGGGGCGGAACGTCTCCGCCTGCCACGGGCCTGGGTGGCGATCGAACAGCGCGTCGTGGAGGGCGGCGGTCGCCTCGCCGAGGCTCCCGGCAACGTCGAGGCTCGTCCGCTCGAAATCCCCGGCGGGGGTGCCCGCCCCGAGATCGCTCCGCCACCCCTCCGTCATCCACCGGAAGAGGTCGACCGACTCCACGAACTCCATCGCGAGCCCCAGAACCAGACGCTCGGCTCCCTGCCCGAGCGCGACGTCCCCCACGTACCGCGGGACGGCCCGGAACTGCTTCTTGTGGAGCCTCTCCAGGATCTCGGGTTCGCGGTTCCGGACGTCGGGGAGCTTGTAGCTCTTCAGCACGATCTCCCCGCGGGATGTCGTGACCCGGCCCAACAAGTTCGTCGAATCCCCCGCGAGCGGGGGACCCATCGCACGGAATCCGCCGACGCCCTCCCCGCGGTACCGCACCGCGTCCCCGGCCCTCGTGGCGACCTTCGCCTGGCGTTCCATCGCGTCCACGACGAACCGCACGTACGGTTCGCGTCCTTCCGCCTCCGTGACGTACACGCGGTCCGGACCCACGGCGAGTTCGAACGGGGACGCGCCCTCTCGGGCCGCGGAGATCGAGACCGGGAGGTGGACGACCGTCTGCCCCTCGGGGTGACGGACGACCGCGAGGAACAGGACGAGGGCCTCCATGGGAGATTCCGCGAGGACGGCCCGATCCTTCACCACGACCTCGGCCCGGATCCCGATCGCGTCCCCGCACCACCGGCGGGACCGGAGCCACTCCCGGAAGTGGGTCGAGTGCTGGATGGCGGTCTCCACGGCGTCGATCGCGGCCGCGAACCGGGCGTCCACTCACGCCACCGACCGGTACAGCTCCAGCGTCTTCTCCGCGATGCGGTCCCACGTGAACTGCTGGAGCACGCGCCTCCGTCCCGCCTTCCCCATCCGGGCGGCGAGCTTGGGGTCCTCGATCACCTTCGTAATCGCACGACCCAGCCGCACAGGGTCCCCCGGCGGGACCAGGAACCCCGTCTCCCGGTCCACGACGACCTCCTTGATCCCCCCGACGCGGGTCGCGACGACGGGGGTCTCGCACGCCATCGCCTCCAGGTTGATGATCCCGAAGGGCTCGTAGATCGACGGGCATGCGAACACGGCCGCCTCGTTGTAGAGGTTCACGAGGTCGGGGTCCTCGAGCATCTGGTGGATCCACACGACGTCCTGGAAGGGCTTCAGGACCCTCCGGAGCTCCTCCTCGATCTCCGGCGTGTCGGGCTTCCCCGTCGCGAGGACGAGGACCGTCCCCTTCGGCACGTGCTCCATCGCGTCCACGAGATCGAAGACGCCCTTCTGCCGGGTCAGGCGGCCCACAAAGAACACGAAGGGCTTCCGGATGCCGAACCGGGCGAGGCTCGCGGTCCCATCGCGCGGATGGTACTTGTCCGGGTCCACGCCGTTGTGGATCACCGCCACGCGGTCCGCGGGGATCTCGTAGCACTTCAGGAGGTCCTTCTTCATCTCAGCGGAGACCGCGATCACCGCGTCGCAGGCGAGGAGCCCCTCGCGCTCCATCCACGAGCTGAGCTCGTACCCCGCCCCGAGCTGCTCGCGCTTCCATGGCCTCAGCGGCTCGAGCGAGTGCACGGTCGCGACGAGCCTGCACCCATACGTCCGCTTCGCGAGCGCCCCGGCGAAGTTCGTGTACCAGGTGTGCGTGTGGACGACCTCGGAATCGATGCGGTCCGCGACCATGTTCATGTTGAACGAGAGGACGTCGAAGGCCTTCGCGACCTTCGGATCCGGCACGCTCAGGGGTTTGAGACTCGGGCGGTATCTCCGGACCGTCAGCCCGGGGATCTCCGGGGGCGGGCCCTCGTCGAGCGTCCGCACCTCCACGTCGATCAGCCTCGCGAGCGAGGTCGCGATGTACTTCGCGTTGACCCCGGCGCCTCCGTAGATGTTTGGCGGGAACTCCCACGTGAAGATCGTCGCCTTCAAGGTGGGCGCGGTAAGCCCACGCGCTCCATGAAGGTTCCGGGCGAGACCCCCGAGGGTCACGGCCGGTGCTCGCACCAGTCCGGGTTCTCCCATTCCCCGTGGGACTCCCCCGCGATGTGCCCTGTGTCCGCCACGACCCCGCTCTCCGGCGATCGCACCGAGAGCATCGACAGGGCGTCGCCCACCGAATATCGGGCGGCTCGGCGCACGACATCCTCCCGCGACCGCTCGGGTACCTCCGATTGCAGGGACCGGATCCACGCGGCCTCCGTCATCTCCCAGCCCTCGGCCCCATGGAGCCCGACGACGTGGGTTCGGCCGTGCGCCTCCGGGAACTCCCATAGGGCCACCCTCAGGAGGCGGAGAAGCCGCTCTCCGCGGTCCGGCTCGCCCGCCCGACGACAGAGCTCCGCCGCGTCCACGAGGGCCTGCGCGAGGCACGCGACGTTCTGGAAGGTGACGCGGGTGTCGGGCCCGTCCCAGAAACGAGGGTCGGATCGGAGGCCCATGAGCATCGACACGTACGCGCGGGCGAGGTATCCCGCGACCTCGATGTCCACTCTGCCACGGAGGAGGGTCCCTGCGGCCCGCTCGAACTCCACATCCGAGGAGGACCACCCGCACGCTCGGAAGTGGGACTGAAAGAGATGGCGGCCGTACGCGACGGCGAGCGCTCGAAGTGCTACAGACCGACGTTCCACATCGAGGACCTTGAGGACGGCCCGTGCCGTTCTGCGAATCGCGTCCTCGACCTGCACGGTGAGCACGGTGAACGCGTGCTTCCAGAGTTGCGACAGCGGCTCGCCCCGATGGACGCGGGAAACGACCGCCCCGTCCGACCGTCGGAGGCCGGTCCAACGGGTGTCCGATGTGCGCCCGTGGAGCGTGTGCTCGTCATAGTCGGACCAGCTCGAGTAATCGAGAACGCCCGCCGCCATGGGCCGGTCCGGGGGAGCGGGTGACGTGACCGTCACGCCTCGCTTCCGGAGGCCCTCGACGATCTCGGCAAACCGGTCTCCCTGGGCCGGGTTCGACAGCAGGGACTCGAGGTCGCTCGCGACGAGGAGGGAGTCCATCCGGCGGGCGACCACCGACCCGGCAAACGCGTCCGCGCTCGACCCGCCGAACGCGAACTCCCCGCTCAGGCCCGGGTCGCGGGCGGCGAACCGGAGTCCTCCATCGAGCCCGGTCCGCCCCCACGCCGTCGTCGCCTCCTCTTCCGCGGCGAGCTGACGGGAGTCCAGAACAAGGTAGGGCCCGCGGGCGAGATCCGGAAGGTCTTCATAGCGCGTCGAGGCACGCCCCGCGGAATCGAGGTAACTCTCTAGGGTCTCCGATGTGTAGCCCGCCTCGGGAAGCCACAGGCCGACGGGGCCGGCATGGGCGCGGAGGATCGGGGCGTAGAAATCGAACGTCATCTCGAACAGGGCCTCCCGCTCCGCGCGGTGGTGGTGGGGAAGGAACGGATGGAACGGGGGCGTTATCGCAAGGCCGGCGGCCCCTGTGCGCCATGCGGAGACGACGCGGCCGTATGCGTCCGGGTCCCGCTCGAGAAGCCATACGAGGGTCTGCGGCTCGACGTCGACCGAGGCCGCGCCCGCCGCACGGTGGAGGACGCGCTCGATGCGGCCGTACGCGCGCAGGACGGCGTCCGTCCAGTTCCGGCCGGTGACCCGCTCGCCGCCGATCCGGAGCGCAACAGGCGAACGCCGTTCCTCGAACCTCGGGGGCTTGAGCGGGTCGGCCTCCGTCCACCGGAGGACGTCCCCAGGCTGGTACCCGTGGAAGTGGAACGATGCGACCGTCATCCGCCTATTCCGCCCCCGCCCACCAGTCGAGGTCGACCTCGGGGAACGGCGAGTCGAGAATTTCGACCTCCTCGAACCACTCCCGGTCCCCGGGCGCGAGCGGGCCCGTCGCGGCGGCCCGCGCGAGCCCCTCGAGCCGATCGAACGCGGCGGCGTGGGCCTTCACCCTCGCCGTCGCATAATCTCGCGCCGAGATTGTCGTGATCAGGAATGGCCAGTCCGAGGACTCGAGCAAGAGGAGCTCCCGCGCGAGCTGACGGAGGATGCGGGCGACGAGCCCGCGCCGTCCCGTGCCCAGCTCCCCCAGGAGGGATCGGAACGCGTCCTCCGCCCGGTACACGAGGTCCCAGACCCACCGCGTGTCGTCGTTCAACCAGACCCAGTGTCCCCCGCCCTGGCCCCAGGATCCCTCGGGCAGGGAGACCACGGAAGATGGACGGGGACGAGCGAGCGACTCGGAGGCGGTCGCGGCGGTCCCTTCTTCGGCGAGGCGGCGCAGCACGATCTCGAGCCATGCTGGCCCCTCGAACCACCAATGGCCGAACAGCTCCGTGTCGAAGGGGGCGACGACGGTCCCCGGGCGACCTTTCGCGGCGCGGTGGGCCCGGAGGGTCTCCCGCACGGTCGCGACGAAGTGGTCCGCGTGGGCCCGCACCCTCTCGGCCGCGGCCGCGGGGTCGTACGGCGCCTTGTCGTCGAGGGGCAACGCTCGGCTCGTCACCCGCCAGTACCGGAGGCCGCCCATCCCCTTCCGACGGTGGAACTCGAGGTACGCCCCGTCGCCCGGGTAGCCGTAGTCCGCGCTCCAGACCTGGACGCTCGACTTGGGGTCCCGCGCGAGGACCGCGACCCGCCTCCGTCCCCGGGCGAGGAGGACGTGGGCCTCGTTCGGCGAAAGGTTCGTTGCCGGGCGGAGCGCTGTGGGGCCGGAGCCTTCGAACCGGTCCCCGTACGTCCCGAGGGGTGCGCCTCCGGAGACCAGGTGGGTGTCGACGAAGAAATACCGGAGCCCATGTCGAGCGACGACCTCCTCTAGGCCAGGCCGCGTCCAGGTCCGTCCCGCACCCACCGGGCGGGACCATGAGCCAGCGGGCCGATACGCACACTCCGGGAGCCAGATCCCCCGCGGGGGCCGTCCGAAATGTCTGCGGTGCGAGGAGACCCCTGCCCGCACCTGGGCCCCGACGGAGGCGTCGGTCCCGAGGAGCGGCAGGTACCCGTGCGTGGCGGCGGAGGTGATCAGCTCGACGTGGCCGTCGTCCTGCAATCTCCGGAACGCGCCGACGAGATCCCGCCGATAGGTGCGGACGAAATCCGTCCGCGCGGCTGCGTAGAAGTCCGACCAGGCGACGGCCTGGTGCGCAGCATCCCGGCTCCCGATCGCATCGAACTCCTCCCGGTCCCGTTCCGCCAGCGCCCGGCGCGCGTCGAGGTAGCCGACGAAACCCTCCCGGAACGCCTCGGCGGCGAGCATCTCGCACAGGACCGGCGTAATCCCGATCGTGAGTCTCGGGCTCCCGCCGTCCGCAACGACCCGGCCGAGTACGCGGAGGACCGGGAGGTAGGACTCGGCGGCCGCCTCGTGCAACCAGTCCTGGCCGTGCGGCCAGCGGCCGTGACCGAGGACCCACGGGAGGTGCGTGTGGAGGACGATGACGACGTGCCCGAGGGACCCGCGGTCCGCCCTGGGGCGCCCGGACGCCCGAGGCATCCTCACGCCCCGCCGAGGTCCTTCCCCATCACGAGCCACACGGTCTCTTTCGCGAAGCCGAGCTTCGTGTTGATCCCGAGCATCGGCGCGTTGAGGGAGCTGTTCCCGGTCGTGATCCACCGATAGCCATGACGCTTCGCGTAGCCGATCGCCCGGAGCTTGAGGTGCATCGCGATTCCGCGACCGCGACACTCCCGCCGCACGCCCGTGAAGCCCACGTGGAGGGTGTCCTGGGACTCCACCCGCTCGAGGCTCGAGACCCCGACGTAGCGGTCCCCGTCCTTCGCGAGGAAGCACGCCGCCGGTAGGGCTTGGGGCCCCGACAACGCGAAGTCCCGAAACATCTCGAACGGCGGGGACGTGTACGGGTCCACCCGCGGGACGTCGGCGGAGAGCTCGTTGTCCATCTCGTACACTGCGCGGATCCTCCCGGGGTCGACGGCCATTTCGTCTTCGAGTGTGACGACCTCGATGCCAGCGGGGACCCGGGCGTGCTCCGAGAACCGCGTGGCGTCGAACGCGGCCACGTCGAGGCGGGACCCCCAGCTCCGATGAAGTTCACGGAACCCCCGCCGGGCGAGCCACGCGGTCGTCTCCCCCGTCGATTCGCGGACCCACGTGCGGGCGGCGACCGCCTTGCGATCCTCGAGCTCGTCCATCAGGACGGTGTACAGAGATTCCCCGACGCCCTTCCGCTGCGAGCCCGGCCGGACCCCGCCCCACACCGCGTAACGGTCCGGGTGGAAGGCCCAGGGCATCTGGTTGAACGACAGGCTTCCGACGATTTCTCCCGAGGAATCCACCGCGACGAATCGGCGGAGGAAGAAATTCCCGCGGGTGAACTGCTCGTCCTCGAAGCGGGTCTCCTCGACGCTCCGCGGGTGGTCCGGAAGGAGGAGGTTCGAGATCTCCACGATTGCGGGGTAGTCCTCCGGCCGGAATGCGCGGATCGCGACCGTCGCCCGCTGCGTCGTCCCTGTCTCGGTGACCGCCATGGACCGAACTCGGCCTCTCACCGACTCGCCCGGCATATAGCTTCCGGTGGGGGCCGCACGTTTAAGTAGCGGCCTCGTGTCGGAGCGCGAGCCCATGAAGGTCCTCTTCGCCTCCGCCGAGGTGTATCCGCTCGCGAAGGTCGGCGGACTCGGCGATGTCGCGGGCAGCCTTCCGAGGGCGCTGCGGTCGCTGGGGCACGACGTGCGGATTGTGATGCCGAAGTACGGAACGGTCTCCCCGCCGGCGAAGGACCTCGGGACGTTCGCCGTGGGCATCGGAGGCGCTGACCATGAGGCGAAGCTGACATTGTCGAGCCTCGATGGCGTCCCCGTATACCTCGTGGATTTCAGCCCGCTGTTCGATCGGCCGAAAGTCTACGAGTACCCGGACGACGGACAGCGGTTCGCGTTCTTCGGGAGGGCCGTCCTCGACATGCTGCCGGCCAGCGGGTTCTGGCCGGACGTGCTGCACTGCAACGACTGGCACACCGCCCTCGCCCCCGCGTTCCTCCGGGAATCCCCCCCGGCGGACGAGCGGTACCGGCGGATCCGCTGCGTCCTCACGATCCACAACCTGCAACACCAGGGGCTCTTCGCCAAAGACCTCTTCGAGTGGACCGGTCTCCCACCGGCGGCGTGGAACCCCGAGGGGGTCGAGTTCTACGGGCAGCTCAACTTCCTGAAGGCGGGGATCGTCTACGCGGACCGCGTTAACACCGTGAGCCCGACGTACTCGAAAGAGATCCAGACGCCCGAGTACGGGTACGGTCTCGACGGGCTGTTGCGGTCCCGCGCATCGAAGCTGTCCGGGATCCTGAACGGAATCGACTACAAGGTGTGGAACCCCGCCAAGGACTCGCACCTCGCGCAGAAGTATTCGAAGACGTCGCTTGAGAAGAAGGCGAAGAACAAGGCCGCGCTCCAGAAAGAGGCGGGGCTTGCGGCCGAATCGAAGATCCCTCTCCTCGGTATGGTCTCGCGGGTCACGGAGCAGAAAGGGTTCGACATCCTGATCCCGGCGATCCCGGACCTCCTGAACCTGGGGGTCCAACTCGTGCTCCTGGGCACCGGCGAGAAGGCGTACGAGGAGCCCCTCGGCCGATTCGCGAACGCGCAGAAGGGATTCGTCGCATACCTGAAGTACGACGAGACGCTCGCCCATCGAATTTACGCGGGCTCCGACTTCTTCCTCATGCCTTCGAAGTTCGAGCCGTGCGGCCTCGGTCAGGAGATCAGCCTGAGGTACGGCTCGGTTCCAATCGTCCGGGGGACTGGCGGGCTCGTGGACACGGTGATCGATGTGACCGCCGATCCGCGGAACGGAAACGGGTTCGCCTTCTCCGACTTCCGGGCCTCCGCCCTCCTCGACGCCGTCGGGCGCGCGGTCGCATTCTATCGCGCCGGTCGCGGGTGGAAGCGCCTTCAGCAGCGGGCGATGGCCCAGGACCTATCGTGGGGAGCCTCCGCGAGCCGGTACGCCGATCTCTATGAGCAGGCGGCGCGCGGGACCGGCCCTTAGGGCCGACGTCGAAACGCGCTCAGCGCTGGCGTGGATCGAGAGTCATCCACGAGGGTCGCCATGGTTCCTTCAGCACCCGATTCCCCGAAGCGACAGCGTCAGCCTCGAGTCCGAGCGAATCCTCTGCGAGGGGGTCTGGAGGCCGTGGGTCGATGGATCTCGCGCTCAGTACAGCCTTGCGCGGCGGCCGACTGGGTTCCTCGAGGGACGGTGCTCACCTCCCGCCGCCCGGACGAGTCCTTCCCCTCCGGGCCCCGCGCGATGATCAGCGCGCCGCGGAGGAACAGATAGATGACCGCGGTCGCGAGCGAGTAGGCCCCGAGCGGGGCCGAACTCGGGCGGTAGGGCGCCTCGAGGTAGAGGAGCTCGTGGTTGATGAAGAGCCACGCCCCCGCCGCGCTCAATCCGAGAAACAGAACCTCTCGCGCCGCCGCTCGGCGGGCCATCCTCCGATTCACCCCGGACTCGTCCCGCTCCCCCACGCGACGCCCCATGCAGGGGACGCGGGCGGCCCACGATAAAGATTCGGTTCCCCGGTCTACGAGGAATGGAGCAGCCCTCTCGCACCGCGACCCCGTGGCGGGCGCGGCCCGAGGAGCGGCGATGGATTTCCGAACTGCGCGGCGGACTGCCACCCTCGAGGGGCTAGCGCCCTTTTGGGGCCTTGGCCCCTTCGCGGAGGATCGCGGCGGCGTCCTCCGGCATCACCGGGTTGATGTAGAACCCGGTCCCCCGTTCGAACCCCGCCGTTTCCGTGAGCCTCGGGGTGATCTCCAGGTGCCAGTGGTACCGCATCTCCTTCCGGTCGGTGGGTGCGGTGTGGATGTAGTAGTTGAACGGCGGGTCGTCGAGGATCTTGAAGAGCCGCCCGAGCGCGTCTTTGAGGATCCGTGCAAAGGGGGTCCGCTCGTCGTCCGTGATGTCCTCGAAGGAGGTCTCGTGCGCCTTGGGCAGGATCCACGTCTCGAACGGGAACCGGGCAGCGTATGGGGATAGGGCCACGAACATCTCGTTCTCCGAGATGACGCGTTTCTCCTCTTCCTGTTCCGTCTCGATCACGTCGCACCAGATGCACGAGCCTCCGCTCGACTCGAAGTGGCGTGACGCCGCGTTGGCCTCCTCCATGATCCGGCGGGGGACGATCGGCGTGGCGATGAGCTGGGAATGCGGGTGGGTCTGCGACGCGCCCGCCTTCTCCCCGTGGTTCTTGAAGATCAGGATGTACTTGAACCGGCGATCCCGCGTGAGGTCGAGGTACCGGTGTTTGTACGCCGTGATGATCTCCTGCACCTGGAAGTCGCTGAGCTCGGAGAGATTCGCCTCGTGCTCCGGGGTCTCGACGATCACCTCGTGGGCGCCGACCCCGTTCACGGACTGGAACAGCTGCCGGACGCTCCGGTGGACCTCCCCCTGGGCCTCCAGGGCGGGGTACTTGTTCGGGACGCACCGGATCCACCAGCCGCTGGAGTTCGCGGGTCCCTCCTTGCGGTAGGCGAGGATCTCCGGCGGGGTCATGTGCTCGTGGCCGTAGCAGAACGGGCACTTCTCCGAGGGGGTCTTCCTCCCGGAGGTCGTGAAGTCCTCCGGCCGTTTCGACCGCACCGTGGAGAACACGACCCACGTGTCCGTGACGTAATCCTTCCTGAGCTCCGGCATGGGCCGTCCTGTCTATGGGGGAACGGCGCACGGATTCGGGGGACCGTATTTTAGGGTTGTGGGGTCGTTATCCCACGAAGGAGGAACGGGGAATCGCGACACAAGATTTATCGGGAGACGTCGCTTCGTTCCATCGATGCAGGGCCAAGAGATCGTCGCTCCCCCGCCGCTGGGACTCAGCCCCGCCGCCGTAGACAGGATTCGCTTCCTCCGCACGCAATTCGAACGGCCGCAGGGGGGGCTTCGCCTCCGCATCATCGCGGGCGGATGCAGCGGGATGCAGTATCGGATCGACTTCGCGGAGACGCCGAGGCCGAGCGACGTGATCGTCGCCGCGGACGACGTGAAGGTGTTCATCGACCCGAAGTCCCTCACGTACGTGAAGGGCTCGAGCCTCGACTACTGGGAGGATCTCCTCGGCGGCGGGTTCAAGGTCGTGAACCCGAACGCGAAGAGCGCGTGCTCGTGCGGCGTCTCCTTCTCCGTCTAGAGGGCCTGCGCGAGCACCTCGGCGATGTCGAGGGTCTGGAGCGGGATGTTCTGCCGCTTCGCGATGTCCTCGAAGTGCATCTCCGCATGGGGGCACGTCGTCACGACGGCCTGCGCACCCACGTCCATCGCCGCCTGGAGCCGCTTCGCGCCGAGGGAGCTGGCCTGGTCGGGGAACACGAGGGGGAAACCGGCCCCCGCCCCGCTGCAGTGGGCGTCCGACTTGCTCGGGAACATCTCCAGGGGCACCAGCCCCTTCAGGAACTTCATCGCGTTCCGCGGTGCATCGTACATCCCGGTCACGCGACCCTGAGCGCACGAGTCGTGGAATGCCGCCTTGAGGTTCGGCAGGGGCTTTGTGAACACGAGCCGCTTGTCGGATACCAGCCGTTCGACGTACTGGGTGATGTGGAGGACGCTGAACGGGGGATTCCCGCCCCACCGGCGGTAGTCCTTCAGGAACGCGCGGACGTCCTCGGAGCACGCCGTGACGAGGATCTTCGCCCCCGTCTCGGCGACGGCCTCGATGTTCCGGGGCATCAGCTCCTTCTTCACGTACGAACCGAAGCCCATGTTCGCGAGGGGGGCGCCGGAGCACCACTCCCCGGTCCCCAGGATCCGGTACCGCACGCGAGCGGCGTTCAGGATCTTCACGACGGACTCCGCGATCCTCTGCTTCCGGTAGCTCGCGGCGCAGCCCACCCAGTACACGACCTCGGGCGAAGGATCGTTACGCGCCTCCTTGGGGAGCCACGCCCCCCGCCGCTCGTGGGGCTCCCCGTAGATGTTGTGGGTCTCCCTCACCCGCTCGAACACGGGAGCCTGCTCGGGCATCCCGAGCCCCGAGTCGACCATCCACTCCTTCACGTCCTGCCAGAGGCCGTCGAACGGGATGTCCGCCATGCAGATGTTCTCGCATGCGCCGCACGCCGTGCATTCGAAGACGGCCTTCGAGAACTCCGCGTCGGGGAGGGTCTTGCGACGGAGGAGCCAGTCGACGACCCCGAGCCCCCGCTTGTCGAACTCCCGCATGAAATAGACCTTCCCGCGCGGGGCGGCGGACTCGAACCCGATCTCCCGGTACGGCGGGCAGACCGGGACGCAGTACCCGCACATCGTGCACGCGTGGAGGTCGTCTTCGATGGGGGGCTTCTCGGCGAGGCGCACAGCCATGGGTCCGCCCTCACGCTTTCGCGGAGGCGAGCTCGCCCTCGGCCTCTTTCGTCAGCGCCTGCTCCCGTTTCAGCAGGGACTCGAGCGCGACCTTCAACCCTCCGCGCGCGCCGGCGAGGGAGGCCTGCGCGGCATGCGCAAGCGCCGTGCCCGAGGACATCACGATCTCCCACACCATCGCGGCGGTGAACTCCTTCTCGAAGGAATACCGGGCGGCCCCGCACTGCGGACAGGACGTCGGAATCTCCGTCGCGACGTATCCGCACGCGTAGCACTCCACCTTCGCGACGGCCTCGAAGGGATAGAGGGACGCGCCGGTGGCGGGCGGGACCTTGACTCCCGCCTTCGCGATGGCGTCCTCGATCAGCCGGGCGCCCTCCTCGCGATCCCTGGCGAGGCGCTCGAAAAGCTGTCGCACCCGCGGGTCCGCCGCGATCTCGTTCGCCCGCCGGAAGAAGGTGACACCGTCCCGTTCAAGCTTGACGACGACCCCGAGCGGGGACTCCGGCTCCTTGTCTCCAATCACAGTATGCCCACCAGAATACGGGTGGCGTGGAAATCGGGCGCGTCCTTATCAAGATTTCTCGGGCCGAACGGGGCGGGCCTCAGATCCCCCAGCCGAACTGCTTCTTCGCGGTCTCGGACATCATCTCGGGGGTCCACGGCGGGTCCCAGACGATGTTCACGACCGCCTCCTTCACACCGGGGAGGGACTCGATCTTCCGCTTGACATCCTGGTTGAGATACCCCGCAGCGGGGCATCCGGGCGCCGTGAGGGTCATCCGGACCGCGACCTTCCCGTCGGTCTCGCCGAGGTCGATGTTGTACACGAGCCCCAGGTCGTAGATGTTGATCGGGATCTCGGGGTCGTAGCACTTCTTCAACACCCCGATGACTTCGTCCTTCGTCACCATGGAAACCGCGGACGAACCAACCCCACGGCCCTAATGAACCTGTCGCTCTCACTCCTGTGGAACGGGCGCGAGCGGCTTACGGCCCGCGAACCCGCTCTCCAGCGTGTGGTAGAACCGCACGCCGGGCTCCCCGCGCTGCCAGCACAGGAACACGAGCCGCCCCTCGACGAACCCGTAGAAGTCGATGAGCCCTTGCTGGTAGTCCTTGAGGATCGGACCGAGCGCGCGGATCCGCTCGATGTCCTCCTGGAGCGAGCCCTGGAGGTCGTCCCGCTCGCGGACGAGGCCAAGGAACCGCTCCCGCTCCGGAAGCTCGGGGTCCTCGATTCGCGTGCCCCAGTATTCCTCGAGGTCCTGCAAGAGCTCGAGGACTTCCCGGAGCCGGATCGAGGAATGGTCCATCTGCTCGAAGATCGTCTCGAGTGAGGTCAGCAGGGCGTCCGCCTCCGCCAGGGTGAACACCTTCGCCGGAGGCTCGACGCTGGGAGGGACGCTCCGGGTATCCGCGGGGAGGGATGGAACCGCCATTTGGCCCTCGCAACAGATAGGCGGGCACCGACCTAAGAACCTTGGCCGACGCGTACGAGGCTCCCTAACGAAGGCCCCGCGCTTCCCGGACCGCGCGGGTGGCGTTGACCATCACCCGGAGCTTCTCCTTGGCCTCCTCGACCGTCCGGGTCTTCAGGCCGCAGTCCGGGTCGACATATAGCTTGTCCGGGGCGAAGAACTCGAGGGCCCGCTCGATCCGCTCGCGGACCTGCGGCTCTGTCTCCACGACATGCGTGTGCACGTCAATCACGCCGAACGCGATCTCCTTCTTCAGCGGGTCGCGCCGGAACCGGTCCAGCAGGTCGAGGCCGCTGTTGCTCATCTCGAGGTCAATCTGATCCACCGGGAGCTTGTTGAAGTACGGGAAGACACGGTCGTAGTCCCCATAGCATGTGTGCGTGATCGTCTTCGCACTGAGACCCCGGGTCACCGCGCCGAGGGCCTTCACGACGAGGTCGAGCTCGTCCGTCCGCGTGGAGAGGGCCGGTTCGTCAATCTGAATCACGCGGGCGCCGGCCGCCTCGAGATCCTTCGCCTCCTGGTGCAGGACCTTGGCGAAGGCGAGCGCGAGGTCCTCCCGCGAGGCGTAGTGCTCGTTGAACGACCAGTCCATCATCGTGTACGGCCCGGTCAGCATCCCCTTCAGGGGCCGGGTCGTGAGGCCCTGGGCCCACCGCCACCAGTCCACCGTGATCGGTCCCTCCCTCCGGAGCTCGCCGGTGACGACGGGCTTCTTGTAATAGCGGTTCCCGTACGACCGGACGAGCCCGCTCACCTCGCACCCCTCGAGGTTCTCCGCGAAGTACGTGGCCATGTCCCCGCGGTACTGCTCCCCGTCCACGAGGATGTCGATGCCGAGGTCCTCCTGGAAGGCGATCCACTCCTTCGTCGCCTGCTCCTCCAAGGCCCGGAGGGCCTCGTCCGGGATCTCGTCCCGGGAGTGCTGGGCCCGGGCCTTCGTCAGGTACCCGGGCTTGGGGAAGCTCCCCACGCTCGTCGTCAGGAGGCTCACAGGCCCGCCTCCAAGAGTTTCGCGGTATCCGCCACGAGGCGGAGCTTCTCGCGGGCCTTGCCGCGGGGGAGGAACTCGAGCCCGTTCGACGGCGAGACGTACGACTCCCCGAGGGGGACCTTCCCTTTCAGCGCCACGGCGGCCTTCGCGATGCGGCCCGGATCGTCCCGTCGAGTGTTGCGGGCGTCGATGACCCCGAGCGTGAGCGGCACGCGGCTGCCCTGGCCCGCGAGCGCCTTCCAGGTCCGATCGCCCTGCACGAGGTCGAGGCCCAGGTTGTCTACCGGCAGCGCGGTGAGGTCGTCGAGAATCCCCGCGACATCGCCGAAAAACGTGAAGAGGCAGAGCCACGCCTTCCCCTTCTCCGAGGCGATCGTCTCGAGGGATTGAGAGAGGAGGGCGACGTCCTGCGGGTTCCGCGTGATCGCGGGCTCGTCCACCTGGATTCGATTCGCGCCCGCGCCGCGGAGGGCCCGGACCTCCTTCGCGATTGCGTCCGCGAATTCTCCGACCAGCTCGGGCTTCGGCCGCCCGTCCGCCTTCGCGAGGCTCGCGAGCGTGTAGGGGCCCGTCACGACCGCTTTGAGCGGGCCCTCCGCCACCGACGAAGCGTAGCGCCATTCGTCCGCGACGGACGGCTCCCGCCAACGCACGGGACCGCCCACAACCGGCTGCCGGTAGTACGTGTTCGTGTCGAAGTATCGGACGAGGCCGTCCACCTCGACCCCGGAAAGATGGCGGGCGAAGTGGCTCTGGCTGTCATACCACGTGACCTGCCCGTCCGTCGGGAGGGCGATCCCCGCCGCGCGCTGTTCTTGGATGACCTCCCGCACGACGGATCGCTCGATCTTCCGCAGCTCTTTCTCGGTGAGGACCCCTTCGTCGAACTTCGCGATCGCACGGCGGAGCGCCTGCTCCTCGGGGGCGTCCCCGATTCTCGGGTAGCTGCCGACGACGGTTGTGGATACCATGCGGGACCCGACCCCCTTGGGAATCGAGAGCGGACTGGTTGCGCATGCTAGTCATAGAATAAAGGTTTGGTTATGCGAATCGGAATATTCTACGGAGACAAGGCGCATCTCATCTCTTCGCAACGGCCTCTTCGAGGAGGACGACGGGGGTACCCGCGGTGACCCGGTCGATGTGCACGAAGTCCTGCATGGACTTGTGCTCCGACTCCTCCATGTGCAGGCAGTCCACCGGGCAGACGTCCACGCACTGCTGGCACCCGATGCACTTCGTGTAGTCGAACTCGGGGATCACGATCGGCTTCCCCTTCCGGAGGTTCGGGCCGTCGACCATGTCGATGCAGCGGGTCGGACACTCGCGCTCGCACTTGCGGCACCCGATGCACACATCGACCTCCACGATCGGTTCCTCGCCGATCCGGTTTACGAGGACGATCTTCTTGTCGCTCTCCTCGTCCGGCATCTTCAGCTCGGGGGCCGAGTAGTATAGGTCTTCCCGGGTGTAGTCGGCGAGCTCGAACTCCTGGGTGAAGTTCCACGCGTCCGTCGGACAGTACTCCATGCAATTCCCGCAGAACAGGCAGTGCCCCACGTCCACCCCCGGGCGCCGGATCACGTGCTTCATCTCGTCCAGCTGGGCGCGGCTT
>VBMI01000141.1 GCA_005878955.1 Methanobacteriota archaeon
AGCGCCGTCAGGGTCTTCGTCCCCTCCTGCTGGGCGGTGGCGATCTCGGTGAGGTTCCTGACCTGGAAGTCGTCGTCCGCCTCGGGGGGCAGGTGGTGGCGGTCGCGCAGGAGACTTCTGACCTCTCGCTCGGCCTTCGACGTCGACGCCGGGGATGAAGCGCCGACGAAGATCGACCCGGCGATGAAGTTGTTCAGGCCGCCCTGGATCTTCGAGCGGAACGTGCTGACCGGTATGAACACCGCGTCGTCGTAATCCTGCCCCATGGGGGACTGCCCCTTCCGGACCATCACCCCCGTCACCTGGAACGGCATCCCCTTGATCCGCACCGTCTGGCCGATCGGGTCGGCGCCGGGGCCGTACAGCCTGTCGACGACGGTCGTTCCGAGCAGGACGACCTTGGTTGCGGCGTCGATGTCGGAGGCCGTGAACGACACTCCCGACGTCACCGGCCAGTTGCGGATCTCGAAGTACTCGGGGGTCACGCCGGTCACCGACGTCGTCCAGTTCTGCTCTTCGCTGACGACGGACGCCGTCGAGCGGAGCTGCGGGGCGGCGTGGCGAACCGAGGGGACCTCGCTCTGGATCGCCTTCAGGTCGTCCCAGGTCAGGGTCGGCTGCGAGCCGAACCCGCCGAACACGCCGCGCTGCGAAGACGACCCGGGCAGGACGATCAGAAGATTCGTCCCCATCGACGAGAACGCCTCTTCGACACGCGCCTTCGCCCCTTCGCCGATCACGACCATGGCGATGAAGGCGGCGACGCCGATGATGATGCCGAGCGCCGTCAGGAACGAGCGCATGGTGTTGCGTCCGAGGGCGCGGAAGGCGACGCGCAGGACGGCCCAGGGGCTCATGGGACGACCTCGACCGGGCGGGCGGCGGCGGGCGCGGGCGCGCCGGGCGCTATCGAGGCCTGCCTCTGGTCCGACAGGATGAGGCCGTCCTTCAAGTTCAGGACGCGCGAGGTCCAGGTGGCGATGTCGGGGGCATGCGTGACCAGGACGACGGTGAGTCCCGCCTCGCTCAGCCCGCGCAGGAGGGCCATAACCTCGCCGCTGGTCTTCGAGTCGAGGTTGCCGGTCGGCTCGTCGGCCAGCAACAGTCTCGGGTCGCCCACGAGGGCGCGCGCGATCGCCACGCGCTGCTGCTGGCCCCCCGACATCTGGCCCGGGTGATGCTCGAGCCGGTCGGCCAGGCCGACCTGGCGCAGCGCCTCGATGGCGCGGCGCCGGCGCTCGGCCCCCGACACGCCGGCATAGACCAGCGGCAGCTCGACGTTCTCCACGGCGCTGGTCCGGGACAGGAGATTGGAGCTCTGGAACACGAGCCCCATGGTGCGGTTGCGGACTTCGGCGAGGGCGTTCCGGTTCAGCCCGGAGACCTCGCGCCCTTCGAGCAGATACTGACCGGAGGTCGGTCGGTCGAGGCAGCCGATGAGATGCATCAGGGTCGATTTGCCGGAGCCGGACGCCCCCATGATCGAGACGAACTCGCCGGCCTCGACGACCAGGGAGACGCCCGCCAACGCCCGGACCTCGACCTCCCCCGCGTGGTAGACCTTGGTGACGTTCTCGAGCCTGATGAGTGGCCGGGTCGCCATGGCCGCCGCCCTACAGTGGCCGCCGGAAGGCCGGCGGAACGCTGCTGCCGGGTGTCACCGCTTCGGTGACGAGGGCGTCCCCCTCCTGCAGGTCCCCTTCGGCGACTTCGGTAACGCTGCCGTCCGACAGTCCGGTCTTGATGGCGACGGGCGTCGGGGCGCCGTCCCTCAGCACCCAGAGGACGCGGCGGTCGCGCTCGGGGCGCGGCGCCTTCGCGGCGATCTCTGCCGGCGGACGGAAGCGCAGGGCGGCGTTCGGGAATCTGAGCGCGTCGTCCTTTTCGGCGTAGGTGAAGGTGACGTTGGCCGTCATCCCCGGCCTGAGCCTCAGGTCGGGGTTGTCCACGTCGATGACGGCGTCGTAGGTCACCACGTTCTGCACCGACTGGGGCGCGTTGCGAATCTGGCGAATCACCCCCTTGAAGGTCTCACCCGGGAAGGCGTCCACATTAAAGCTGGTCGGCATGCCCGCGCTCAGCTTGCCGACGTCCGCCTCGGAGACGTTGGTGTCGACCTGCATCTTCTTCAAGTCCTGGGCGATGGTGAAGAGTGTCGGCGCCTGCAGAGAAGCGGCCACCGTCTGGCCCACGTCCACGTTGCGCGAGATCACGGTGCCGTCGATGGACGACGTGATGGTGGTGTACCCCAGATTGACATCCGCCTGGTACAGGGAGGCCCGCGCCTGGGCCACCTCCCCCTGCATCGCCTGGATCTGTGCATCCGCCGACTGCGCGTTGGCGTCGGCGGTGTCCAGGTCGGACTGTGCGACGAGTTGTCCCTGCTCGGCCAGGGTCTTCGCCCGCTGGTACTGCCGGTGGGCGTCGACGGCCTGGGCCCTGGCCTTGGCGAGGTTCCCCTCGGCGGCCGCCAGGTTCGCCTTCGCCTGCTCGACGGCCGCCTTGAAGAACTGCGGGTCGATCTTCGCCAGGATCTGGCCTCGGCGCACCGGGCTGTTGAAGTCGACGTAGAGGTCCTGGATCCGACCCGAGACCTGGGTGCCGACCTGCACCGTCACGAGAGCGGACAGTGTGCCTGAGGCGGTGACGCGCGCGATGATTCGACCGCGCTCGACCTTGACGGTCTCATACTTGGCCTGGCCCGTGGAGCGCCGCGCGCCTCCCAGGGTCAGGGCGGCGACGACACCGGCCAGAACGACGATGCCCGCGATCCAGGCCGCGCGACGTTTCATGTCAGTACGATACTCCCGACTCCCCCTTGTCATCAAACGCTTGTGAAGGCCGGCCGGTGACATGTCGCGTCTCATCCACGACTATAATCCCTGCCCGGGAGACGATCGTGAACACCAGCGAGCTGAAGAAGATCCTCGAGCGCGTCCGAGCCGGGAGGGTGTCCCCCGACGAGGCGCTGCGGAGGTTGAAGACTCTCCCCTACGAGGACCTCGGCTTCGCCAAGATCGACAACCACCGGCAGCTCCGCCGCGGCTTCCCCGAAGTGATCTTCGGCGAAGGGAAAAGCGTCCCCCAGATCGTCGCCATCATGGGGCGAGTGGCCTCCAAGCGCCAGCCCGTCCTGGTGACGCGGGTCACCTCCGAAGTGTTCCGGAAGGTCAAAAGACGCCACGGGCGCGCGCGCTACCATCCGCAGGCCCGCGCCATCACACTGGAGGCGCCCGGCAGCCCGAAGGGGCGAGCGGGGGTCCTGGTCATTGCCGCGG
>VBMI01000142.1 GCA_005878955.1 Methanobacteriota archaeon
CGGGCGCGTTCGCGCGATCCGGGGAGCCGTACTGGCGAACACCACGATCCGCCCGATGGAGGAGAAGGACATCGCGCGTGCGGTCGATATCGAGGGCGCGATCATGGGCCCGAAGCGGTCGACGACGCTCCGCGGGAGCCTCACCGCGTACCTCTCGAAGGGGGAGCGGAACGCGTGCCTCGTCGCGGAGGCGGACGGGAAGGTCGTCGGCTTCCTCGTCGGCGACATCCGCGGGTGGGACTTCGGCGAGGACCAGGAGGTCGGGTGGATCCGGATCGTGGGGATCGACCCCGCCCACCAGGGACACGGCGTGGGGAAGGCCCTTGGGGAGGCCCTCATGAAATACTTCGAGACCCGCGGGGTCACGACCGTCCGGACGACGGTGGAGTGGGACGCTGCGGACCTCATCGCGTACTTCCGGACCCTTGGCTTCGAGCGGAGCGGGTTCGTCGGACTCGAGAAGCACCTCGACTGATTGGAGAGCGACGATGAATTCCCCCGGCCTACCGGGCCTGCCGTCCCTCCGGTTCCGAACAGCGTTTCGCAATTACGAGCCGTACGTTCGAGCGGCGACCCTCGTGGCAAGCGTCCCGGTCCCGGTGATCTGTCTCGCGATCTTCTTCTGGCTCCAGCCGGTCTGGCGTGAGATCAACATTACCGTGCTCGTGATCCTGCCCGTCGTCGCCGTCGTCTCCCCGGCAGTATTTCTGAAACAGAACGCAATCCCGCATGCGGTGAATCTCACTCCCGCCGCCATCGAATACCGGGAGCTCGCGCGCCGCACTTCCATTCCCACCTCGGAGGTGTCTCAGGTCATCACCGTCCGAACGGCGAGACGGGAAGTCTTCATGGTCCGCGACCGGGGCGGGAAGTTCGTGGCGTTCGGACCGGGTCTCTCACGTTCCGACTTCGAGGCGGCGAGGGCGTGGCTGCGGGCACTGGCCCAGGCGGTGGGGATCGAAATGCGAGAAGGCCTTTCTGTGCAAGAGGCGATGTTCCTCCTGCATCCCGGTGGTCCGACGAAACCCCGATGAGCCTCACGGGCGCAGCCTTAAAGCCGCGGCGCGGCTTCGGTCGCAGCGGGGTCGGGTATGCAGCAGTTCAAGTACATCGAACTCCAGAAGGAAGGCGGGGTCGCGGTCGCCTGGCTGAACAAGCCGAAGGCGAACACGTACGACCTCGACCTGATGCGGGACTTCAACAACCTCGTCGAGGACGTCCGCTTCGACGACCGGGTCGTCGTGTGCGTGATCGCGTCGAAGCTCGACGGGATGTGGTCCGCGGGCGCGGACATCAACGTCCTCGCTTCCTCGACGCCGGACTACAAGGCGATGTTCTGCCTCGACTGCCAGGAGACGCTCGACAAGTTCGAGAAGACCCCGAAGCTGTTCATCGCGGCCCTGAACGGGCACTGCGTCGGCGGCGGGCTCGAGATCGCGCTCGCGTGCGACCTGCGGTTCATGGCCCGCAGCCCGAACGCGGACCGGCCGTACAAGATCGGACTCCCGGAGGTGACGCTGGGCGTCCTTCCGGGGACCGGCGGGACGCAGCGGCTCCCGCGCCTCATCGGGAAATCGAAGGCGATCGACATGATGGTCACCGGACGGACCCTGACCCCGGACGAAGCCCTCGAGTGGGGGCTCGTGAACCGCGTGTGGGACGCGGGCGCCTTCATGGACGAGGTGATGAAGTACGCGAAGGGGCTCACGTACCCCGAGCACGCGGGCCGCGCCGTGGGCCTGATCAAGCGGTCCGTCGTCGAGGGCATGGAGATGTCGATCAAGGAGGGCCTCGCCCTCGAGCGGGAGCTCCAGAACCGTCTGTTCGCGATGGCGGATGCGAAGGAGGGGTTCCGGGCGTTCCTCGAGAAGCGGAAGGCGATCTTCCAGGGGAAGTGAGACGCCGACGCGAGCCCGCGGCCGGCCCGGCGCCCCGCCGCGTCCGGAAGGGGTCCGCATCCGCGCCGCCCGAGCCGCGGACGCGGCGGACATCGCTGGCCTCTGGCGGGACCTCCTCGCGTACCATCGGGACCTCGGGGAGCGGGACGTCCGCCCGTCGAAGGCGGCCTCGGAGGGGGAGGAGTTCGTGCGGGAGCACATCGGACCCAGGGACCGCCTCGCCCTCGTCGCGGAGTCCGACGGCGGCCCCGTGGGATTCCTCGTCGCGACCCTGAGGAAGCGTTCTCCCGCCTTCGGCGGTTGGCGGTACGGTCACATCTACGATGTATACGTCGACGCGGCCCACCGGCGGCTCGGCATCGGGGCCGCCCTCGTGGAGGAGGCGTTCCGGTGGTTCCGCCGGCACCGCATCCGCCTCGTCCAGCTCCAAGTCCGCACCCGCAACCCGGCGGGGATCGAGTTCTGGCGGGGGCTCGGGTTCGAGGACCTCGCCCTGACGCTCGAACGCCGCCTCTAGCCGCCCCGTGCGGTTCCGCCCGGTGAGAATCAGGAAGGGGCGCGCCCCCCGCGGCCTACCTGATAATCACCGCCCGCCAGTTGGGAACGAGTTGTTATCCCCGCCGAAGGCCCGTCCACCGGCGCCATGGGAAACACATACGAGACGACGGGTCACACCGCGATCGCGGACATCGCAGCGAAGCAGCCCCATGAGCTGCTGCTCCAGCTGGGAGGCGCGCTCGCGGTGCTGCTCGCCGTCGTCTTGACTGCAATCGATTGGGCCAATGGCGGAATCGCGGCAAGCCAGCAGGCGTCCGTGACGACCCTATTCGTAATCGACGTCGTCCTCGGTGCAACGCTGTGGGTCTCCTCCGCGGTCGTTCGAAAGAACCTGATGAACGGAGCGATCGTTGCGGGAGCCGTGAGCGTGATCCTGGTCATCTTCGGAGGCCAGCCCGGGACGATCGGCGGTGTCGTGGGTCTGCTCGGAGCGATCCTCGCAGCGGCGAGCCCGTACCTTCCGTGGTCTCATATAGCGGCCGCCGATTCCCGCCCGGTGCGCGAATGGCGTACGATACGATTCTACTAGAGACACGCGGCCCCGTCGCATTCATCCGGTTCAATCGTCCCGACAAGCTGAACGCGATGAACTCGACGATGAAGGACGAGATCGTCGCCGCGCTCCAGGAGATGGAGGCGGACGACGCCGTCCGGGTCCTCGTGTTCACCGGTCAGGGGGAGAAGGCGTTCGTCGCCGGGGCGGACATCAACGAGTTCAAGGACCGCACGGCCCTCGAGCAGTGGGACCTGTACCGCCAGCCGTTCCTGTACGACGCGGTGGACCGCTTCACGAAGCCCGTGATCGCGATGATCAACGGGTACTGCCTCGGCGGCGGGTGCGAGCTCGCGCTCGCGTGCGACATCCGGATCGCGTCCGACCGGGCGCAGATCGGTCAGCCCGAGATCAACATCGGCATCCTCCCCGGCGGGGGCGGGAGCCAGCGGCTGCCCCGGGTCGTCGGTCTCGGGAAGGCGATGCAGCTCATCCTTACGGGCGACCGGATCCCCGCGGCGGAGGCGCACCGGATCGGACTCGTGGACGAGGTGTTCCCGCACGACCAGCTGGAGGCGAAGACGCTGGAGATCGCGAGCCGGATCGCGGAGAAGTCGCCGGTCGCGGTCCGCCTCGCGAAGCAGGCGGTGAAGGCGTCCGCGCGGATGGGGCTCGACGAGGGCCTGCGATACGAGCAGGCCGTGTTCTCCCTGATCTTCACGACGCGCGACAAGGAGGAGGGCGTCCGCGCGTTCCTGGAGAAGCGCCCGCCGAAGTGGACGGGCACGTGAGGCCACTCCCCGATTCTGAAGCGGCCTAGGGAAAACTATAGGAGCGCGTGCGCGGTAGGCGCGCCGCCCTCGCGGGACCGGGTGTGGGAGGAATGGCACCAGAGAAGGCGGTCGTGCTGCTCTCCGGCGGGATCGACTCCGCGGTGAGCGTCTACTGGGCGAAGGGACAGGGCTGGGACGTCCGGCCGCTCACGTTCCACTACTTCCGGCGCCCGCCCCAGGAGGTCGTCGCGACGCGGAAGATCCTGGAGGTCTCGGGCGTCACGGGCCTGCAGGAGATCGACCTGCCGTTCCTGCGGGAGGTCGACGACCTCAAGGAGAAGGGGCTCGAGAACCCCGACCTCCTCGCGTCCCCCGAGGGCTACATCCCCGCCCGCAACATGGTGTTCTACGCGCTCGCCGCGTACGCGGCAGAGCCCCTTGGCGCCCGGTGGGTCATCGGCGGGCACAACGGGTCGGACCCGGAGACGTTCCCGGACTCGAGCCCGAAGTTCTTCAACTTCTTCAACTCCATGTACCGCCTTGGCCTCTGGAGCTACCCGCGGCAGCCCGTGCAGATCCTCCTCCCGCTGAGCGGGAAGTCGAAGGTCGACGTCGTGCGGCTCGGCCTCGACCTCGGCGTCCCCCTCGAGCTCACGTGGTCCTGCTACTGGGACCGCGAGCGGCACTGCGGGACGTGCGCGTCCTGCACGGAGCGGAGGGAGGCCTTCGCCGCGCTCGGCGTGCGGGACCCGATTGCGTACGAGGACCCGCAAGCAAAAGGGATTTGAGTCCCATGGGCTTCCGCGGGGCCATGGCGCTCCAGAAGGCGATCAAGGCAGCGGACCTCCCGCCAGGGAAGATGACGATGGCGAAGCTGGGGACGCAGGAGGTCATGATCGGGAACGTCGGGGGGAGGTTCTACGCGATCGACGAGATCTGCACGCACGAGGGTGGGCCCCTCCACGAGGGCACCCTCGAGGGGACGACCGTGACGTGTCCGTGGCACGAGGGCCAGTACAGCATCGAGACCGGGGAGGCGAACCCGGAGACGGACTGGGTGCGCGACACGAAGTCCTTCCCGACGCAGGTGAGGGACGGCTGGGTCTGGGTGGACGTGTAGGGCGCCATGACCGAGGTCGTCCTTTCGCTCGTCAGCTCCCGCCCCGAGACGCCGTCCGTGCGGAGCTTCATGTTCACCTCCGAGCCGCCCGCGAAGTGGGACGCGGGGCAGTACCTGATGCTCCGGATGGAGGCGCCGGGCGATCCGCGCGGGCCCTCGCGGATGTTCACGATCTCCGCGTCCCCCACCGAGCCGCGCGTGATGATCACGACCCACGTCGTGAACCGGTCCCCCTTCAAGGAGAAGCTCGCCGGGCTCCCGTTCGGGACCCCGCTCAAGGCCCGCGTGCCGATGGGGACGTTCGGCCTGCACGACGACGCGACGAAGCGGGCCGTGTTCCTCGCGGGCGGGATCGGCATCACGCCCTTCCGCTCGATGATCCGCCGGGCGACGGACGCGGGGCTCCCGCAGGACATCCTCCTGCTGTACTCCGCTCGCACTCCGGAGGAGATCGTGTTCCGACGGGACCTCGAGATCCTCGAGGACGACAACCCGCTGTTCAAGATGGTGACCACGATCACGCGGATGGAGGACTCGACGGAGCACTGGGACGGGCTCACCGGGCACATCGACGCCGCCTTCGTGCGGAAGCACGCGGGCCCCCTGGACGACGCGATCGTCTACGCCGCGGGCCCGCCCGCCTCCGTGCAGGGGCTCGTCGACCTCGTCGCCGGGCTCGGCGTCCCGAACGAGCGCATCCGCGCGGAGCGGTTCACGGGGTACTGAGGCCACAGGGTTTATCCGAGGGAGCGGGATTCGCGCCGCGGATGTACCGGACGAACATCCGGTCCCTGAAGGCCGTGCGGTTCGGCGAGATCGGCGCGACCCGGGTTCTCATGAAGCAGCTCGTCGGGAGGGAGGACGGCGCGGAGAAGACCGCCCTCCACGAGATCCGGATCCAGAAGGGCGGGCGGACCTCGATCCACAGCCACAACTGGCAGCACCAGATCTGCGTGACCTCGGGCCGCGGAATCCTCGTCATGGAGGAGAAGGAGACCCCGCTGCGGACCGGTGACATCCTCGTCGTCGGCCGCGGGGAGTCCCACGGGTTCGAGCAGCGCGGGGCCGCGCCGTTCGTGTTCCTCACCGTGACCCCGCTGTGACGGCAAAGCCCATGTAGGCCCGCGGCCTAGGCCGCGCGGATGCGCCTCGGGGTCACCGAGTACATCGACGCCGCCCACCACCTGCCGGGCCACGAGAAATGCGGGCGGCTCCACGGGCACACGTACCAGGTCGACGTGACGATCGAGGGCGAGCACAAGGGCGGGATGGTCCTCGACTTCGCGGATATGAAGAAGGTCGTGCGCGACGTCCTTTCGAAGTACGACCACCGGGACTGGAACGACGCCCTCGAGTACCCGAGCGTCGAGAACATTTGCGAGCTCCTCCAGAAGGACCTGAAGACCAAGCTCAGGTTCCCCTTCCACGTGCGGGTGTGGGAGGGCCACGGGAAGTG
>VBMI01000143.1 GCA_005878955.1 Methanobacteriota archaeon
TGTCCGTGGGCCTCCTGAAGTTCGGCTTCGACGGGGCCGCGTACCACCGGCGGAAGGACCGCCTCGAGATGGACGTGATCGGCGTCTCGACGTGGGACGAGGACGCGGAGGGGCAGGACGAGCTCCACCGCGCCCTGTACGAGTTCACGGAGGGGACGCCGACGGACCACCGCCACCGGGAGATGGTGAACGAGTACCGGCGGCTCCTCGAGGGGAAGTACGCAATCGAGTTCGCGGGGGACGAGCGGGAGTGCATCGCGAAGGACTCGACCCTCCACGGCTTCGGTCACGTGCTCACGGACGAGGAGTTCCTCCGGCGCTGCGAGCCCATGGCGGGGGGCGGCCCCGCGTTCGTCAAGGCCCCCGCCGCCGTCCACACCGCACACCGCGGCCTCCTGTACGGGGACATCTACTACGCGAAGTTCCACCCGCAGGCCTCGAAGTGGTTCCGGGTCGATATCGGGACCCACCGGAAGGACCCGGACCTCGTGTTCTCGCACCTCGCCCCGTACTGCCGCTTCCTGACGTCCGTCGGGTACCCGATGCCGCTCCTCGAGGCGCACCGGATGGCGGTGACCGTGCGCCAGATGCGGGCGATGCACCTCGAGCTCGTGATCCGCGAGGCCCGCCGCATGGGAATGGACATAAGGCAGGTGCTCGATGGGTTGACCGCGATGGAGGGCCGCCGGGCGGGGGCCTTCCACGAGTACCTCGACCGGGTCTCCCGGGGATTGCGATGAAGATCGGCGAGATCGTCTCCGCCAGCGTGCTCGACGGGCTCACCGCGAAGCTCCAGATCCCGGACCCGGAGGAGCTCCGGATCGCGTACCCCGTGATCGTGGAGGGGGAGCGGTACGACTTCTACTGCCTCGTCGAGGACATCCTGAACGAGGAGAGCGACATCGCCCGGCAGCTCGCGGGCTCCTCGATCGCGGGCGTCGTGCTCCCGCAGGGCCAGGCGGACGAGTCGTACTCCGGGCCGATCTTCTACTCGATGGCGAAGCTCCGGCCGATCCAGCTCATCGAGAAGGAGAGCGGGAGGCTGAGCGAGCCCCAGACGATCCCGCCGTACTTCTCCCAGTGCCGGTACGCGACGAAGGCGGACGTCGACCTGATCTACGAGGTCACCGAGAAGTCCGCCCCGGTCGGCACGATCTCGGGCGTCGAGAAGTTCCACGTCCACCTCGACTTCGGGAAGCTCGTCGAGAAGCCCTTCGCGATCTTCGGCCGCACGGGGACGGGGAAGTCGATCCTGAACAAGCTAATCTGCTGCGGGATCCTCGCGAAGGAAGCGGCGAGCGTCCTCCTGTTCGACATGCACTCCGAGTACGGGGTGTTCTCGAAGACGGACACGACCCAGGGCCTGAAGTACTGGTTCCCGGACAAGGTGGAGATTTTCTCCCTGGACCCGACCAACAAGGAGGGATGGCCGTTCCGCCTGAACACGAGGGTGATCTCGCCGGAGGACCTGGTCATCGCCCTCCAGAACCTGACCCCCGCCATGGTCGACGCGCTGTACGAGATCGACAAGACGAAAGGAGAGCGGGACCTGATCACCGCGATCAAGCAGTCCTCCATGGAGGAGCTGGGCGAGGAGCGGGCCCACGAGATGTCCCTCGCGGGGCTGAAGCGGCGGATCGGTCGGCTCGACCGCCTCCCGTTCCTATCGGAGACGGGGAAGGACGCGTTCGGCCAGATGGCGGACCTGATCCGCGACGGGAAGTCCGTCGTGCTCGACTTCGGGGACTACGGGACGGACCCGATGGTGTACCTGTTCGTCGCGAACGTGATCTCCCGGCGGCTGTTCGACCTCTATACGGAGCGGAACGCGGAGTTCCCGCGGCTGCTCCTGTTCCTCGAGGAGGCCCACAAGTTCCTGGACCCCGCGGTCGCGGACCTCGCGCCCACGTTCAGCCGCCTCGCGCGAGAGACCCGGAAGTTCAACCTCATCCTCGCGCTCATCGACCAGCGGCCCGCGCGGATCAGCGACGAGGTCCGGAGCCAGCTCGCGAACCGCTTCGTCATGTCCCTGAAGGAACCGAACGACGTCGAGGCGGCGCTGGCGGGGGTCCCGGACAAGGGGATGTGGACGAACATCCTCTCGAAGATTCCGCTCCGCACGGTCGCGGTGATGGGGGACGCGATCCGGATCCCGACCGTGATCGACGTGATGGAGTACAACGAGGAGAACGTGCAGGACCGGATCGTGGGCCGCGAGCGGGTGACCGCGGGTCGGCTTGCGAAGATCGCGTCGAAGGCGGACGAGGTGTTCGGCCGATAGGCCCGCCTTACGGCGGCCGCAGGCGACGGTCATAAAGCGATGGCCCGCGACGGGCTCCTCCCCGCCATGGCGATCTCGAAGTTCCCCGCCACGGGAGGAATTGACCGGCGCACCTGCCGCCATCCCGAGCTCGCGTACCTCGGGAAGGGCGGGCGCGCGGCGTACTACCGGTGCAGGGCCTGCGGGGCGGGCGTCGTCGACGAAGACGGGAGGTTCTGGGTCCTGCGGCCGGGCGGATCGTAGCGCCGTCAGCCGGCCCGGCTCGCGGGGAACCGGCCGCCGCCCTCCCGTGCTGCCGTAGCGACCATCGGATGGCTCCCGAGCACCTCCATCACGCCGTGGAGGACCTTCGACTCCGCCTTCCGGAGGTGCTCCTCGAGCGTCGCGCGGGAGAGGCCGAACGCGCCCGCCAGCCGCTCGGTAGTCGTCCGGCGGGGCGACCGGTAGTATCCCGCCTTCACCGCCGTCGTCAGCACCGCAAGCTGCCGCTTCGTCAGCACCCCCGCGATGTCCGCGAGGTTAAGAGAGATCCGGAGGGACTCCGGACCGACATCGGAGACGGCCTCAAGGTTCGCACCCCCGAAGTCCTGGAGGCGCTCGAGCAGCTGCTTCAGCCGCTCTCGGGACGGGGCGACAATCGTGTAGAGCTCGCGGCCTTCGGAGAACAACGCGGGCCAGATGATCGGGCACCCATAGGAGAGGATGCACTCCTCGACCCCGGATGGCGGGCACCCGCCGCGGACCATCGCAACCTGCGGGGACCGACAGAGGATGGTGTAGCCGGACAGGCTCCCCTCGAGGCTCCGGAGCATCCCGTCCACGTCGCTAGGGGTCTCGCCCGTCACGAGAAAAATGGACGTGTGCCCGTCGTTCGACATCTGGGTCACCGTGGTGGCCCCGCGCGTCTTCTCGCTAGTGCACCCGCGGTGGTGCACGCGAATCCGGGCCTCGACCGTCATGTAGGTGAGAGCGGATCCCAGGCTATTTAAGGAAATACCGTCGTGCGATGGCTCCAGCTGCCCGGACCCCCTCCGTACGAAGGTAAAACCGTCATCGAGACCGAGAGGGATGAGGAACCCATGGCGGGAATCGTCGAAACGGTCGTAGGCCTGGGCTC
>VBMI01000036.1 GCA_005878955.1 Methanobacteriota archaeon
CTCGATCCCGATCCGATTCGGCGCAAGGACGAAGAGCCAGGGATCGGGCTCGATGTAATCGGCGTTGGGCTCGATGGACACGGCGATGATCGCAATCCCTGAAAGGAGGACCGCCAGGGCGAGAGCCATCGACACAAGCAAGACCAACATTCTACTCCTAGGAAGGCCCGCATCCCGCATGCGATCGGAATTGCCCCGGGCTGCTACGGGGAGTGGCGGTGCATTCGCGTCCACAGCGGTCACCTCCGAGAGGGACGGCACCGGATGCTCCACCGACAGCAAGAACCTGTGGCTACCGGAAGCCTTTTGGCGAATTCCCGTGTTGCCACGATGGACTGGTGACGTTGCATGGTCCGGATCTTCCGTGGCGGGGTCCTCGATGAGCGGTTCGAGGGCGGGGTCGTCGTCATCGGCCCGAGGCCCACGCAGATGATCGGCCTTGTCCGCGGGGACCTGTTCGTCCGGGACGCGAGCGTCTGCGAGGTCACCGGGATGGTCACGGGGAACTGCCTCGCGGAGCGGACGGGGAAGGCGGCCGCGTGTACATCGACAAGCAATCCCTCATCAAAGGGAAGGTGATCGGCGAGATCAGCCCCGCCCCGCTGCCCCCGCCCACGCCGGCCCCGAAGCCCGCCACGCCAAGCGCCCCAGCGGCGCCCCCGTCGCCTCCCGTGCCGCCCCCGGGCTAGTTCAGTCGACCCGGAGCACGACCTTCCCGAACTGCTCGCCCTTCTCCAGATACTCGTGAGCCTTCCGCGCGTCCTGGAGGGAGAACACCCTGTCCACGACGGGCTTCAGCCGGCCCATGAAGATCAGCTTCATCACGTCCTCGAACTCCTTCTGGGTCGACATCGTGGACCCCATGATAGTCAGCTGGCGCCAGTACACGTAGCGGATGTCGAGCTCCGCCATCGGCCCGCTCGTCGCCCCCGGCGTCACGAGCCGCCCGCCCTTCCGGAGGGACCTCAGGCTGTCCTTGAACGTCGCCGTCCCCACGTGGTCCAGAACGACGTCGACGCCCCGCTTCCCCGTCAGCTCCCACACCGCCTTCGACCACGGGACCGCCTTGTAGTTCACGAGGACGTCCGCGCCGATCGCCTTCGCCTGTCTCAGCTTCTCCTCCGAGGAGCTCGTCACGAACACGGTGCAGCCCGCGAGCTTGGCGATCTGGATCGCGGCCGTCGACACCCCGCTCCCCGCGCCGAGGATGAGGACCTCCTCCCCCGGCCGCACTCGGGCCTTGGTGACGAGGAGCCGCCACGCGGTCATGAACGTGAGGGGGGCCGCGGCCGCGGTCTCGTAGGAGAAGTCCGTGGGGAGGCGGGCCACGTTCCGCGCGGGGACGACGACATGCTCCGCGTATCCACCGTGGACGTGCTCCCCCAGGATCTTGTAATCCACGCACATGGGGTCCTCCCCGCGGATGCAGTACTCGCACTCCCCGCATGTGAGCCCCGGGTTCACGACGACCCGTTCGCCGACCTCGAGGTCCCCGACGTCGTCGCCGGTCTTCGCGACCTCGCCCGCGATGTCGCTCCCGAGGATGTGCGGGAGTGGGAGCTTCAGGGTCGGCATCCCCTGGCGGACGAACAGGTCGAGGTGGTTCAGCGCGCACGCGCGCACCCGCACGAGGACGTCCGTCGGGCCAAGGACAGGTTCGCCGAAGTCCGTGACGTACTCTAGGACCTCGGGCCCGCCGTGGGTCCGGAAGATCACCGCTTTCATCGGGGCGGGGAACACGGTGCCCCGCATGAAGCATTGGCCTGCACCGGGAAACGCTTATCCCGCGCCGCCACATTTCTGTCGACGAGGAGAGATATGGGGGACGCGGCGGGACAGAGCGACCTGCCATACCCTCGAGTCCTCCGGGTATGGATTCCCCCGCAACTCGAACCGACCCGGGACTATTCCGCGGTTGTCATCCTAATCGTCTCGACGATCGTCCATGTGGGCGCGGGGCTATTCTTCGCGACCCTACTCCAGGTCATGGTACCCCTGGGAGCCGCCCACATCGGAGCGGTCCGATTCCTCGCCGGATTCGAGTTCATCCTCGCAATTCTCGTCGGGGCGACCGCGTACGAAATCTGGGAGGAGGAAGACATTGGGACCCTCCTCGCAATCCCGCTGGGCCTGTTCGCGATGACGTTGCCGCTCGTGGCGGCGGCCCTTGAAGGGGGTCTGCCCCTCCTCCTCATCGCGGCCTGCCTGCTGCCGGGAGTGCTAGACCTCCTCGCGGGAGTCGTCAACGTGGCGACGGGCCGGAAAGTGTAGCGCCGGGCCGACTCGAGCGCCGACGGGGGCTCGACGGAGCCGCGCTAAGCGGACCCTTGGGCCGCGGACTCCGCGGCTTCGAGGACCGACCCCTTCGCGAGCATCTTCTCCGGCTTCTTCTCCCCGCTCGCGAACAGCTGCATGTACGGGATCAGCGCGCCCATGATCCGGTTCTCCGCCTTCCGCAGGTGCTCCTCGTACGTCGAGCGGCTCAGGCCGATCCCCTTCGCGATCGACTCCGTCGTGATCTGCCGCGGTGAGGTATAATACCCGTGGCGGTGGGCCTTCAGGACCGCGTCCATCTGTTTCTCCGTAAGTTCCGCGAACAGGCTGTTCACCCACACGCTCGACGGCAGCACGCTCAGGCTGAGCTCCCGCTTCCGAATCAGCTCCGTGGGCCCCCGGGTGTTCATCTCCCGGAACAGGTCCCGCGTCTTCGACTCGTCGAACCCGATCACGCGGAAGTACCCCCAGCCGTCCTTGTACACCGCCGGCGGCGCATCCACGAAGTCGAACTTCTCCCACACGTTCCACGGGCTGTCGAGGGCGTCGCACGTGCACTTCTGGAGCATGAAGATCCGGGCCTCCGCCCCTTCCACCCACTTGTCGACGACCCGCCCCGCCTTCGCGATGTCCCGTTCGATGCCCTCGAGGATGCGCGGGTCGAGCGTGGGGACCTGGAGGAGCTCCCGGTTGAAGACGCACCACATCGAGATCGGGAGGCCCGGGTACCGCCCGGACATCCGGATGAACGGGTAGTCGTACTGGGCCCGGAAGCTGATCTCCCAGAGGGTCATAGGGGTTGCAAGGGGGGTCGGGGGCTATATGGGTAGCGCCGCCGTATGGCGGCTCCTTCCACCGGGTCAAACCGGTTCTCGTCGGCCGTCCTTTGGAGTGTCCGAGGACGACAAGAATGATCGAAACCCTTGGATACGGATCGACCTTCGTGGGCTCGGGAACGAACGCGGACCTCCGCCGATACGCCCGGTGGGAATACGGGGCGCCGGACGCGGGATGGATCGTGGCGGGGATCCGGAACCCCCGCCGCACGGCGCGCCCCTGGGTGCTGCGCCTGCGGTACTGGCTGAACTCGTTCCGCGGGTTCGCCGCGTTCGACGTGCGCGGGAACGACGAGCGGGCGTGAGGGCGGGGACTCGGTGTTCCCGCCGGACGCGCCCGCTCAGGTGAACGCCTGGCCCTTCGTCTCGGGTCCCAGGAAGGCCAGCGCAACGCCGCCGAGCGCCATCACGATCGCGATCGATGCGAGGGGCGCGATGATCCCTCTCGTTGATGCGAGCAGCGCACCGAAGATCACGGGGCCCAGAATCGCAGTGACTTTTCCGACGCCCTCCGCCATCCCGAATCCCGTTGCGCGGTATTCCGTGGGGAAGAGCTCGCTCGTGTACGGATAGACGGCGCCCCACGCGCCGAGGTTGAAGAAGCTCACGAGCGCGAGGCTCACGAGAACGACGAGGAAGGAACTGGCGGTCGCGAACACGAGACCGCTTACGCCGCCGAAGAGGAGGAAGAGGGCGAGGGTCCGCCGGCGGCCCCACCTATCGACGAGGACCATCGATGCGAGGTAGCCCGGGAATTGCGCGAGGGCGGACGCGACGAGGAACCAGCCGACGTACGCGGTCTGCGTGAGCTCTGCGACGCCGAATCCAGGAAGGATTGTGGGGAGCCAGAGGAAGAGGCCGTAGTAGCTGAAGTTAAGGACGATCCAGGTCGAGATCGTCACCGCGGATCGACGGCGGAGCGCTCCTCGGAAGAGCTCCGTCATCGGCGCCCGGGGGGTGGTGGCCTCCTCAGCGAGGGAGCGGGCGTCGACGGGCTTCCCGGACAACCGCTCCAAGATCGTGGCCGCCTCTGCGAGCCTCCCGTGGCGGGCGTGATAGAACGGGCTCTCGGGAATCGTGAAGCGGGCGACCGCGGCGATGAGCGCCGGAAACGCTGCGGCCAGGAAGAGGACCCGCCACGGAGCGAGACCCGCGACGGTCACGCCGTTCACGATGAACGCCCACCAGAACCCGATTGCGAGGAGGAACCCCAGGGGCCAGAAGAAGTCCAAGAGGACCATGAAGCGACCGCGGGACTGCGGCGGGAGAAACTCGGAGAGAATCGCGGGGTCGACGACGAGCATTCCGCCCAGGCCGAGGCCCGCAAGGAGGCGAAGCGCGAACACGCTCGCCACGTTCCACGAGAGGGCCGTGGCGGCGGTGAAGACCGAGTACCACAGGATGCTCGCGAGGAAGACGGTGCGCCGACCTCGGGCGTCCGCGACCCTCCCGAGGATGAGGCTCCCGATGAAGGAGCCGATCAGAGTCGCCGCCGCGATCCACCCGTACTGGACGGGGTCCGTCGGGGAGAACGTCAAGAGACTGAAAATCCCGAACTCCGAGCCGATGACCGGCAGCACGAGGGAGATGATGATGATCTCGAAGGCGACGAACGTCCACGCGAACCCGGTGATTGCCACGATCCGCCGGTGGAAGGCGGTGAACCCTCCTTCCCGGAGGACCTCCTCCACGGTGCGGGTGGCGGTCGCCATCGGGACTCCCGCGCGCCGTAGTGTGAGTGGATATTAAACCTTGGGCGCGGACTCAAGGGGGATCGGCGTCGCGTCCGCCGGATGTCGCCGCGGATAGTCCTTCACGTACGCGCCGTAGAAGGGCACGCGGTTCGCGACGACCTGACGGAACGCGTCCCGCAGGCCCTCGTCGTCCAGGCCCCGCGTGGCGAGGAGATCGTCGTTTCGGTTCAGGCATCCCTTGAGCTTCCCGTCGTGCGTCACGCGGATCCGGTGGCAGTTCATGCAGAACTCCGCGTTGTGCACGGGGTCGACGACCTCGACCTCCGAGCCGTTGAAGAGGTAGATCCTCCGGTGGTGCATCTCCCGCACGAGGACCTTGTCCGCCCGCTGCTCGAGCCACTTCTTCACGCCGTCGATGTCGACGTCCCAGTCCCGCTCCCCGACGAGCTCGGGCATGAACTGGATGAGCTGGAGCCTCAGGCCATCCGTGTGGCCCACGAAGTCGATCATCGCGGGGACGTGGGGGAGCGTGTGCTGGAACAGGACCATGTTCAGCTTCACGGGCTTCAGGCCGACCTCGAGGGCCCGGCTGATCCCCTTGAGCACGGGGGCGAGCTCCCCCTTCCGGATGTCCCGGAAGGCCTGCGGGTCGAGCGCATCGATCGAGACGTTCACCCGCTTCAGCCCCGCCGCGCGGAGCCTCTCCGCCCGCGGGCCGAGCATCGAGCCGTTCGTCGTCATCGACACGTCCGGGATGTGGCGGACCGTGCGATCGATGATTTCCTCCATGTCGAGTCGGACGAGGGGCTCCCCGCCCGTGTACTTCACGCTCCGGATCCCGAACTCCCGCGCGACCCGCACGATCCGCTCGACCTCGTCCACGGACATCTCGTCCTCATGGGGAGAACGTGGCCGGTCCACCGGGCCCAGGCCCTCGTCGTGGCAGTAGATGCACCCGAAATTGCACCGCTTCGTGACGCTGATCCGGATGTCCGTGACCTCTCGGCCGAACGCGTCGACGAGCATGCGCCCCCGTGAAAGCCCGCGTGGATTCTTCTAGCTGTCGCCCCGCTAGGGTTCCCCGCCAAACGAAAGCATGACGCGAGGTCGCATGGGACACACGCGCTAACGAAGCTTCAAATACTAGGGGGTTCTCCTTAGAACCAGCACAATTCGTCTGACTTCGCGCGCGCGTAGGATGTTTTTCCGACCCGCCTTGCGACTCAAGGCCTTTGTGCGAACAAACGACAACGTGAGAACCATGGAAGAGCAGAAAGTGAACACGAAGATCAAGGACCTCACGCCGACGTCCAAGCAGGTGAACCTGCTGGCGAAGGTTGTGGCCCTTGGAGAGCAGAAAGAGATCACGCCGAGATACGGCACCCCCCGGCGCCTCGTCGAGGCGACGATCGGGGACGAGACCGGGACGGTCATCCTCACCCTTTGGGAGGACCAGATCAGCCAGGTCGCGGCCGAGGACGTGGTCCAGATCGACAACGGGTTCGTCTCCCTCGTGCGCGGCCACGTGCGGCTGAACGTCGGGAAGTACGGAACGCTCGCGAAGTCCGAGCAGGACCTCGGCGAGGTCAACACGTCCGTGGACGTGAGCGCCCAGGAGCACGCGCAGGAGCGGCGGTTCAACCGCTTCGACTCCCCGCGCGGGGACAGCCAGCCCCGGGGGTTCGCCTTCGGGACGGACGACCGGGACTTCTCCCGGGACCGCTCGAAGGACCGCTCGCGGGACCGCCGGCGGTACTAGATCGATCCACGGGGGCGTAACGCCCCCACCCTTACCATCCCTCTTTTCGAATTTTCATTCGTGAGATAGCGGAGCGGCCGCTCGCGCACAAAGAGTTGGTCTTATTCAAGACCAACTCGGACTCGGTTCCAGCAGCGATTCGCGACAGATGGGTCTACCGGCGTCGCGGGGGGCCGCGGCCTCGCGGCGGGGGCCGCCTTCTCTCGAAGCGCTCCTCGCGGGGCCTCTCTTCGTAGGGCTTCTCCGGGGTGATTAGCGCGACATCCCCGTTCCAGAACGCGCGCGCGTTCCCCTCGTTGAAGATGATCTGCCGCGCGGCGAGCTTCGACTTCATGAGGTTGCGGAACTTCTCCTGCTTCGACTTGTTCGCCTCGTTCCACATGCGGGTGAACTGCTGGTCTTTCTCCGTCATCGACGCCTCGCGGCGAGGGTCGGGCTCGGGATAAACCTTGCGTCGAGATTTCAAAGTCCCGGTCAGTACGTGAAGTTCACGATGACCTCGTCCCCGACGACGTGGGTCTCGTACACGTTGAGCGGGAACTTGGCGGGGCCGGAGAGCGGCTTCCCGGATTGGAGGTCGAACACGCTTTTGCACTGCGGGCAGATCACCGCGTTCTTGGCGGCGTCGAGTCCCCCCTCGGAGAGCATCGCCCAGGACACCGTGCACGCGTCGTCGAGCGCGTAGAACTTCCCGCCGAGCCGCACGAGGAGGAGGTCGTACCCCATGTGCTCGATGTGCTTCATGCCGCCCTCCTCGAGCTCCTCAACCGAGCAGAGCGGGACCTCCGTGCCGGGCGTGGGCATTGCGGGCGCCGAACCGTCCGTTCGTCATAAGGCTTTTCGCGACGGTCGGTTGCGGTCACTCGCGACCTGATCGTGGCCTAGAGCGCGAACGACCGGTCCCCGATGGGGCCCACGACGACGAGGGAGCAGTCCCGCTTCCGGATGTACCGCTCGGCCGCCCCGAGGATCGCGTCACGGCCCACTCCGTTCGTGATTGCCGGGAACCGCTCGAGGTAGTCGAGGCCCAGGCCGTGGAACTCGATCCCGTGCAGGGCGCCCGCGACCTCCGCGTTCCGCTCGAGGTTCACCGCGAGCCCGCCCACCTGGTTCAGCTTCCCTCCCTCGATCTCGTCGTCGGAGAACGGCTCGGACCCGAGCCGGTCCAGCTCCGCCGAGATCGCGGCGAGCGCGTCCTCGAGGCGCGCGGGGTTCACGCCCGCGGAGATCGACCAGTGGCCCCCGGACCGGAGGGCGCGGAACCGGCTCAGCGAGTAGTACGCGAGCCCCTTCTCCTCCCGCACGGTGGCCCCGAGCCGACCGTACATCCCGATCACGCCGAACAGGAGGTTCGCGAGGTTCAGCGCGTAGTAGTCGGAGTGCGTGCGGGAGATCGCCGGGAGGCCGAGGGCGATGTCCGCCTGGGACTTGTGCGGGAGGTCGATGAAGCGCGTGGCGGGCGGGGCGGGCTCGGGAGGAGCCGCCGGACCGGCCGTCGTCCCGGAGGGCAGCCGCTGCATCGCCTTCGCCACCGCGCCGCGAACGAAGCCGGCGTCCACGTCGCCCGCAAGCGCGAGGATGAGGCCCTCCCGCCCGTAGCACCGCGCGTGCAACTCCAGCAGCCCGCGGGGCTCGATCGACTTCACGGAGTCCTCCTCCCCCTTCGGGTCTCGCCCGTACGGATGGCGGGCCGCGAACACGAGGGACAGGAGCTCCCGCTCCGCGCGGTCCCGGGTGGAGTCCCGCTCGCGCCGGAGGTCCGTGAGGATCTCCGTGCGCACGCGCTCGACTTCCTTCGCGGGGACCGTCGGACCGGCGAGGCAGTCCGCGGCGATCCCGAGCACCTTCCCCGCGACGGGCCGGGTCGCGCGACCGCGGAAGGCGAGGAGGTCCTCAGCGACGGAGAACTCGAGGGTCGCCCCGAGGCCCTCGAGGGACTCGGCGAGCTGGCGGGTCGTGCGCCGCTTCGTGCCGCTGAGCAGGAGGCGGGAGAGGAACTCCGCGACCCCCTCCTCCCCGGGGCGCTCCGCCGCGACGCCCGCGGGCAGGCTGCCGTGGAAGGACACGAACGGACTCGCGGGGTTCGCCAGGAAGAGGACGCGGCCCCCGCCCTCGAGCTCGACCCGCTCCGGGCGCAGGCTCACGGCGCGGCCTCCGCGTGGTACTTGACGGTCGTGCGGGTGCGGTCGACGAGATACGTCGACGCCGCCCGCCGGACGTCGTCCGCCGTCACCGCCTCGACCCTCTCGAGGAACGCGGGGAAGCCCTCCCGGGACCCGAGGACCTCGAGCTGCCCGATCAGGAACGCCTGGAACGTGACGCCGTCCTCCTCGTACCGGTTCCACGCGCGGACGAGCTCGCGGGTCCGCTCCATCTCCTTCGACGCGGGCGGGGCCTCGCGCAGCGTCGCGACGATCCCGTCGAGCTTGCGCTCCACCTCCGCATGGCGGACCCCGGGGACGAGGGTGGCGGAGACGGCGAGGAGGGAGGGGTCGGCCCGGAGCTCGAACCCCGCCCGCGCGTCCGAGGCGAGCTTCGCTTCGACGAGCCCGCGGTACAGCCGGTTCGCGCGGGGCGTCCACCCGCCCGTCGCGAAGAGGCTGAACCCCCGCCACCCGCCGAGGACGCCGGTGAGGACGACGATCGCGGGCAGGTCCGCGTGGCCCCACTCGGGAATCTTCCACCCGACCTCCAGGTAGTCCACCTCCCCCGGCCAGCGGATGTCGGAGACCCGCGCACCGATCTGGGGCGGCTCGACGAGCCTCGGGGCGGTCGGGAGGGATTCCGGGCGCAACGCGCCGAAGTACCGCCGCACGAGGGCCAGGGCCCCGTCCGGCTCGAAGCCGCCGACGATCACGAGGAGGGCGTTGTTCGGCGCGTACCAACGGCGGTACCACGCGTACACCTCGTCCCGGGACATCCGCTCGAGGTCCTGCTTGTACCCGATCGGGAGCCAGTGGTACGGGTGGACGTGGAAGGCGGTGCCCCACAGCTCCTCCTCGACGAGGAACTCGGGGTGGTTCTCGGAGCCCTCCCGCTCGGAGATCACGACCGTCCGCTCCGCGTCCAGCTCCTTCGGGTCGAAGGCGGCGTTCCGCATCCGCTCCGACTCCACGAACAGTGCGGTCTCGAGGTGCTCCGCCGGGACGGTCTCGTAGTACATCGTCCAGTCCTTGTCCGTGAACCCGTTGAACTTCCCACCGAGGCGGCTGATCAGTCGGTCGACGTCCCCCTTCGCGAGCTTCCCGCCGCCCTTGAACAGCATGTGCTCGACCCAGTGGGTCGAGCCCGTCATCCCGGGGGACTCGTTGCGGGAGCCCACGCGGTACGTGACCCACAGGCTCACCTGCGGGACCCCGGGCAGGGGGCGGAGAATCACCTTCAGCCCGTTCTCTAGGACTTCGACGCGATCGATCGGGCTCCCCGCCCGGCGGGAATGAGGCGGACGGTTAAGGCTTTCGCGCGGGGACAGGCAGGATGCTGACTGTTTCCGCGGGCACACTGGGCCACAGGCAGCATGCTGACTGTTGCGCCCCTTGAGTACTTTCGGCCATCTCCCCCGGTCAGAGCTATTATATAGCTCCGTATATGGAAATACATGCGCGAACATGACCTCTGGATCCTGTCCTATGACGTCGATGGGCAAGACCGTGCGACTTCCGTGCGTGTGGCACGGTTGATCTTCGGGCGGAAGAACACGACCACACGCGAGGGCCGTCCGGCGACCTACGAGCAGCCTGGATTCATCCGCCGCAGCGGCGTGGTTTGGGTGGGCCAATCGGTGTTCATCCTGCCCCGGCGCGACGCCTTCGAATTGCGAGATTGCCTCGAGGCGCTTGGCGCGCACGTGGGGATGGGTCGCCTTGCGATCGATGACGCGAACCTGCAGGCCTTCCGGCGCCGCAGGCGTAGGCGCGGGCGTGCCGCCTCACAGGCAGCATGCTGACTGTCTCTCCGCCTGCACAGCTCGATGGGCGAAAACCCTTTTGCAGAGGGGCCGATGGGGGTGGGGGAGCGGTGGCATGGCGGAAATCCTGAAGGGCGTGCACATGGCGGACACGTACTCGAACACGTTCCTCCTTCTCGACCAGCGGCTCATCCTGATCGACACGGGGACCGCGGACGCGGGGCCCAGGGTCCTCGACTATCTCAAGAACATCCGCATGAAGCCCTCCGACCTCGGGACGATCTTCGTCACCCACACCCACCCGGACCACGTCGGCGGGCTTGCGGCGATCAAGGCCGCGGCACCGGGCGCGAAGGTCGCCGCCCACCGCATCGAGGCGGACTTCATCTCGAAGAAGAAGACGTACACCGGACCGCCGGGCGCCGCGAGGCAGACGCATCCCGGAACCCCGGTGGACATCCTCCTCGAGGACGGACGCGTCCAGGACGGCCTGCGGGTGATCTTCACCCCGGGCCACACAACGGGGAGCATCTCCCTCCTCGACGGGACCCGGTCCCTGCTCCTCGCGGGCGACGCCGTGAACAACGAATCCGGACTCCGCCCGATGGACGACCGCTACAACGTGGACCCGAAGCAGCACCGGGAGTCCATCAAGAAACTCGCGGCGTTCACGTTCGAGAACCTCGTCATGGGCCACGGGAGCCCGATTCTCGGCAGCGCATCGAAGCGGGTCCAAGAGCTCGCCTCGGGGCTGTGAAAAAGGTAGCGGGGGAAGGGTCTGGCGGTGCCTGTGCGGACCCGCCGTGGCCGTCCCCCCGGGGCCCGGGGTTGTCACCGGGCCGAACCCGCCACAACGAAGGCGATGCGGGTCTCCGGTCGTCGGCCCGAGGCCAACGACCTCCCTTGATTCCCGCAGGACTGGCTTAAACCGCGAAGTGGACGTGTCCACTCCCGGCGGTCACGACACGGCAGGGAGGAGCGCGGTCGCCTACGGCGTCAGGCGTCGGCGGGCCGTCCGGGCCTGCGTGGCCTCCGCGTCGCGCGCCATCACGAACACGCCGATGAGCACGATCACGACGATCACGGACAGCACGACGGACCACAGGATCATCGTCCCGGTGTCGTTCCGGCTCGTGAAGATGGAACCGTAGAAGCTGCCCGCGCTGATCACGAACAGGCCGCCCGCCATGCGCTGGAGCGGCCTCGACTCCGTCCCCGCGTACGCGAGGAAGGAGACGAACGCGAACAGGAGGGCCACGAAGCCCGTCCACCAGAGCCGCTGATCGAAGAACATCCCGGGCGCGAGCACGAGGATCCACGCGAAGATGCCGGCGGCCATCAGGCCGACGATCACCAGGATCCCCGTCAGGGCGGCGGAGGAGAGCTTCACGGGAGACGGCATGGGCGCGGCCACGGGATCACCCGCTGAGCGGCTTCCCGCACTCGCCGCAGAACTTCAGGTTCCCGGGGTTCTCCGCCTTGCAGCTTGGGCACGTCACGGTCTGGGCGGAGCCGCACTCCCCGCAGAACTTCAGGCCCGCCGCCACCGGCTTTCCGCACTTGATGCAGGGCTTGCCCGTCGCGGGCGCGACGGTCATGTCCGCGCCGCAGGACCCGCAGAACTTCTGGGTCGTGGGCTGCTGGGACCCGCACTTCGGGCACACCTTCACCTGTTGCGGGGCCTGCATCTGGCCCATCTGGCCCGCCATGGAATACCCCATGCCGATCCCGGCGCCGAGGCCGAAGCCCGCGCCGGCGCCGCCGCTCGGGTTCGCCGCCGCGCTCTTCATCGCGTCCGCGAAGGCATACTGCTGGGTCCCCGTAGCGGGGTTCCGGTTCAGGATCCGGCCCGCGGAGGCCGTCGCGACGGCCGCCTTCACGCTCTCCGGGAGCGGGATGCTCAGGCCGCTGACCTGGACGACTTCGAGGCCGAGGGTCGAGAAGTGGGGCTTCGTCTCCATCAGCACCCGCTGCTCGATCTCGTTGAGGTTCGTCGCGAGCTGGGTGACCTTCATCCCCGCGGACTTCATCTTCCCGAGGGTCACGTACACCTGCTTCACCATCTCCTCGCGGATCCGCTCCTCCACCTCCGCGGAGGTCGCGGCGCCGAACGTCCCGACGAACTGGTTGATGAACGCCTCCGGCGAGCCGAGCTTGTACCGGAACTCGCCGAACGTGCGGAGCTCGATCAGGTCGAAGTCGGGGTCCTCAAAGATGAAGGGCTCCTTCGAGCCGAACTTCCCGTCGAAGATCCGCTTCTGGAGGTAGTACACCTCCGCCTGCTGGACGACGCCGGAGAGGGCCTTGATCAGGTTGCCGAGGATCGGCGCGTTCTGCGACGTTGTTGTTCCGCTTGAACGCGTCGTCCCACGCGACCGTCATCGAGGAGCTGAGCCCCTCGCCGCGGCCCGCGGTCTGGTCCGTACGACGCCCGCCACCGAACAAGAACACTGAGAAGAACATCTCACTTCACCGCCGTGCCCGAGATAACCGCGATCCTCTGCTTGAACGCATCGTCGAACGCCTTCAGGTCCGCCCGCAGGGCGCGGACGGAGTTGTCGAACCCGGGCTTGTCGTTGCCCTCCGCGGCGGAGCGCAGCGCGGCCAGGTCGTTCGTCGCCCGCTCGAGGCCCTCGATCATCGCGTAGTCGTACTCGTACAGCCGGTCGAGCTCCTCCTCCTCGACGCGGATCGCCGCGCTGAAGCCGGAGTAGCCCTGCTCCGCGTGCCGGACCCGGGCCTCCATGCCCTCGAGCTCGAAGATCACGTTCCCGAGGTTCGAGAGGCTGATCATCGGGGAGTTCTGGGCGGCGGCCTCCCGGGACGCCTCGAGCTCCGTCCGGAAGTCCTTCATCTTGCCGTAGATCTGGATCCGGAGCAGGTTGTCCGCCGCGCGGATGTCCTCGCGCCTCCGGTACCCCGCGTATCCCGGGATCCGGAGTTGGATCTTCTTGATCAGCCCGCGGTCGGCCTCGACGCGTTCACGGATGTCGGGGATGTGTGTCCCTCCCGATGTTCTTCTCCGAACTCACTTCTTTGCGAGTCGCAGTATTTCAACGTTCTCGTGGTATTCCCACGGCGTTCTTGAACCTTCGTCACCACAGGGAGACCGAAGGCCTCTCGCCGTCGATCACCTTACTCGCGTTCCCGTCGATGAGGATGAACATCTCCTTCGCCCCCTTGTGGCGGTACCGCACGAACCACACGGGCGCGTGCAGGAGCTCCCCGGGGGACTGCTGGAAGTACGGCACGAAGGACTCCAGGGTGTCCACGCGCTTCTTCGCCTCCTTCTCCGCGTACTTCTGGGCGAGGCTCTGCGCGAACTGCATCGCTTCCTGCTCCGCCACGTCCCCGTCAAGGGTCTCGACGCCGCCGGTCTTCTTCTTGTCGTAGGACGTCTTGCCCTGCACGTTGAACGTGTACCCGTCGTCCGGCTGGTACTTGTTGTACCCGCGGACGCCGACGACGGGGATGTTGTAGAACACGTTGATCCGGTCCCGCACGCGGACGGGCTGGGGCTGGTTCATCTGGACGTGTCCCCCGCGCTGGTTCGCGGCGGCCGCGGCGGCCGCGCCCGCGAGGATCGAGAGCCCGATCTTCGCCGCGGTCCTCCCCGCGCCGTCCCCGGTGTGGAGGCTCGTCGCCCCGCCCCCCTTCAGGCCCTGGATGTCCGCGGTGACGCTCGTGGGGACGATCCAGTACGGGACGAAGCGGAGGGTCGCCTCGAGGAGCTCCGCGTTTTTCGCGACGTTCCGGCGGAGGAGGCCCTGGTCGAGCCACTTCCCGCCGGACGCCAGCGCGGTCTCCTGGTCGATCCGGTTGTCGAGCATGAAATGCTTCTGAATCACGGACCACCCACCGCTCCCGAGGGAGGTCGCGACCCCGCAGTAGTCGCACGTGATCAGGGTGAGCCCGCTCTGGGGCTTCAGCGGGGCGCCGCACGAGGAGCACTTCAGGTCCGTCGTGCCCGCCGGCGCGTACGCGGCGGGGTGCGCCGGCGGCGCGGCCGGTTGCTGCGGCGGGTAGCCCGGCGGGGCCTGGCCCGGGTAGCCCGGAGCGGGCGGTGCACCGGGATATGCGGGTGCCGTCGGGGCCTGGGCGACGACGCCTTGCTGGCCCCCGCAGGAGTTGCAGAACGTGGCTCCGTCGGGAATCTGCTTCCCACATTTTTGGCAGAACACGGGAATCCCCTTTGCGCATGGCGCGATGCGGGCCAGTTCTATTTAAGAATAGCGTAGCCAGTATCGTTTTCTCCATAGAACGTGTGGGAACACGCGGCCGCTCGACGGAATTTCAGGGAACCGCTCGGGCCCCGTCGGACCCTCGGCGAGCGTTCGAGAACGCGGGTGGCGAATGGCAGAACCGGACGGCCATGTCCGGCATCGACTACTGGAGGAGCTGGGCCAAGACGCCGCCGGCTCCCGACTCGATGTCTGCGGCGATGATCCGGAGGAGCCCGATGTTGACCTGCCCCTTCGCACCGACCAGGAGGAACGCGGGCGCCGACTTCAGCCGAGCGAAGTACGCGGTCCCCTCCGAGCCGACGAGCATGATCTCGCCGAGCGGGGTCAGGGACAGTGCGTTGAAGAGCGCCTCTCCCGCGTCTCCGAGCACGGGGCTGAGGGCGGCGAGCTGCGACTCCGCACCCTTGATCCTCGCCTTGTACGCGATGACGAGCCCCTGCTCCGAGGAGACGACGATGTGCTGGATCTGCGGCTGCTTCCGCATCGCGCGTTGGAAGATCTCCTCGAACGTCGCCTCAACGCTCTTCTGGGGTACGTCCTCGACGGAGACCTCGAGCTCCATCACTCCGCCTCCGGGGCGGGCCGGCGCGCGGTGGGGGGTCGCGAGAGGGCGTAAAAGTTGTAGCAGCCGACCCCGAGGAAGGCGAAGGAGACGACGAACAGGCCCAGGGACACCGTAGACGGCATCGCCAGGTCCGCCGCGACGAACACGAGTCCCACGAGGACGAGCACGAAGAGCGTGATCATCGCGACCGCGACGGCGAGGAAGCCCGCGAACAGCCGCTTCCGGTTCATGTACATCCTCGCACGGAGGACGACGTCGTCCATCCGGCGGAGGGACCAGTACGCCATGAAGGCGATGAACGCGATGAGGCCAATGAGGGCTGTGAAGCCCGCAGTGCTCCAGAACTGGGCGTCGATCGCCATATCCCTCAAGAGAAAGGGAGTATCGGGGCGTAAGAAACTTGGCCCATGATTATCATCGCACGAAGGACGCCGGGGACGCGCGCCCGCCCGCTCCTCCACACCTCATCGTGCGACACGAAGCCGGTCCAGACCGATCCACCGGGACACGATGAGGTCCATCACCCGCGGAGGGAGGACCCGTGTCAGGGCAATCGCGGCGGTATCGTACCACCGGACCCGGTACCGCGCGGCGGGACGGCGCCGGGTCGCGATCCGCGCGATTCGCCGCCCGACGCGGTCCGCTGTGGTCGCAATCGCAGGGGTCGTGTAGTTCTGGAGGGCGGCCCGGTAGACCCGCGCGTACACAGAACCCACGCGCCCGAGGACCGCGTCGCTCTCCCGTGCGGCCCGGTCCCTGAACCCCGACTCCGTCGCCCCCGGCTCCACGACGACGACCCGCATCCCGAACGGCCGCGCCTCGTTGCGAAGCGCGTCGCTGAACGCCTCGAGGGCGAACTTCGAGGCACAGTACGCGCCGAGGAGCGGGGTCGAGAACCGTCCCGCCACGGAGCTCACGTTCACGATGGTGCCGCGGCCCTGGCGGCGCATCGCCGGGAGCACGGCCCGGCACATGGCGACCGCACCGAACACGTTCACCTCGAACTGCCGGCGGAGCGTGTCGCGGTCAAGGTCCTCGACCGCCCCGAAGATCGCAACGCCCGCGTTGTTCACGAGCACGTCGATCCGGCCCGCGGACTCGAGGACGCGGGTCACCGCCCGCTCGATCGACGGGTCGCTCGTCACGTCGAGCTCGATCGGCTCGAGGTTGGGGGAAACGGCCCGGAGGTGCTCGACGCCCGATTGCGTGCGCCCGGACGCGAACACCCGGAACCCCGTGCGGGCCAACGCGACCGCCGTCGCCTCCCCGATCCCGCTCGAGCATCCCGTGACGAGGGCCACCCGCCCGCTCCCCGAGACCATGCCGCCCACCGGGCGTTCCACACGCCCTCGCCTAGAAGGCCCTTTCCCTGCGCGTCCTTCGTGATAACGACCATCGGCTCCCGCCGAAGGAATTCGGCGTATGCCGATGTCGTTCACGGCAAGATATATCTACGGGCAGGGTCTCGGACGGCCGCGGGACGGGAACCTCGAGATGCAACGCACGCAGGCGCGGACGACGTTCGTGAGGCGGGTCGCGGAGACCCGGCCCTCCGGGTATGACAGTTACGTCGAGGACCTCCTGCGGATCGAGAGGGCGTTCTCGGAGTCCGGACCCCGCGGCGTCGCGGCGACGATGTCCTACCTGAACCTGATCAGCCGATACCCGAGGGAGACGGAGGCGATCGCCGGCGAGCTCGGGACGACCGTCCTGCGCCCGCTCGACGACGAAAGAATCGATGAGGTGCTCGGGGACCGGTTACGCCAGGCGGGGCAACGGCTCCTCCAGGACCGCGGTGTCGCCGGGGAGTTCGGCGAGGCGGATTAAGTCGGCGGCGGGCCCACAGCGGGCTGCCGTTCGAGCCACCGGCGCGCCCGGACCCGCACGTTCTCCGGCAGGACCGGGACGCGGGCGGCCCGCTCGACATCAGAGACCTCAGACCCCGTGGCGGGCGATACGAGGCCCTCCTGCACCGCGATCGCCTCGAACCACGCCCGCCCGCCGTCGGAGCTGCTCGCCGCGGCGGCCAGCCCGCTCCGGACCGTCGGGGACACGAACTTCGCCTTCACGATCCCGTCGAACGCGGAGGCCGCGTCCCTCGGGGCCATGGAGGCGAGGAACTGGAACGAGGCGAGGAGTCGCTGCGCCTCCGGGAACTCTCCGCGGGCGACGATCGCCATCAGCACCCACGCGCGCGTCGCACGGTCGGACCGCCGCAGGAGGTCCGGGTCTAGGAATGCGGCGTAGACGAGGTGCAGGAGGTGGAGGACGCTGAACGCCTCGTTCTCCAGGAGGAACCGCACGAGGCGCAGGAGCCCGGGGGGCGTCCGCTCGTCCACCCGCAGCACCGCGTGCTCGCTCGCGGGGATGGGGATCAGGTCGAACGCCCGGTCCGCGACCGCGATCTTCACCTCCCGCGAGACGCGGGCGTCCAGGACGCGGCGGGCGAAGAGGCCGAAGGCCCGCGGGTCGAGGAGGCGCGCGACGACGTCCTCGTCCGAGAGCTCGGAGGCCCGTGCACCGGGGTCCAGGGACCGCTGGAACTCCGCGACCGCGTCGACCGCGAGGACCTGGAGGACCCGCATCTCGGAAGGGATCACCGGGAACTCGCCCTCCACGAACGCCCGCAGCGGTTCCGTCATCGGAGCGTCGAACCCGCCGGTCCACCTAAGCCTTGTGCGGGTCGCGTTCGCTCCCCCCGCGGCGAGATTTATCTAGCGGGAGGGCCCTCCACAACGTTCCGTGACCCTCGACCCGCTCCCACATCCCTTCTCCCTGTTCAGCGAGAGGGCCCAGGAGCTCCTGCGCGGGATGGGCTTCACGAAGCCCACGCCGCCGCAGGTCGCGGCGATCCCGAAGATCCTCGAGGGGCACGACGTCCTCGTCATCGCGCCGACGGGGAGCGGGAAGACGGAGGCCGCCCTCCTCCCGGTCTTGGACCGCCTCGCCGGGTCCGAGCGGCAGGGGATCGGACTCCTGTACATCACCCCGCTGCGGGCGCTCAACCGGGACATGCAGGGCCGGCTCTCGCGGCTGTGCGGCGCCCTCGGGCTGGAGGTGGACATCCGCCACGGGGACACGCCTCAGAAGGACCGGAGGCGGCAGACCGCGAAGCCGCCCGACGTCCTCATCACGACCCCGGAGACCCTCCAGGCGATCCTGCCCGGGAAGGTGATGCGGCGGAACCTCGCGGACGTCCG